>JAFGDP010000010.1 GCA_016932075.1 Chitinispirillaceae bacterium | reverse complement strand
GTCGGTGGCAAGGCGCAGATCAAGGCGATGCGACAGGTCGCGGGACGGCTTCGGCTCGACCTGGCGCAATACCGCGAACTGGCCGCGTTCGCGCAGTTCAGTTCGGAACTCGATTCGCATTCCCAGGCACAGCTGGCGCGCGGCGAGCGCCTCACCGAGGTGCTCAAACAGGACCAGTACAGACCGCTGTCGGTTGAAAAACAAGTCGCGGTGATTTACGCCGGTGTCAATGGCTTTCTTGATGACGTGGCCATTGACGCGATCGGGCAGTGGGAAAAGGACTACAGCGCATTTCTGGATGAACATCACCGCGACCTCCTTGCCGATATCAAGGAAAAAAAACAGATAGATGACACGGCAAAGTCGCGCCTCGACAAGGCGATCGCGGCATTCAAGGAAAAAAGGAAATAACCGGGAATTCTGAAGCCGCCGGGCAGGCTTCCGGATGTCCATAATCGAACAATAGGAAAACCATGCCGTCACTGTCCGAACTGCGGAAAAAGATAAGGGGGATCTCATCAACACGGCAGATCACAAAAGCCATGAAGATGGTTGCGGGAGCGCGTTTCTCAAGGGCCGCGCGGGCAAATACCGATGCCTCCTACTACCAGTCAGAACTTGAAAAAGTGCTTTTCGCGTTTCTGTTCCTCGCCGGTTCGCCCAAGGCCAAGCTCGCCAATCTCTACCGCATGCCGGGCACAGAGAAGGTCAAGGATGCCGGGAACGTCGGGCTCATGGTCATCACGGCGGATAAGGGGTTGTGCGGCGATTTCAACAACAGCACCATGCGGGAGGCCGACGCGTTTCTTAAAAAAAACGGTGACCGTGTTAAGGCGTTTTTTGCCGTGGGAAAGAAAGCGGCAGAGCATTACAGGAATACCTCATGTGGCCGAAAGCATCAGTATGCGCAGTTCTTCAACAAGTTCGATTTCGGTATGGCCGATAAAATTGGCCAGGACGTGCTCAAGGCATACCAGGAGGAACAGCTCACGACCCTTACCGTCGTCTTCAGCCATTTCAAATCAATGATGAAGCAGCAGGTGAACAGCACCCGGCTGCTTCCCATAGAGCCGGTTCAACCCGGGGGTATGCTGTACCGGTGCATGACCTACGAGCCGCTCGACGAGGAGGAAGTGCTGGCAACGCTGATCCCGATGTATCTCAAGGGCAGGCTTTACTCCATGATGCGTGATTCATATGCAGCCGAGCTGGCGGCGCGGATGCGCGCCATGGACAACGCGACCCGCAACGCAGGGAATCTGATTGATACAATTACGCTTGAAATGAATAAGGTACGTCAGGCAGTCATAACCAGGGAAATCGCAGAAATCATCGCAACCAGCGAGGTGGTGAAATAATGGCCAGAGGAAGAATTACCCAGATTTTCGGTCAGGTCGTCGATGTTGAATTTCGGCAGAATGAGATTCCGGCAATTTACAACGCACTTACCGTATCCAAGGAGATGCAGGTCAAGGATGACGCACATGCGTCGATTCTTCTTGAGGTCATGCAGCACATAGGAGGCAATACGGTTCGTACGATTGTGCTCGGTCCCCCCGAAGGCCTATCACGCGGGCTGGAGGTTCTCGACACCGGAAAACCTATAACCGTGCCGGTCGGTAAGAGCTCGCTTGGCCGCCTTCTCGATTACGCCGGGCGTGCCATCGACCACAAGGGTCCTGTCACAAGCGACATCACGCTTCCCATCCACCGCGATCCACCCTCCTTTCTTGAGCAGGAGACGAGGCTCCAGGTGTTTGAGACCGGGATCAAAGTTATCGATCTCCTGGCACCGTTCAAGAAGGGTGGAAAGATCGGTCTCTTTGGCGGCGCCGGCGTGGGAAAGACCGTCGTGATCTGCGAGCTCATCAACAACGTGGCCAAGCACCACGGGGGCGTGTCGGTGTTCGCCGGCGTGGGTGAACGCACCCGCGAGGGAAACGACCTGTATCTTGACATGACCCAATCAAAGGTCATTGACAAGACCGTGCTGGTGTTCGGGCAGATGAACGAACCGCCGGGATCGCGCCTGCGCGTCGCGCTCACCGGTCTGACCCAGGCTGAATATTTCCGTGATACCGAAGGCCAGGATGTGCTGCTTTTTGTTGACAATATTTTCCGTTATGTTCTCGCGGGCGCCGAAGTGTCGGCGCTTCTGGGCCGGCTGCCGTCGGCCGTGGGGTATCAGCCCACGCTCGGCACGGAAATGGGCGAACTGCAGGAGCGCATCGTTTCCACCAAAACCGGCTCGATAACGAGCGTGCAGGCGATCTACGTTCCTGCAGACGACCTTACCGATCCCGGTGTCGCGACCGCGTTCGGCCACCTTGATGCGTCAACCGTGCTCTCGCGCAAGCTGGTCGATATCGGCATCTATCCTGCCGTTGATCCGCTTGAATCTTCCTCCAAAATGCTCGATCGGCAGATTGTCGGTGACGAACACTACCTGGTGGCGCGGGAGGTGCAACGAATTCTGCAGCGGTACAAGGACCTTCAAGACATTATCGCGATCCTCGGCGTTGAAGAGCTTTCTGATGATGACAAGCTCATCGTTGCCCGAGCGCGCAAAATTCAGAAATTCCTGTCGCAGCCGTTTTCGGTTGCCGAGGAGTTCACCGGGATGAAGGGCAAATACACATCGCTTTCCGATACGGTGAAGGGTTTCAAGGAGATTATTGAAGGCAAGCACGATACATTGCCGGAACAGGCATTCTACATGGCCGGGACCATCGAAGATGTGGTGAAAGCGGCCCGGGAGCTGACTCAATGAAGACCATTCCGTGCGAAATCGTTACTCCTGAAAAGGTGTATCTTCGCCAGGAGGCCGAGTTCATTGTGGCTCCCGGCTATTCGGGAGAACTCGGCATTTTGCCCGGACATACCCGTCTTTTAGCGCAGCTTTCCACAGGGAATGTCAGGCTGATGTGCGGACATGCTATCAAGAAATTCAACATTGCCGCCGGATTCATTTATATCGAACCGACATCAGTCAAGATATTTACCCCCGTGATCCGCCCGCTGTAAAACAACCCTTGGCATGCTTCCGGCGGAATGGTACAATGGTAATGCATTGTATCAGGCCATGTTGTGGTTCTTTTTGTGGGGAGTTGACGATTCATGATCGATTTCACCACCATTTTTGGCTTAATTCTCGGTTTTGGCGCCCTGGCTGTAGGTATCATTCTCGAGGGCGGCAGCCTCACTTCATATATTGGTATCTCGGCTGCGATCATTATCTTGGGCGGAACAATCGGCGCCGTGGTGGTGAGCTTTCCCATGTCGTCCCTTGCCATCGTCCCGCAGCTTTTGGTTATTGCCTTTACAGAGCAGAAGCACAATATTCCCGACGTCATAAAAAAACTTGTCGGTTTCTCTGAACGGGCGCGCCGTGAGGGCATTCTCTGTCTTGAATCCGAGCTGGCAAATACCGATGATGAATTTCTGAAAAGCGGTCTTCAACTGGTTATCGACGGTACCGATCCCACGCTCGTTCGCGACACGCTCGAGACGAAAATAGCCTTTATCGCCGAGCGTCACCATCTTGGAGCAAGCGTTTTTGAATCGGCAGGTGGATATGCGCCGACCATGGGCATCATCGGGACGGTGCTCGGTCTCATTAACGTACTCTCCAATGTATCGAATCCCAATGAACTTGCCGGCGCCATCGCCCTGGCGTTTATCTGTACCCTCTACGGGATCGTGTCGGCCAATCTTATTTGGCTTCCCATTGCAAGCAAGCTCAAGGTGAGACATGAGCATGAACAACTTGTCAAACATATCATGCTTGAAGGTATCCTCTCGCTTCAGTCGGGCGATAATCCGCGTATCGTTGAGCAGAAACTCAAGGCGTTTCTGGCCCGGTCGATAGCGAAGAATATCACCGCATTCTCGAAGTAGCGGCACTATGGCGAAAAAAGGCGGAGGGCCCCCACGCGCAGAAAAGGACCGCTCAGAACGGTGGCTCCTGACCTATGCCGATCTTATTACGCTTCTCCTTATTTTTTTCATCGTACTCTACGCAATGAGTCAAGTTGATAAAAAAAAGTTTGAAGCGGTCTCGGCATCGCTGGCCATTGTATTCGGTGGCGTGGGAAGAGGCGGAGTGCTCGACGGCGGAAGGTCCTTCATGCCCGGACAGAAGGTTTATAAAGAGCACCTCGAGATGCAGAATACCGAGCAGAAGGTCCGCCGAATGATTGCGCAGAAAGGGCTCGAGGGAAAGATTTCCACCGATCTCGGCCCGCGCGGACTGGTCATCAGTGTCAAAGATACGGTGCTCTTTGAGATCGGATCAGCGGATTTGACGCCGGCGGCCAAGGAGATTGTGCGCAGTGTGGCACATATTCTGGCTGCCATGCCCAACTCGATCCGCGTCGAGGGACATACCGACAACGTTCCAATCCATACACGGCAGTATTTTTCAAACTGGGAGCTTTCCACGGCGCGCGCAACCAATGTGCTGCAGTATTTTATTGCGCAGGGGGACATTTCGCCGGAACGGCTGTCTGCGGCCGGCTATGGAGAGTATAAACCGTCGGTGCCGAACACAAGCGAGCGTAACCGGGCGCTCAACCGTCGCGTTGATATTGTTTTGTTGTCAAGCGATTATTCGAAGTTCGAGCCCGAAGCCGGCCAGGGAATATCGGGGAGGACGCTGACCGGCGGCGATACCCTGCCTGTTTTTTCTGATGACGAGGTGCATGCGCCTGAACAAGAAGAGTATGTACCTGAGACGTTTTAGGCTTTTTCTCAACGAACGTCACAATCTGCATATCCCCTGGCAGGGGAAGAAAAAGGCTGAAATGAAAGTCTGGCTATGATACGGTGCCTCTTTGAAGCAAGCAAACTACCGGTGGTGTTTCTGGTGTTTCCCGCTGCACAGGCCATAGCCGAAGTTACGCGATATTCAGACCTCAGTCTTCCTAAGGCAGAAACCGGAGAGGCGATTGTGCTGATTCTTCTTTGTATTGCACTCGCCGCGTCATTTTTCTTGTTTGAGCTGGTCAGAGTGAAGCAGCAGGATTACGTCGAAAAAAACGTCCTTGAGGAGCGTTTTAACGAGAATTCCCGTCGGTTCAGCATCAATGGAGAAGAACGTCGTTTGCTGCGCCTCATTGCACAGGAAACCGGAATAACAGATATCAACGAACTGTTTTCATCACTTCCCGCGTATGAAAAGGGCGTTGACCATATCGTCGCAAGTGCGCTCGCCACTGATCGGGACGAGGCCGAGCTCCTGGCACTCGAAGACCTTCTGCAGTCGTTGCGCAAAAAGATGCACTACGGTATTTTAGAGCAGGGGCAACCGCTGATTTCTACCCGGAATCTTTCGCCCGGTCAGAACGTCTGGATGCTTGGACCCCGGAAGACCATCCAGGGGGAAGCTCTTGTTTCGCTGGTACGCGAATTGTTTTTTTCGGTGAAGCTTACCAGCGCTGAAAAGGGTCGCATGCTCGCATTTGAATCACCCGTCCGCATGGCATTTACACGCAAGGCGGACGGAATCTATGGCATCGAAGTGCCGCTCGTTTCATTTGATCCTTCGTCGGAGACGGTCAAATGCCGTCATACCCTTTCGTTCAAACGCAACCAGCTGCGCCAGGATGTGCGCGTCGAAACGGATCTGGCGGTCAGTATCAAGTGTATCGCCTCGGAAAAAGGCAGGCCTGACGATACGATGCCGTTCATGGTGAAGTTATGCGATATTTCCGGTGGAGGGTGTGCCTTTATTTCGCAGCGGCAGCTCGGCGTGGGGGACACGGTCCTTGTCACCTCGAGTTCGCCAAAACTGACCATCGCCGGCGTGCAGGCCAAGGTGCTGGCGGTATCCCGCCATAAGGGCGCGCAGCATTTTCTGTATCACACCCGCTTTATCAATATCGAATTTGAGAAAAAGGAAAAGATAGTGAAATACGTTTTTACCCGGCTGCGTGAATTCAGCCAGCGGTGATATCGCCACAAGGAGCTCGCGCATGGTTATTGACGATCATGAACTCTTTCTCGAAACGCAGAGGAAAAAACTGGAGGACGCGTTCTTCCAGGCACAGGACAAGGTGCTCATAGAGAACCTGAAAAAGATGCGGAAAATGAAAGAGACCAAAGAATCGCTTGCACGGGTTTCGGGAATACATAATGAGAACGTGCTTGAAAAGCTGGTCGAGCTCGATGTGCGGCCTGAAACGCTTGCACCGCTCTCGGTTATTCCGCTTGTTGAAATGGCATGGGCGGATGGTTCTGTTTCCGCCAAGGAGGAGGAGACGATCCTCAGGGCGGCAAACGACAGGGGAATACAACGCGATTCAATTGAGTACCATCTCCTCAAGGAGTGGCTTGAGCATAAGCCTCCTGCATCACTTCTGACCGCCTGGACGCACTATATCGAGGGATTGTGCGAGAAGCTCACGAAGCAGGAGCGGGAGTCCCTCAAGAAGGAGATCATCGGGTGTGCACGGGCGGTTGCACAGGCGTCAGGAGGACTTCTCGGCATCAATACCATTTCGCGGGAAGAGAAAGCGGTGCTTGCGCGAATGGAGAAGGTGTTTTGTTGAGCCGGATCGGCTGTCAGCCGCGATACACTGCCAGGACCGTGATGTCATCGTAGGGTGCGGCGTCCTGCATGTGCCGCGTAAGGGCTCTCTTGATGCTGGAAACAATCTCCTGTGCTGAGCCGCTTTTTTGAATGAACAAATGACCGAGACGGGCAGCGGAAAAGAAATCGCCGCTTGGATTCTTCGCTTCGGTGACACCGTCCGTATAGGCAAAAAAGAGGTCGTTTTGTTCGAGGATGATCTCCTCTTCGTTAAACGAAGACGTGGCGTCAAGGCCGATAGCCGGACCTGTCTGCGGCAGCTTTGCCTTCAGGGTGCCTTTGTGGATGATGATCGGCGAGAGATGCCCTGCATTGATGAAACGCAGTCTGCCCGTGTCGAGATCAAGGAAGCCATAGAATAGCGTGGAGAACATGACCGCAGTATATGCGTGCTTGTATTGACGGGCAATATATTCATTGACCGTCGTGATCGTTTCGGCAAGTGCCTTGCCTTCAGTAAAAGCTTGTTCCGTTAGGGCGCGCAGAAGGATCTGGATGCGCGACATGAAAAGCGCCGCGCTGATGTCCTTTCCGCTCACGTCACCGATTACCATCGCAAGCGTATTGTCATCGAGGAGAAACGTATCGTAGAAATCGCCGCTCACCTCCCGAGCAGGCATGAACAGGGCGTCCATTTCCCATCCTTGGAGCTGTGGAATTTCATGGGGCAGGAAGCTCATCTGGATCTTTTGGCCCAGTTCCAGCTCCCCCTTCACCGATTCGAGGTACGCGCGTTCCTTGGAGCGCAACGCAACCAGCATATCGTTCGCCTCCTTGAGAGAGGCGCTTTGCTTTTCCATTCTATCAATAAGAAGGCGGGAGAGCAGCGCACTGGAGATATAGCCGCCCAAAATGGGATAGATATCTGTCTTGACCGAACCGCCTTCGAACAGGGCGAACCCGAACTGCGATGACTGAAAATAGAGCGGTTCGATAATATAGACCGCCGGGGCAGCATTCTCGATCAGAGGACCGGGAAGAAGGCTCGCGCTCGGGTAGGTCGTGTCGGTCGCGATAGGAACGTTTCTGCCTTTGATAACGGAAAGGAACTGCCGCCCACGATCGCATGTGGACGACGCCTCATCAAACAGGGAAATATGGAACGTGTCTATTCCAAGGCGGGGAAGCTGCTTGGCGATCGTATCCGCCATGTCCGAAAGCGACAGGGAGTTGGTAATGAGCGCCCCGGTGTCATGGATGAACATATACTCGCGAGCGTCCTCAATGCGGGCGTATCCCTGAGACCGGTAGGTCATTTCGGTCAGGATCGACGATGCTTCAAGGGCAAGCGATGAGGCAAAGGCCGCGCTGTCGTGATCAAAGTAGGTCCTGCAGTATTCCTGCATGGCCGACAGCGTTTTTGACCAGTGGGCAAGATGCCGCTCGCCAAGCCCTTCCTTGCGCGCAACCTCGATGAGGCGTTTGAGGAAGCGATCGTCGCGACGCAGGGGAATATCGCCAAAGAAAGAGGAGAGCACCCGCCTGGTGGCGGAATTCAAGCGTGCTGTGGGTGCCTTGATTGATGAGAGAACGAAGGCTACCGGATCAGCCGGTGATGAGGAAGGGGAGCCTGTTATTGCGGGGTTCTGGCGTTCGAAACAGCCGCACGATTGCCGAACGACAAAAGGCGCGTCAAGAATGCAGTGCTCGTCGACGATTTCACGGCGCATGCAACGAACGAGCGTGGTAACGGCAAGCTCACCGAGGCCGTAGAGCGGCTGGCGGACCGTCGTGAGCGGGGGGGTACAGTATGCTGCTTCTTCAATGTCGTCAAAGCCCGTGACCGCGATTTGTTCCGGCACCGCGATACCGAGACGGGTGAAGGTCTCGATTGCCCCCAGCGCAGACTGGTCGTCGGCGGTCACCAGGACATCATACGCATCAATCCGGTCAGCAAGGGCTCGTGCGGCAGCGGAACCGCTTTCACGGTCGAAGGTGCCGGGAAAGATTCCGTCGGCGGACAGGCTCAGTCCATATGAATCCAGCGTTGCGGAAAGAACGTCCAGCCGCTTCGTTGCTTCCGAATTCCATGCGGGACCGGTAACGAACGCAAACGATCGACAGCCGTGCTCTTCGATCAAATGGGTGATCAACTGGCGGAACCCGGAACGGTTGTCGGCATATATGGCAGGAACGCCTTCCTGGGTCGGCGTAAGGGTCACCAGGGGACAGCTGCCGAACCGGGCGATAAATTCGCTTTTGCTTTTTTCCTCAACATAGCTGACGAGTGATCCGAAAACGATAAGGCCGCTGAGCGGATACTGTTGCGCGAAATCGTACAGAAGATTTCGCTGGTATTGCCAGACGTCCACCGGAGATTTAAGAAGCGTGCCGCCGGTGAAACAGAGACAGTTTAGCCCGTGCTTTTTTGCCGTATCGACAATGCCCGGCCAGATACCCTTTTGATACACGCCGGTTAGCTCTTCCACTAAAACGCCAATGCACGGAAGGCCGTTTTTAAAAATCGAGTGCGGGGTATGGAAGGGGGTGGTCATGGTTGCCATAGAATTTTTATCCTCGGTTGACGGAAAAAACGGCAGATCGCCTATCCGGTCGACGAAGCCTTTTCCTTGAGTTCGGCGAGAACATTAAGCGCATCGAGCGGCGTAAGCTCTTCAACGGCGAGATCCTGCAGCTGTTGCACGATCTCGCCGTACCTGCTGTCAATTGCGTTCATTTGTATGCCGGAAGAAAACAGATCGGTCTGTCCGGCGTTTTCGTCCTTGCCGGCACCGTTCCGGTGACGGGCGAGCACCGGCGTATGGTCCGGCGTGAGTTCCATGTTTTCAAGGTTGGAAAGGATCTCACGGGCCCTGAGGATGACCTTGCGCGGTACGCCCGCGAGCCTGGCGACCTGAATGCCATATGAGTGGTCGCAGGAACCGGCATCGATTTTTCTTAAAAAGATGATCTGATCGTTCCATTCCTTGACCTTGACATGCAGGTTCCTGATGCGCGGGAACAGGAGCGCCATCTCGGTCAGCTCGTGGTAATGGGTGGCGAAAATGGTGCGCCCCCGCCTTCCTGCCGTTTCGTGGAGGTATTCGGCAACCGCCCATGCGATAGAAATACCGTCGAAGGTCGAGGTGCCGCGTCCGACCTCATCGAGCAGTATCAGACTGCTGTCGGTTGCGTTATTAAGAATAGTGGCGACTTCTATCATTTCGACGAGGAACGTTGAGAGGCCTCTCGCCAGGCGATCGGACGCGCCGACGCGGGTATAGAACTTGTCAACGACGCCTATTTGGGCAAACTGGGCCGGAACAAACGACCCGATCTGTGCCATGATGGCGATGAGAGCATTCTGGCGCAAATAGGTTGATTTGCCCGCCATATTCGGACCGGTGATGAGCAGGATCTGCGCTTCTTTCTTGATCAGATCGGTGTCGTTGGGCACAAATTCAATGCCGTGCAGCATATGCTCCACCACCGGATGCCTGCCTTCCCTGATGACAATATCAGGCTGTGCCGTAATGATGGGCCGGCAATAGTTGTTTTCCGCCGCTACCCGCGCAAACGAGGTGAAGACGTCGATGCATGCCACCGCTTGCGCCGCCTTCTGGATGCGGACGCATTCGGCAGCGACGGACGAGCGCAGCTCAACGAACAACTCGTATTCAAGGACGCTGAGCCGTTCTTCGGCCCCGAGAATTTTCCCTTCCATCTCCTTGAGCTCGGGGGTGACGAAACGCTCGCCGTTTGTCAGGGTCTGCTTGCGCGTGTAATCGGCAGGGACAAGATTGAGGTTGGCGTTGGAGACTTCTATGTAATAACCGAACACCCTGTTGAAACCGACCTTGAGCGAGGAGATGCCGCAGCGCGCGCGTTCGCTTTCCTGAAGCCGGGCAATCCACTTCTTGCTCGAACCGGCGATGTCCCTGAGTTCGTCAAGCTCCGGTGACACCCCGTTCCGGATAATGTTTCCCTCCCGGATCGAATGCGGGGGATTGTCGGTAAGGGTCGCCGCGATGCGATGGACCACGTGTTCGAAACCGGAGAGCGAGCCGACCGCATCGGCGATGATCCGGGGCGGCGCTTCCTTGAGGATCCGTATGAGCGCCGGAAAGACGTCGAGCGAATTTTTCAGTGCGACCAGGTCGCGGCCATTGGCCCGTTCGAGCGTGATGCGGCCGATAAGCCGCTCGATGTCCGCCACTCGCTTGAGCAGGAGCTCGGTCTCCTGACGGACAAACGGGTCCTTTTTCAGCCATTCGACGCACGCGAGACGCTCGTTTATGAGGGCCGCGTCCTTGAGGGGACGGGTGAGCATGCGTTTGAGCATGCGGCCGCCCATGGAAGTGCTTGTTTTGTCAAGAACGGAAACGAGCGTGCCGTCATGTTCGTCGGTATGCAGCGGTTTCAGAAGCTCGAGGTTGCGGATGGTCGACGGATCGAGTTCGGCGAATTCGGAGAGCAATCGCGGCCGGAGTGCGGTGATGTGGCGGAGGTCGCTTTTTTTCTGCTCCTTGAGATACAGGAGCAGCGCGCCGGCGGCGGCGACGCCGCAGGTGAAGCCTTCAAGACCGAATCCCGAAAGGGAGGCGACCTGAAAATGGGTTTTCAGCGCATCGGCGGCAGTATCGGTGGAGAATTTCCACGCATCAAAGAAGGAAATAACGGTCTGACGGTATGCCTCGGCGACAAGCGTACGGAGATATTCCTCCTCATCCGGTACGGCAACAATTTCGCTCGGACCAATCCGGGCGATCTCCCGGCCGATTATGCCCTCATCCACTTCCTCCGTTTCGAACTGTCCTGTTGAAAGGTCGCAGAGCGCGACACCGGCGCGCCCGTTTTCCCGGCAGATGCCGAGGATGAAATTGTTCGCTTTTTCTTCTATGAATGATCCTTCGGTGGCGGTGCCCGCCGATATGATCTCCACAATATCCCGCCTGACAATCCCTTTTGCCTGTTTGGGGTCTTCGGTCTGCTCGCATACCGCGATTTTATACCCTGCCTTGATCAGGCGGTGCACGTACCGGTCGAGCGCATGAAAAGGGAACCCGGCGAGCGGGGTGTTTTCCGCGCCGCCATGGTTGCGGCTGGTAAGGGTGAGTCCGAGCACCGTGGAGGCGATTTTGGCGTCTTCGTTGAACATCTCGTAGAAATCGCCCATGCGATAGAGCAGGACCGCGCCGGGATTGCGTGCCTTGATCTCATTGTACTGCCGCATGAGCGGCGTGAGATCGTTTTTCTGCTCAGTGCCGCGGGACTGAACGACTGCAGACGCTGCCGCTGCCTTCATCACATTTTCACCTCGAACAAAGCATCATCGTCCTTGTCCTGTCCGTCCGCGGAGCCGTCATCGGCTTCCTTCACCAAACGGACGGTCTCCTGGTCAGGAATGGCCGCCACATCAATCACCGCCTCGTCAACCTGGGGTTCGCTCTCCCCGTTTGGCGCACGCGCTTTCTGCTGGTCCGTATCGACAGCGACCTCGATCACCGCTTCCTGTTCGGGCCGGAGTGTGGGGGATGGAGGCTGTTCGGGTGTCTGGACCTCATCCGGGCCTTTTTTTACCGTTGCGGCACTCTCAAACAACGCCACATCCTCCTCGGGTTGTCGGGCATCCGGTACGGTCCCGCGCTTTTGCTTTTCTTTATGGGAAGGGGTTTCCGTCTGCGCGGCGGACTCCTCGTTTCTTTCTTTTCGCGGTCGCCCCCTTTTCTTCTGTTTGACGACGACTACCGGCGGAGAGGACGGTTCATGCGTGCTCGTGCCGCCGCTGTCCACCACCCGTTGAAGCACGGTTTCACCTTCTGTTGCGCGCCCCGGCTCTTCGTGTGCTTGCGAAGGTTCTTCCGGCTGTTCCGTGGTTTTTTCCTGTACCGACACTTCAAACATGCCGGCGTCATCAATACCGACAGCGGTGCGTTCGGAAACCGCACCGGGCGGCGCATCACTTTTTTTCTCGTCGGGAAGGGTGATTTCAATCGACGCCTCTTCGCCCAATACGTTGTCTTCCGGCTGCTGGCCGACGTTTTTAAGCTCATTGATCGGCACCTGCTCCATTCTGTCTCGCGCCATGGCTTCAAACTCCTCGATTTTAGGTAGGTCGCTGATTTTATTAAGGCCGAAATATTTTAAAAACTCGGGCGTGGTTCCGTACAATAGCGGCCTGCCCGGTTTTTCGCTCCGGCCCGTAATGGTAATGAGACGCTTTTCAAGAAGCGTTTTCATGGCCCCGTCTGAGATAACCCCTCTGATCGCTTCAATCTCGGCCTTGCTGAGCGGCTGACGGTACGCAATGATCGAAAGACACTCCAGGGCCTGAATCGAAAGCCGTTTTGATGCCTTGTCCTTGAAAATCTGACGCACCCACGGATGAAAGTAGGCTATGGTCTTGAACTGATACCCGCCGCCGATCTCCACAATTTCAAAGGGATGACGCTCCTTTTGGAGCTGACGGTTGATTCGTTCCACCATGGTGCCGATGTGGCGCGCATCCGGCGTTCCCGGCAGAATCGCTTTGAGGCGTGCGGTGCTGAGCAGTTCATCGGAGGCGAAAAGGAGCGCTTCGAGAATCCGCAGAGAATCGGCGGGCGCTTCCGGGACCGTCTCCAGCTCTTCGTCGTCGTGCAGTTCCCCGGGCAGATCAACAAGATCGTTTTCAAGGTTGCTCATAGCGCCTCCTCCCAATAGTGAATTACCCGTTCTCCCCGGATTCCCGAGTCGCGTTTTCCTTTTTCTCGTCGGTCCGGCGGGACACATAGAGCGCAGCGAATCGCTGTTCCTGCCGGAACGTGATCTCCTGCATCTTGACAAGCTCAAGGATGGCCATGAACGTGACCACGATAACGATCCGGCGCATGTCGTCGGCGAAAAGTTCTTCGAAGCGTACTTCGCCCTTGTCGCAAAGCGTGGCGAGTACCCGTTCGATCCGGTCGTCGATTTTCACATTGTCGGCAGCGACCACCTGCCGGTCGTCCTCGGTGTGCGCCTTTTCAAGCACGCGCTTGAATGCGGTGAGGAGGTCAAAGGTCGAGAGTAAGCCGAGGTCAATGCCGTCACCGTCGTCGGTTCCTTTGATCGTGTCCGGAACGCCCCGTTGAAAGAGGGAGATCTGCTCGGCCTCAAAATGTCTGAGCGCGCCCGCGGCCTGCTTGAATTTCTGGTATTCAAGGAGCTGCGCGATCAGTTGCTCTCGGTTGTAAATACCCTCTTCTTCCGGCGCCGGCGATTCGGTCTCCGAAGGCGGCAGGAGTTCGCGTGCCTTGAGGTAGGTAAGCGTTGCCGCCATGTGCAGGTAATCGGCGGCTATGTCGATATTGAGTTCACGCATGAGGTCAAGGTACTCAAGGTACTGCGCCGTTATCTCTGCCACCGAGATGTCGATGATGTTCACTTCGTTCTTCGTGACCAGATAAAGAAGGAGGTCGAGCGGACCCTCGAACACGTTGAGCTTGACCTCATACTCCCGGTGTTTTACCGGCATGCGCTTGCCTCCTATTCCACGGTCACTGATTTTGCCAGGTTGCGCGGCTGGTCTATTTCGCATTTGCGCAGCGCGGCGATGTGGTACGCCAGAAGCTGCAGCGGAATGACGGAAAGAAGCGGCGACAGCATTTCAATGGTTTCAGGTATATGGATGACATGCCGCGCGAATTTCTTGATATGCCGGTCGCCTTCAGTGGCGATGGCGATGACGCTGCCGCCACGCGCCTTGATCTCCTGAATGTTGGAGATCACCTTTTCATAGACACTGTCGCGCAGAGCGATCACTACCGACGGCATGTCCTTGTCAACAAGCGCAATGGGCCCGTGCTTCATTTCCGCAGCCGGGTATCCTTCGGCGTGGACGTAGGAGATCTCCTTAAGCTTGAGTGCGCCTTCGAGCGCCGCCGGAAAATTGTAGGAACGGCCGAGGTACAGGAAATTGCGGTGTTTTTTATAGTACCGCGCGATGTCGCGTATTTTTTTGTTCTGCTTGAGGATACGGGAAACCTGATCCGGGATCGCCGTAAGCGCCTGAGCGATTCTCATGCCCTCGGCGTTTGATATCCGGCGCATGCGGCCCAATAGAAGCGTCAGGAGCGAAAGCACGGTCAGCTGTGAGGTGAACGCTTTGGTTGAAGCGACGCCTATTTCAGGTCCGGCATGCAGGTACACGCCGCCGTGCGTCTCCCGCGCAATGGTTGATCCTACGGCGTTGCAGATGCCGAGCACGGTCGCGCCCCTGTGCGCCGCCTCGCGCAGCGCGGCGAGCGTGTCCGCGGTTTCGCCGGACTGGCTGATGACAAACACCAGGGTGTGCGGCTCGATGATGGGGTTGCGGTAGCGGAATTCCGAGGCATATTCGACCTCCACCGGGATACCGGCGATCTCTTCGATCATGTATTCGCCGCAGAGCGCCGCGTGCCAGCTCGTGCCGCACGCGATGAGAATCAGGCGTCTGATTGAGCGAAGTTCGGGAAGCACCAGGTTGAGGCCGTCAAGACGCGCGGCGCCCTCTTCGATAAGGAGCCTTCCACGGATCGCGTTACGGATGGTTTCAGGCTGCTCAAAGATCTCCTTGAGCATGAAATGATCGAACCCTCCCTTGGCGAGCGCTTTCGCGTCCCAGTCCAGGTGCTGGATTTCTGTATCGACCGCCCGGTTGTCGAGCGTGACCGTGGTGTATGACGCGCCTTTCTTGCACTCGATAAGGTTCCCGTCTTTGAGGTAGATCACCTTTTTCGTATGGTGGACGATCGCCGAGGCATCAGAGGCGAGAAACAGCTCGTTATTCCCGACACCGACCACGAGGGGAGAGCCTTTTCGTGCGCCCACGAGCACTCCCGGATTGTCAAAGGCAACCACCGCGATCCCGAATGTTCCATGGACTTCAAGCAACGCTTTGCGCACGGCGCCGGCGAGATCGCCGTTGGCATAGTACTTCCCCACCAGCTGGGAAAGCACTTCGCTGTCGGTTTCTGATTTGAATTTTATTCCCTCGCCTTTGAGCCGCTCCTTGATCGACGCATAATTCTCGATGATGCCGTTGTGCACCAGCGCGATCCGGCCGCTTTGATCAAGGTGGGGATGGGCGTTGGTCTGAGACGGGGCGCCGTGGGTGGCCCAGCGGGTGTGCGCGATGCCGCACAAACCCGACGGCGGTTTCTTTTTCATGATCGTGCGCAGGTGGGTGACATTTCCTTTGTCCTTGAACAGCTGCGCCTTCGCGCGCCCATTCACGATCGCAATACCGGCGCTGTCATACCCCCGGTATTCCAGGGCCGCAAGACCGCTTATGAGAATCGGGTAGGCTTCCCGGTTGCCGATATAACCGACGATACCGCACATGAACTGGATTTCTCCTTGTCCGGGAAATGGCTCCGACAGGGGAAAAGAAGCAATTTACCGGCAAAAACAGCCAGATAAATATACTACATTATATATTAGGTTGGAAGGTCCAGAGCAAGGTTTTTCTGGCTCTGAGCAGAGAAGTATTTTAATGTCCGGGTGACCCATGCAAGGATAAGGGGGGGCTTTGACGCAACAACCGGTGAAGAGCAGATCCAGGAAACGATTGCCGAGCCTCGCGGCATCATCAGTTGCCCGTTTGTTTTTCATGCTCCTCATTTTTTTCGTCCCGCTCGCTCATGCGGCAAAAAAGACTACCTACTGTCCACAGGACCGGATTGACTCGCTCATCGACCGGGCGTATTATACGCTTTCCAGCGTTGATGATCCGGCAAGCGGGATACGCCGCTGCGAAGCAATTGCCGTGGCCAAGAGGATAGCGACCCAGTTGCGTTCCCTAGCTGCAAATGATGCGAACCGGAACTACATACTGGGAAAAGTATCAGAGCTTGAAGGACAGATCTATCTTGAGGAGAAGGGCCTGCTTTTAGAAAAGGAGCAATGGCAGCAGAAGAACATCAACGACCTGGTCAGGATGTTCAACAAGGAGCTTGGAAAGAAGAAGCCCTCGTTCAAGCTGCTATGGAATTATCATGCGCAGATGGCTGCAATTGACCAGCGTCAGGGCGGCGAGGTAAAGCGGTCAATAAAAAAAAGGGCCGCGGCACTGGCGCGGGAAATACCGGAGGTCATGGAAGCGTCACTGGAGAAGGGCGACCTTGAGGCTGCGCGGTCCGACCTCGTGTACTGCGAGGTAAGCCGTGAGTATCTTGGAATGTCGGCGGTGCGGTATGCCGCCCTTGAGGGAAAAGTTGCGGCGAGACTCGGCGCGGAGGATGAGCAAGCCCTGGTGGTGAAATCGATGGCAGGCCTACGGGTAGCGCTGATCAAAAACGATCTGGCGACAGCCAGAAAGGAAAACGCGTTTATCGGCAGGAGGATCCGTTCCCTGCGAAACAGGATCGTTCCCCATGAGTGGAACCGTCTTTCCGCCGAGTACTCCCTGCTGAGCCGCAGGGTGGTTCATAAGGAGGACTCGCTCGTGGGGGTCGGGCTTTCGTTGCTGCGGAAATCCGGTCCGCAGGCCGCGTCGCAATTTATTGACACCATGAAAGCGCGCGGCGCGTCGCTTGAGCGGATCGGCCAGGTTGATCATGCGATCCTCCAGGTTGTCATCAGCCAGAAACGCCTTGAACCCTCGCGCGATACGCTTTTTGCCTCGCTTGAGAGCGATTCAACGGCCGGCGGTTTTGCCCTGAGCGCCATGCTTTCCGCCGCCAAAAAGCGCGCAGCGGAAAAGAAAGACAGTATTCACGCACTGCAGGCTGAAAAGGTGAAGGCTACCCAGGTGGAAGAGGTGCGAACAAACCGTCTGCGCACGGCATACGCGCTGCGGCAGTTGCGGGAACATGAGAAAAAGAAGACCGAAAAGCAACAGGCGCTGCAGGAGCTGGTCGCGATCTATACGTTTCTTGAGCTGCAGAAGACCATGGACGCCTATCAGAAACTGCTGTATGTAAAGGCCCTGCTCAAGAATAACATCCCGCTTGAGGATTACGAAAAAGTAACGGCAGCGGTCGAGCGGGAACTGGAAAAAAACAAATCAAAATAGGGAAGGATGCAATGGAGTATCGTACGCTTGGAAGAACAGGATGGAAGATCTCGATCGTCAGTTTCGGCGCATGGGCCATCGGCGGCACCTGGGGCACGGTACACGACCGGGAATCGCTCGCCGCACTGCACACAGCACTCGATTGCGGCGTGAATTTTTTCGACACTGCCGACGTGTACGGCGACGGCCGCAGCGAACGGCTGCTGGCCCGGCTCAAGAAGGAGCGCGGCGAGCCGTTTTATGTCGCCACCAAGGCCGGGCGCCGCCTCAATCCTCATACCGCGGCCGGGTACAACCGGAAAAACCTCACGTCGTTTGTGGAATCCAGCCTGAAAAACCTGGAAACCGAGGCAATCGACCTTTTACAGCTCCACTGCCCGCCCACCGAAGCGTACTATCAACCCGAGGTATTCGGCATCCTCGATGATCTGGTAACCGCCGGAAAGCTGAAGTTTTACGGCGTGAGCGTGGAAAAGGTCGAGGAGGCGCTCAAGGCAATTGAGTTCCCGAACGTCCAGACCGTGCAGATCATTTTCAATATCTTGAGACAGCGGCCGGCCGACCTCTTCTTTGCCCGTGCCCGGGCCCGACAGGTCGGGATCCTTAGCCGCGTGCCGCTCGCGTCAGGCATGCTCACGGGAAAGTTTAACGCGGCAAGTCAGTTTGAAGCCGACGACCACCGCTCCTTTAACCGGAACGGCGAGGCGTTTGACCGCGGAGAGACCTTTGCCGGCATTGACTATACAACCGCGCTCAAGGCCGTGGACCTTCTCCGGCTTCTCGTACCCCAGGGAGCGACCATGACACAAATGGCTCTTCGCTGGATACTCATGTTCCCTGAAGTGACCTGCGCCATACCCGGCGCGAAACGGGCAGAACAGGTCAGGGAAAATACAAAAGCGGCATTATTGCCGCCGCTTGATGAAACGATTATGAAACAGATCGCAGAGATCTACCAAGAGCACATTCGTGACCAGGTGCATTGGTACTGGTAGGAGCGGGGAAAGAGGGAATACTAATCAATAACAGCATGGCCGTCAGGGCATACCTTCTTCCTTTAAGCTCAAAATCTTTAATATCCTCTCTGTCCAATAAATCTTCATATTAATCATTCAAGGAGTGTTTAATTGCTGATGATTTGTCTTCATCATAGTGGTCAGAGAGAAAATTCAACATTTTTTCTTCTTTTTGATTTAATCGAATTGATACGACGCACATATTCTTGAGCGCATCGTGATTTCGTTTATGTATTACTGCCTTTTGAGCTTATCTGACACTATTCTGCCCAGAGCAATGGACGGAAGCTCGATCGCCTTCCAGGTAATGGAGGAAAAGACAATAACCAGCACGATATAGACAAGAAGAATAACGGGTACGGGAATGGTGCCATACAACAGGAAAAATGACAGATACAGCATCGTAATATGGTTCAAGTACATGCTGTATGAAATATTTCCAAAGAATTTAAAACCCGGTTTCCTGAGCAGCGTCGCGGCTTTTACCGAACCAAGGGCAATCACCATAAGGCCGCACGCGCCGACCACCGAGCCATAATCCCACATCAGACCAAGTTTTATATTGGCCAGCCAGAGCTCCATTGAGTATCTGAACAGAAGACATGAAACAATGAGAAGCATGATTTTTTTCCATTTTTTCAGGGCCCGATACCACCGGACAGCATGATCTTTATAACGGGCCAGCAGGATGCCGACGATGAAAAACGATGTCACCTGCAAGGTGTAAAAATAGCCGGTTTGCCAGCCCTTGCTTGTTTCCCACCCGAACACCTCGTTTAAGATCGCGACCCCGGTCAGCACAAAGCAGGCCAGGATGCTGAACATCGGCTTGACGCGCAGCACAAAGAGGAACAGCAGGGGGAAGAGCAGTGATATCCGCATCTCATGGATGAGCGACCAGACCGGATTGTTGTATGCCATTATATTGATATTTCCTATAAGGAACAGGTGTTCCAGCGCTGTTTTTAGGGAAAAAGGGTCCCCGCAGAAATCGTTGAACCAGTCGCTGAGACCGGGAAGTTTTTTTACCGATACAAAGGTGCGGACAAGGATGGTACAGGCTATGAGAGCTATATAGGGCAGATAGATCCTGCAGATACGCCTCACGACAAAACCGCCGTATCCGGGCCGGGGTTCCCTGAAAAAAGGCAGCGAGAGAACAAACCCGCTGAGAATGAAAAAGAGAATCACGGCCGCACGGCCCTGCACCAGAAAGTACAAGCTCATGACAAATGACTTGGTGCCTGGATCTGTAACGGTGTACGTGGCGCAGACAAAATGCCACAGAACAACCGATAGCGCCGCAATGCCGCGCAGCGCGTCAAGTTCGTCATAGCGGGACTGGCCAAAATAGGTTTTCCGGACAGATGTCATGATGATCCTTTTCCCAAAAGCATGGTAAGTCATTTCCTCCAGTTTGCAGCCGCCAGGACGCTGGGGTGCCCTGCGTAATAATGTGTTACTCTCAGCAGTAAAATATGTTTGTCCTGTCAGTGAAACAAATAACGGTTTATGGATGTTAATGACATCAGTGTCGGTATCGGAATCGGTATTTTTCTTGTTTTTCTACAAACAACAGGTACATTCTGCTTTCCTTACCATGCAGCAGCTTTCAACTCTTTCAAATCAGTCCAGCCTTAATTGATGTTTGTCTGAAAAATATCCGTTTAAAAGGTATCCAGGTCCTGAAAATCGCATCAAACGCCTGGATTCCGGATCTGAGTCCGGAATGACGGCTGACGAATACCGGGTTTTCGGGCAGACACCAATTACAACATCCCGCAGCCTGCAAAAAATCCTTTGTCCCCTGCCAACAAATATCTTTTGCCTGCTAACACCTCTTTCCCTCCTCATTGCGAAAAACCGCAGCCCGCAGGAAATGGTTTGTTTTAGCGTAATTGGATTTTTTCAATGACCGGAAACCGGTTCATTTGCGTCAAAACTATTCCGCCATGCTCTGGCTAATTGTTCTGACCAGGCTGCAGATCACCGCTGCATAGCCTGGATTGTTTATTACTGCATGATCAGGTTTTTTGGGCTGGGTGAAACGGCTCCAAATCGCTCTGCGGAATGCAACAGGCTGTTTTTGTTTATTATAAAGGAGTCTGCGGGGTTCTGTTGTCTGGGTTTAATGCTTGGTTTGTGGTCAGCGGTTTTCCGTTGAGACGCGAAAATCCTTTAAAAATGGTCTGCGGAATTCCGTTGCGTGTCGCTAAAATGTTGCCGTGGTGCTGCGGGGTTCTGTTGGGTGTGACCAAAGAGTCAGCTACACCCTGCGGGGATCCGTTGAGTGCTGCCAAAGCTTCAGCGACAGTCTGCGGAATCCGTTGATTGCCAGCAAGGCTTCTGTGACGGTCTGCGGGGTTTTGCTCGGTGCCGCCAAAGCTTCTGCAACGGTCTGCGGGATTCTGCTCGATGCCGCCAATGCTTCTGTGACGATCTGCGGGAATCCGTTGAGTGTCGCCAAAGCTTCTGCGACAGTCCGCGGGATTCTGCTCGGTGTCGCCAAAGAGTGTGCTATACTCTGCGGCATTCCGCAGACCTCTTCTAAAATGTTTCCGACACTCTGCGGCGTTTTTAAACTGATTTTAAATGGTACAGTGCTGGATTGAAAGAGGTGTCAGGCGGTTTTGCGCTTCTTATTACCTGTATGCCAGGGCCCGCACCTGTCTTTTTCAATGATTGCTTCATAGAATCCGGTATGTTCGTATTCCCGGACCGGAAGGGTGTGGTACCCTCTTTTCCGAAACATCAGGTGATTGAGCTGGATTTGGTGGTTTTCGTATTTGCGCGTGCACTGCTTCATTGTGCGCAGGCTTGAAAAAGACCAGTTGCGTGTTTCCCGGTCAAGGGCATCGTTGAGATACCAGGTAAAGGCGGTGCATAACAGGTGAAAGCAGATCAGGCTCAGGTTGGCCGTGGCGCCGCAATAGTTTGTCCAGAGTTCATGCAAATGCTGCCTGCTCATATCACACTGGATGGCCCATTCGGTGACGTCCTGAGGATGGGTTTTAAACAGGATAGTACGGCTCTTGTGCAATGATTGGTGTGTTCTGAGACTGCGAAACGGAAACAGCACGCCTTTGACCGACTGGTTGCACACGGCTATCATGAGCGCGTGAAGATTGTTTTGCATATTTTCGCTGTTCATTACCGCTGCCGCGTCAAACCGCATGCACTCGGCGGCCAGAGCAATGTTCCGGTCTGAAACATGCATGATAAAGGGTATATGGTCGCCGAACCGTTTGAGCAGATAGAGTTCTTCGTTGTGAAGGTCGGCCATGCCTGAGCCGCACACGCAGCAGTGAACGTGGTCGCATGACTCGATTGCAGACTCCGCTTTTCTGGAGGAGGTACAGGAGATGACCTTGAAAAGAGGAATGTCCTGCAGCCGGGCCGCAACAATGGAAGCATGGTCACGATCGCGCATGGCAACCACGACCACGAACTTTTTAAAGAGAAACTGGAATGCCTTTTCTGAAACGGCCATAACCAGCCTTTTAATTAACGGTTTCACATCCTATTACTATAACGTTTAAATAGGCCGGTTTATTACAAAAAAATGAAAAAAGTGAAAGAATAAAGAAATGTGGCGGGGAATGGGTTCCCCTGGTCCGGAACCCGCGCTTTGCGCGGTTTCCGGACACACCCCTTCCATGCGGACGGCCGGTATTGCTTACCACAAAGCTGCGATCCCCTCGGGTGCCGTCAATTTCGAAGCGAGGGCGCGTAAATAACGCACCCTCGCTTTTTCATTATGGAAAAAGATATGGTTGATATTCTTATGTTTTGGTTTTCGCGTTAGGTTGGACCGAGGCGTGTCGCAATGCGCCTGCCTGCCGAAGCCTCGGCGCAGGCAGGCAGTGGCGCCGGACCTGCGCTGAGCCTTTAGGCGAAGCGCTTCGGCCGGCGCTACCGAGGGCGAATGCCCGAGCGCCGAGGGAGAAACGACCCTCTCCTGCTGTGCAGGAGAGGGGAACGCCCAAACCTTTATCTTTTTATTCTTCTCATCCTGATTATTTCCTGGATGTAAGGTACCACCTTACATCTGGTGCACCTTTCAACGGTATTATTAGTGTAGAGCAAACAGCCGGGCTGGATATTAGTATCCGGTACCGGCAAAAAAAAAACCCTAAACCTTGGAGGTGCACAATGGCAGAAATGCCACGACCCACTTTCTCGACCGCCAGGCTGGATGAAATAGCCAGCCGGGCATGCCGGCTCTGCTGCCAGGTAGGAAATGGCGCAGAGGTGTTTGGCAGCAGGATCGCCGCTGCTCAGGACGTTCTTGAGCAGAAGCGGCGTACTGCTGAAACAAAAAAGTTTGAAAGGATACTGGCATATGACGCCGCA
The DNA here is from genome assembly GCA_016932075.1 of Chitinispirillaceae bacterium. The sequence goes on along the minus strand of JAFGDP010000010.1, from coordinate 100,205 downwards.
ATCCTTTCAAACAGCACGCTCGATGACGCGGTGCGGACCGCGCATGGAGAGTGCGAAAAGTATGAGCGGAACAATGATTTTGTTCCGGTGGTACAACGGGCGTTCCCTGGCGGTACGATCACGCCGATTATTCAGGCACCCAGGGAAAAGAAGCATGTTCTTGTGCAGCAGGTTGTTTCCTGCCTGCACGAGATCGCTTCACAAGACGGCGGCCAGGTGGCCGATATCGCCTCAGTGCTCGACACCGCGCTCCAGGCTTCGCTTAAAGCGGATTCATTTCTTGAGCAGAAAACGCTTGAGAGTGAAGGCGCGGAAGCCCTGGAAAAGCTCGGCAGGATCGAGTTCTGCGACTCGTACAGCGGCGTGTATCATGATGCATGCCGCGAGTTTGGACGCCGCAGGGCGAACAGGCTGTTCCCGGTCCTGAACAACGGCACAAAAGCCGCTGCAAAGGACCAGGACACCCCTGAAACGGCCATGGATGCAACAGCATGACCGCTAAGGGCAGGCACTGGAAAGGGACTGGTGACAACGGTTGCCGGTCCCTTTTATATCTCCGGGATTATAATCGGTATCGCTATCGGTATCGGGATCGTGTTTTTTTAGAATTGCAGATGTAAATTTTAAAACACAATGCATTCATCAGGGTTTTTTCAGGATAATCCCGTTTTTCCCATTCGGCATGATATAGAATCCTGGCACAAGAGCGCGGTATGTTCTTTCTTGTCTGTTTTTTCTTGTTCGCACGATGCGGCCCATTGGATCGAACAGGTACTGGCTGGCATACGGTGTAAAGTACCGTGGTGCACGTTTTAGATAGATCCTGAGCGGCATAACAACCGGGCAAATACTCCTGTCCGGACCATACTGGAAGTAATCCGACCATACCACCAATCCCTGGCCCGCATAGATACCGACACCGAAAATGCCGGAGCTGTCGAATCGGGGCGCTGCAAGGCTGTCAAGCAGAGTATTGTTGACATACATACGATAGGGAGAGGGGCCGGTCAGATTTTTCACCACTTCGATGGTATCGTGATAATAATTGTTCTCAAACGCCGCGCCTCTGATTGCCGTGCTGGATTGGGGCCGTATAGTGTCGAAACAGGTATAGGCGTCATAAGTCCGGGCCGCGTTGATGCAGAAAAAGGCTCGGGGCGTGCTGTCATCTAGAGGGGTGCCAATTATGTAAATACCGTACATGCTCATGGGGTCGCCGCTGCGATGAGAAAAGCTTGACATTATGGCAAAAGTATCAATACGATGCTGGTTTAATATGGAGTATAGCGTGGCAAAGGCGTTAGGATTAGTAGTCGTAAGCTTTAAATAACCTTCTGATTCCTCTTTCTGGTAGTTTTTACCGATATCGATCCAACCCGTTATCTGGCTGTCGTCAAAATCATCCCGGAAACACTTTGTGGTAATGTCAGGCAGCCCGGTCCACTCATCAGTAACCACCATATCGTCAAAAACAGCGGTGCTGGTTCCTGGAACTAAAAGGGCCAGATCTCCGTCTGGAACCGGCGACTCGTCTATCACAACGCCGATAAACGCACCATTGCAGAACACGGTTATGGAATCGTCTTTTTTACTGATTTTCAGCTCATTGGTACCAGCGCCTGCCACTGCCGCGTTCCGTTCAACCAAAAGAATGGCAGGATCTTCATCAGCCGGGTATTTTATGAGTTGAACAGTCTGAAGGCCAGCGGCCTGGACCAGATACCCGGTTGCAGTTGCGGCGTTGAAGCTTACAAATATGCCGGCGCTGATGTTTTCAGACGTACGTGTTATTTTACCGGACGCTGTAAATACTGATGGTTTTGGCGCGGTAAAAGTGTTATGTACAAATCCTGCAGAGCTGCTGTTGTTTAAAATCGTGTACGTGCCGTTTTCGCATACCCGGGTAATGGCCGGGAACGGACAGAGCCATTTGAGATTGGTTTGGCCGGCATCTGAGAAGTCGTCACTGAAAATCACTGCACCTGAAACCAGGGTAATGAACAAGCATACAATCACTAGTGCAAGAAACCATTGCAACCGCGGCATACTATCCCTCCTGCTTCTGCAACAGGTAAAAGGCCATACAAGTTCCTCATGTGCTAGTATATAGTCAATTTTTAATAGTTGGTAATTTTAATGCTGCTTAACGTATTCTCGTGTTTCCAATGTGTTCAATGTGGCTGTCTGGCATGAAACATGCCGCCCCTAGGGACTCAATTCAATTGCGGATTGAGGAATGATGATTGCCTGCCAAGCCAAGCCTTAGCGCCTAAAGGCCTTATAAGGATGAAAGGATTCATACTTATAACGGTAGGTAGGCGGATTGCGGAATAAAAGTAAATAAAAAGGCTATCAACTATTTCTTCTTCAAAAAATATTAGCAGACTTCAGCAGCACCCCTTCGCATCGCTTCCCTCGTTGCTGCATCCGCAGACCGGTTCTTTGCCCGTGATCAAGGAGGTGATGAGCGCGGTCGCGCAGCCCACGCCGGTGGTGACGGAGATCGCCTGGAACGCGCAGTTACGCATGCATGCGCCGCACTCAATGCAGGCGTCATGTTGAATGATGACGGCCTTGCGGTTGTTGATGGTCAGGACGGCGCGCGGGCAGACTTCCGTGCACCTGCCGCAGCCAGTGCATTTTTGGGGATCGAGTCGCAGCGTTGCTACGTTTTTCAGGTAGTTCACAGGATCCCCCATTCATACAGTTTGAACAGTACCACAAGCGCGGTTGCCACCACGCACAGCGCGCCATAGACCGGCAGCGCAACGCGCATCTCCTTTTTCACGCCTGACATGGAGGTATAGGTCGTGCTCCCGGTGAAATTGAGCGCGAGGTACGAGGAGATGGCGCAGCCAACAAGCGCGACGGCCGACGTTAAAAGGATGCTGTTGAGGAAGATTGTTTTGTACGCAAGCGCGAACGGAACAAGCGTAATGGCTCCCATGATCGCGCCCTTGACGCTGAACGCCCGAAACGGGATAAACGGAAGAAGGATCGGCGTCAGTACGGTGCCGGAGAAAACCGCTGCAAACAGGGCGCCTATGACCGGAACGGCATGGTCGAGCCCGGGCGAAAGGAGAATGCCGTCAGGAAACAGTCCCATAATGAGAAACGTTCCAAGGATGATCCACACAAATTTTTTTAACGCCGGAACCAGTTCCAAGGGCGTAAGGATCGCACGCTCCGTAAGCGAAAAGGTTACGGTGCGCATTACAGGGGTCGCGGTCCGGTTGTTGTCAAGATACGCCGGCACATCATTGGCGCGCACGGGTCCGTAGCGGACAACGAATCCGGTCGCTTTTTTAACGTCGTGTGCCGAAATGCCGGCAGCCCCGAGCTGGGGAACGATAATCTCCCTGTGGGAGAGGTGTGAAGCGAGATTGACCGCTTTGATTTGTCGTACCAGCGCTGAGGTGCCGAACGTTCCTTTTCCTGCCGCGCACCAGACGTTTATCCCGTTTGTGTCGAGGACAAGGATCCAGCCGTCAATGCTACCAAGTGCGCGGCGGAGCAGGTTGAAACTCAGGCCATAGTTGGCTGATACGAAGACCGGCGACGCCGGATCGGGTGTTCCGAGAGTATAAAGGCCGGGATCGACCCGGTACCGCATGCGGAACCGGTCAAAGAGGCGGCACAAGACCGCTGCCCTGCGGTCGGCGCCTGTCCACAACGAGGTGGCCGGGTGGTATGGCGGGGATTGCATGGTTGCGCAGCAGCAGGAAGCTTTTTCCGCAACAGGGTTACTGCAACAATCCGTCATAGAATCCTTTGTTTATTTTGCTTTCGCAATGATCAATGCCGGGGTGACGGTCACGGTCACGCAATCAGCGATCGAATTCGCAATGACGCAGCCCCGGTGGGCGCGGTCATTTGTTTCCGGTCGTTTCTTCATTTTTTTTGTTAAAGCACGATCCGCAGTTGCGGCACGGATGGTCAATTATTTCGTGCGGAACGCCTTCTGGTGCCTTGTTCGGTCTGCGCGCCGCATTCTCGCCCAGATAGTTTCTTCCCCATACCATGAGGCCGAAACAGGCGGCGATACAGATGACGCCGACCACTATTGATAGGACACTCATACAAACTGTTTGGTCCGTTCAAAGAAAAGGATACCTTCCGTTCATACAATAAAAATGGAGGATCGTTCAGGCTCCGCGCTATTTTTTCTTTGCCATCTTCAGAATAAGCGCAACCTGGTCCACACCTACATGATACCGTTCGGAAATGGTTTTGATGTCCATGCCGTCACGGTCCGCCTGAATAACAAGGTTATTCAGATTGTCGGGACCATTCGTTGCATGGTCGGGCGGCCGTGCCGGTAAAGGTGCGTTCGGGAGAGGCGGTTCCGGCATTTTCCCGTGATCAACGGGTTTGTTCGTTTGCGCGACATACGCTTTTTGCGCTTGCTCTATCCGTCGTTCCCTTTCCTGAATCCCTTCATAACGCTTCACCTCGGGGCGGCCAGCCGATTTTTTTCTGCGCCGTTTCGCTGCGGACAGAAAATAGACCAGGACAAAGACGGTTGCGATGAGCGCTGCCGCTGTTATCAGCAGTATATCAATGAGATTGACGGCGGCGGGAATCATTTTTTGCAGGGAACCGGACAGGTCCGGCCCGGCGGCGAAGCTGTTTCGGTTTTCCAGAACCTCCTCGCGCAGCTGCGCAACGCTGTCACGAAGCTCGGTGGTGGTATGTTCAAGATCGGCAATCGGGAGGCCCTGGCGCTTGGAGGCCTGTTTTTCCACTTCAAGAGAATCGATTTGTTCTTTGACCAGACGCAGCCGTTCTTTCCCGCTTGGCGCATCGGTACCTGAATGCGCAGGAGGTACGGACAGAAACACACACAGGGTACAAAGACGTGCAACCCGGAGGAAAAATAATGATTTACGCATGGTGCACATAAAGGTATACTATATTGTGACTTACCTCCGTGTGAAATGCAAGGCTTTTTATACGCCCAAGAAAAAAGGTTGAGCCTGTTGCATGGAATATAAGTGACATGTATTTTCATGTATTTGGAACGAGCGGAAAGCTTCGTTTTATATTTGCTGCAGCAGACGGGTAAGGGTGCCTATGGCAAAGTTCATGGTCTTTTACGAGGGTAAGCCGCTTAATACCTACATTATCGACGAACCTGTTATCACAATAGGACGGCTTCCCGAAAACACGATTTCAATTGCGAATATGGGAGTTTCCCGGCGCCACCTGCGTATTGAGGAGGATTATGACCGTAAATTCGTGCTGACCGACCTCAATTCGCTCAATGGCACGTCGGTAAACGGCAAGCGGGTCAAAAAGGTGCCCCTTCACAGCGGCGACAAGATTACCATTGGTAAATTCACCATTGTTTACGAAGAAATAGCGCCCGGGGTCGAGGTCCCGTCAGACTACGGTTCAAGCGGCTCTGTTACCGCACCGCAACCGGCCCAGGAGTCTGCTCCGGTCGAGAAAAAGTCCGATACCAAGTCGTATAAAAAAGCGCGGGAAGCGCGATCGGAACCCGTTGATGAAGTGCTTCCGCCGCGCCACCAGACGCAAAAGATGCCGCTGCCGGGTGACGGTGAGGGCGGCGAAAAAACGCCCATCCTGATCGATACAGCCAAACACCTGTCGTTCATTATTGACAAACCGTATATGACTATCGGGAGCGGCGATTCTGACGACATCCCGGTTGCCGGTTTTTTTATATCTGAGCAGCAGGCGTATATTGAGCTTACCGATGAGGGGTATCGGATCAGTTCGCATAAAATGATGGCAAAGATCAGGGTCAACGGGCGTTCGATCAAATCACAGATCCTCCGTCATAAAGACAGAATCGATATCGGATCGACCTCGTTCCGGTATATGGAAAACGGATAAGGCGCATGCGATTTGCGTTTATATCCGATATTCACGGGAATCTCGAGGCGCTCGAAGCGGTATTTGAAGACATTGAAGGTCAACACGTCGATGAGATCGTCTGCCTCGGTGATATCGTCGGCTATGGTGCGAATCCCAATGAATGCGCCGAGCTGGTCCGGCAGAAATGCGCCTATATTCTGCTCGGCAATCATGACGCGGCGGCAGTCAATCTTCTGGCCACGCACCATTTCAACAGTCACGCAAAGATCGCCATTGAGTGGACGGCCGCGAATCTGAAAAACGAGGTCCGCTCGTTCCTGCTCTCACTGCCGCTCGTGTTGACGCGTGAAACGCTGACGCTTGTCCATTCCACGCCGTACGAGCCGAACATGTGGTACTATATCACCTCGCTTGAGGAAGCCGCGTTTAATTTTCAGTATTTTGACTCGCAGATCTGCCTGGTCGGCCATACGCATATTCCGATTATTATCGTTCTTGACGATAAAAAAGAAGTGTATGTTCACCAGGCATCCCAGATCACCATCGGCGGCTTGGACGGTTCACGGTTCCTCATCAATGTCGGAAGCGTGGGCCAGCCTCGCGACCGCAACCCTGATTCCTGCTATGCGGTATTTGATGCTGCGGTCCAAGAATTCACCTATCGCCGCGTGCCGTATGCCATTGACAAGGCGCAGGAAAAAATGAAGAAGATAAAAATGCCGGAATTCCTCGTCAACCGGCTGAGCGAAGGCCGCTGAAGCTGCCGCCTTCCGTTGCTTTCCGAAAAGAAAGAGCCCGGGAAGGGCACCATGTTACGCCGGCCGTTCGTGGGGAGGCATGGTTTGTCTGCGGCTGACCGTTGAATGTATTTTCTGACCGGTCTCGCCTGAAGGGGTAACCGTGCACCGTGTGACGCTGTATCACGAGGAGCCGATCATGAACGCATCACGTCTCGTTAGCGGAATATCGCTGGCCGTCGTCCTGCTGCTGCAATGCACCGGGCTTGAGGATCCGTACACCAATCCTGAAAATGCACGGATCGACACTGCCCGGTCGTTCGCCACCCTTCCGCCGGTGCTTACCTCGTTTCAGGCGTATCGGTGCACCCTGTATGTTTTTCTCCCCCAGCTTGCCGACAGCGTCAAGGTCTTGCGGAGACAGGGGGGGCGCGATTCTACGGTCATGGCACGCCATGACTTGACAAGAAGCGATACGGCCTTACCGATGGCGTTTGCCTTGACAAGCGAAGCGCAGCCGGTACTCGCCGCCTATCTTTTCCGGAAAAACGGCGGAATCGATTCGCTCATTCAATCGTTTTCGGCCCAGCATCCCGGTATCTTGGCAATGACCGTGCCCCCAAAGGCGACCGTTTTCAGGGAATATACCTGTTCGTTACGCGTCTTTCTTCCGGAACTGGTCGACAGTATCGCTGTTGTGTTCAGCAACGCTGGGGGTGGAGCGCCGGTGACAACCCTGAAAGACTTTGCCGCTGCGGATTCGACGCTGTCGTTTTCTTTTACCGTCACCTCCGGCGACCAGCATACCCTGCATGCCGCAGTTTTCTGCGGTGGGGTCAAGGTCGATTCCGCGCAACGGACACTTCTCATCCAATATCCACCGTCCCTTGCGCCGGACTCGCAGCAGTACCGGGTCTATACGCATGATACTGCTGGCGTGCGATTTGCCATATCCGATCCTGACGGCGATATCCAGGAGTGCAAAGTGTGGTTCGACAGCACCACGGGAACCTCTTTTTCCCCTCCGTTATCGGGAACGGACCGGGCCGCGACGTCGATATCGCTTCCGGTCTCGGCCCCATTCTTTGATACGATTGTGGTGATGGCGCAGGCCGTTGACAGCTCAGGCAACGGCAGCGCGTTCGCGCAATGCACGGTGTTCGTGATGGATACGGCCTCGCCACGTCTTTCTCTCATACATGTCGCGCCGTCGATCGACGATTCAATCGTGAATACACTGCCGTGCAGCCTGTTCGTCCGCATCATTGATGACTCGCCGATCGATTCGGCGGCATTTGTCATCAATCCGCTTCTCATGCGTCCTATGACCGTCATAAACGATTCGGTGGCCATGGCAATTATTGCTGAGCTCGATTCCGGCTTGAATATGAACGAGGTGCGGGTCTGGGACAGGGCCGGGAATGCAGGGTCCCTGCCGGTCCATATCCTTTACACCGGAACGACCGTATACCGGTTTACCTTCAGAAATATCGTCGATCGTACCATAAATGAAAACGGCACGTTTCCTTCGATCAACCTCGACAGCAGCATAAACATAGATCCTCCTCCGGTGGGTATTCCCAACTGGAGGGCTGCCGTCGAGTGGCAGGTGCTGGAGACAAAGCCGGACAGCGGTATCAATGCAAACTTCAATGCCGCAACACGGATGGTTTCATTCGCGGTTCCTGACAACGAATGGAACGGCGTTGAGGCGTTTACGTTTATTGCCAACTGGCCGAACAACGCGAGCGGCTATGCCGGAGCGACCTACCGGATCAATCCGGTCAATGATCCGCCTGAAATCACCTGGAAGAGCGTGACCAAGATCGCGAAAAGAGATTTTGATACGATATTAGCCGATAAAAGTGTCATTGATCCAGATAACGCAGTCTCTTCCTTGACTTGGACCCAGGACACCACGCGGGGAAAGATCTACACGCTGCAGTGGCTTTCGCGGCTTATTATCACGCCGCCCGAAGCCATACCAAATAAGGGGGACATTACTATCACGTTCTGGAACCGCCGATGGAGGATCGTCACCAAAAATGCCCGTCAGGCCTTTATTGTCGGGATGACCTATACCGACACGCTGCGGATTATCGCTCGTGATGCAGCGAACGCGGCCGACACGCAGGATGTGATCATCAGGGCGACGTACTGATGGTTTGTAAAGGCGGCCTCTACGCTTCGGCGGGTTCTGTGAAATACGTGCCGTTAAAACACGCGGTGCAAAACTCTTGTCGTTCCCCGGGCTTGAGCACGGACAGCAGTCCTTCGATCGAAAGGTAGCCAAGCGATTGCACGCCGAGGTGTTTCTGGATTTCCGGAATGGTTTTCACCGAGGCAATGAGTTCCTCCTTGGTCGGCATGTCGATTCCGTAGAAACAGGGGCAGGTGATGGGCGGCGATGATATGCGAAGGTGGATTTCCGCCGGTTCCGCGGTCTTGATCAGCGTCACGATTTTTTTCATGGTGGTGCCGCGCACGATGGAGTCATCCACGAGCACGACCTTTTTTCCTTTGAGAACGCCCTTGACCGGATTGAATTTGATGCGGACGTTGTGGTCCCGTCCGGCCTGCACCGGGTGAATGAACGTGCGGCCCACGTAGTGGTTGCGGATCAGGCCGATGTCGTAGGGGATCCCGGATTCCTGCGCGTAGCCGAGTGCCGCGGTCGTGGCCGAATCAGGAATGCCAACGACCACGTCCGCTCCCTCGCACGGATGCTCGATCGCGAGCTGCCGGCCGAATTTACGCCTGATTTTGTCTACGTTGTTGCCAAACGCGAAGCTGTCGGGCCGGGAGAAGTAAATATATTCGAAGATGCAGTGCGCGCGGTTTCTGATCCGCTCGAACAGCGGGACCTGATAGCTGGTGATCCCCTGCTTGTCGATCTTGACCATTTCGCCGGGCTCGATTTCCCGTTCCATGGTTGCGCCGACAAGGTCAAAGGCGCATGTTTCTGACGACAGCAGCCAGGATGCGCCTCGTTTTCCCAGAACAAGCGGCCGGACGCCCCGCGGATCGCGCACACCGAAGAGGGCATCGGGTGTGAGAAAAAGCATTGAATAGGCGCCCTGAATGTGCGACAGCGATTCGAGGATCATCTTTTCGATGGTCGACCGGCGGGAGCGTGCGAGGAGATGCATGATCACCTCGGTGTCGGTCGTGGACATGAAGATCGACCCGTCCTTTTCCATCTGGCTGCGGAGCGCAGGGGCGTTGGTCAGGTTGCCGTTGTGCGCGCCCGCAATCTGGCCTGCCTTGAAGTCGATGAGGATGGGTTGGGAATTGACAAGCGTCGACGATCCGGTCGTAGAGTAACGATTGTGGCCCAGCGCGTGGACCCCTTTGAGGCGGGCCAGCGTTTCTTCATCGCGAAACACATGGTTTACCAGCCCCATTCCCTTATGTGCGGTGATGGCGCGGGTATCGGACACCGCAATCCCGCTTGATTCCTGGCCGCGATGCTGGAGTGCGTAGAGACCGAGGTAGGTGATCTCCGCCGCCGAGGGGTGGTTGTAGACGCCGAATATGCCGCACTGCTCGTACATTCCGGCCCGTATCATGGCGTAATCCTTTACGTCGCTTTCCTGCCGGCGCACGGTCCTTCACAGCCGTCCCAGCAATAGGTGCAGAGCCTTTCTTTGGGCAATCCGATGGCCTCGACCATGGCCGGCAGTTTCTGGTACACGAGACTGGTGATCCCCATTTTCCGTCTGATCACGTCTACCATGCGCCGGTGCTGTTCCGACGAGGGGTCGCGGTAGCGTTCGAAGTCGGGGTCGGCGTCGCCTTCAAGCTCCTTGATGGCCTTGCGCGCCGCAAGGTCCATTTCGCCGCGCGACCGGGAGAAGTTGAGAAATTTGCAGCCGTAAATGAGCGGCGGGCACGCCGGACGCAGATGGATCTCCCGGGCGCCGTAATCGAAAATCCGCTGGAACGTGTCGCGAAGCTGCGTGCCGCGCACCACCGAGTCGTCGCAAAAAAGGACGCTCGCGCCCTGCGTGAGTTCGCGGATCGGTATGAGTTTCATGCGGGCCACGAGGTCGCGCACGCTCTGGACCTGCGGCATGAAGCTGCGCGCCCAGGTCGGATTGTATTTGACAAATGGTCGCTTGTAGGGAACCTTCGCCTCGATGGCATACCCGATCGCATGGGCAATGCCGGAGTCGGGAATGCCGGCCGCAAAATCCGGCCGGACGGTGTCGGCCTTTGCCAGGGCCGCGCCGCAGCGGTAGCGCGCGTTTTCCACATTGATGCCTTCATAGGATGAGGCCGGATACCCGTAGTAAATCCAGAGAAAGGAGCAGATCTGCAGCGCCTCCCCGGCCGCTTTTTTGACCTCGAACCCGTTTTCGGTAATCTGTACGATTTCGCCGGGACCGAGCGCATACACGGTTTCATAGCCCAGGTTGGTGAACGCGCATGATTCGAGTGAAACGCAGTGGGAATCCCCGCGTTTACCGATAATCACCGGTGTGCGGCCGAGGCGGTCCCGTGCGGCGTAGATCCTGTTCCTTGCCAGAATGAGGATGGAGCACGATCCCTCGATCGCCTCCTGGGCAGCGGCAATACCGGCCTCGAACGAATCCTCCTGGTTGATTATGGTGGCCGTCAGCTCGGTCGGATTGATTTCGCCACCGCTCATTTCGGAAAAATGGGTTGCCTTCATGCTGAAGGTTTTCCGGGCAAGTGCGTCCCCGTTTTTTATGGCGCCGACCGTGACGATCGCATAGGTGCCGAGGTGTGACCCGATGATCAACGGCTGATCCTCATGGTCGCTGATGACCCCGATGCCGCATGGGCCGGACATCTGCGCAAGGTCGGCGTCGAACTTGCTGCGGAATTGCGCATTGGTAATGTCATGGATGATCCGCGTGTACCCCTGTCCGTTCAAGACCGCCATGCCGCCGCGACGGGTGCCGAGATGGCAGTGATAGTCGGTCCCGTAAAAAAGATCAAGGACACAGTCGTTCTGTGCAATCACGCCGAAAAAACCGCCCATGAAGGGAATCCTTTTCTATGCATCGGTACGTCGTGCTGTTCATGGTAAAAATACGTGACGGTTCATCCGCTTATCCTCTTCCGCACTTCTGGCTTGCGGCCACGAAATCCCGAAACAGCGGATGGGGATCGATCGGCCGCGATTTGAATTCAGGGTGGAACTGGACACCGACAAACCACGGATGGTTACGGAGCTCCACGATTTCCACGAGAAGACCGTTCGGCGAAACGCCGGAGAGCAGCATGCCCGCCTCTTCGAACCGGTCGCGGTAGTCGTTGTTGAACTCGTACCGGTGACGGTGGCGTTCGCTGATCGACTCCCTGCCGTAGATTTTGCGCACGAGCGTTCCCCTGCGAAGATCGCAGGGAAACGCGCCGAGCCGCATGGTGCCGCCCAGGTTCATGATCCGCTTCTGTTCCTCCATCAAATGGATGACCGGGTGCCTGGTTTCCGGATTGTTTTCAGCGGTATCAGCGTTTTCAAGATCCAGTACGTTGCGGGCAAACTCGATGACCGCCATGTGCATGCCGTAGCAGATACCGAGGTAGGGAACGTTGTTTTCGCGCGCATAGGCGACGGCCAGGATCTTGCCTTCCACGCCGCGGCCGCCAAATCCGCCCGGTACCAGGATGCCGCCGATCCCGGCCAGGGCGCACTCAGCGCCTTTCTGCTCGATCTCTTCGGCCGCCACACTTACGATCGTCACCTTGGCGTTGTTTGCCGCTCCCGCATGCTGGAGCGACTCATGGATGGATTTATAGGCGTCAAGCAGCTCGCTGTACTTGCCCACGATGGCGATCCTGACTGAGGTTTCGGCGCCGACCACCTTGTCCACATACTCCCGCCAAGGCCGCAGGTTCCTGCGACCTCCCCGCAGTCCCAGGCAGTCGATGATGACCGTGTCGATGTCCTGCGAGGCGAACTCGAGCGGTACTTCATAAATGGTGTTCTGTACATCGAGGGCCTCGACGACCGCCTCTTCGTCGACATTACAGAAAAGGGAAATCTTTTTCCGTACGTCTTTGTCAAGCTTCACCTGGCTCCTGCACACGAGCATATCCGGAATGATGCCGATTTCACGCAGCCGTCCGACCGAGTGCTGCGTGGGCTTTGTTTTTACCTCGCCGGCCTTGGAAAGATACGGGACCAGTGTCACGTGGATGAAAAAACAGTTATTGCGGCCTTCCTTGATGCGGAACAGCCGGAGCGCCTCAAGGAAGGGATGGCTTTCAATGTCGCCGACCGTGCCGCCGATTTCACAGATGACCACGTCGATGTCCGGCGTTACCACGGACCTGATTGATGCGCAGATTTCAGCGGTGACATGCGGAACCACCTGTACCGTGCCGCCGAGATAGTCTCCCCGCCGCTCCTTTTTGATAATGGAATCGTAGATACGGCCGGAAGTGTAGTTGCAGTTTCGGTTGGTGACGGTCCCGGTGAAACGTTCGTAGTGGCCCAGATCAAGATCGGTTTCGGCGCCGTCGTCGGTGACGTAGACTTCGCCGTGCTGGTAGGGATTCATGGTTCCTGGATCGACATTGAGATACGGGTCGAACTTCTGGTGTATCACGGAAATCCCGCGCGACTTGAGCAGAAGGCCGATTGACGCGGCAGTTATTCCCTTTCCCAGTGAGGAGACCACGCCGCCGGTGACAAAGATAAATTTCGCCATTGTCAATGCTCCTGATTTTCCTTTGTTTGGGCGTTCCCCCGGTTCCTTTGGGACCGGGGTCGGTTCTTCTCCGGGCTATCCTCCGGTCGGTCCGGCCTGCCTTGCGGCGCTATCGCGCCTGAGTCAGTCCAGACTGGCGGCTTCACTTCGTTTCAGCCGCCACCCTCCGTCGCCCCTAACGCGAAAACAAAAACAACTGCCGGTCCTATTTTTTCTTTTCATCGCACAGACGACCACCACGGCCGCTTTGCTTTCAACTTATAAACAGAGACTTGCTTGCAAACTCAGGCTCGCTCGTCAGATTGACCCCCAGCTTCCGCAACCCGGCCTCATCGCCCGGCGTGGGCATGTGCGTCAGGTGCACTTCGCACCCGCGCAGCAATTTGAGCTTCTCCATGGCCTCGGCAGCCGCCGGATTCGACGTGGCGCTGATGCTCAGTGCGATCAGCGTCTCTTCAAGATCAAGGCTGGTTTTTCTGCCCATCAGGATATTTTTTTTGAGATGCTGAAGCGATTCGGTGATGGCCGGCGGCAGAAGGGGGATCCGGTCCGGAATGCCGGCAAGCTGTTTTACCGTGTTGAGCACGAGCGCCGAGGCCGCGTGCATGAGCTCGGAATTTTTTCCGGTCACGATTTCGCCGCCGGGAAGCTCGATTGCCGCGCCGCAGAATATGCCTTCGTTTCCCTTTCCCCTGGACGGGGCTTCACTGGCAGCGTTGCACGCATGCGTGACCACCTGGCGGTCGGTATGCTTGATGCCCAGGTCCTCCAGCAGGAGGGAGACGCGCTCAACCGTCTCCTTGTCGACGAGCCCCATGGCATACTCGCAGGCGTACCGGTAGTAGCGCCGGATGATTTCCTGGATTGATGCCTGGCGCACGGCATTATCGTTAACAATGCCGAAACCGGCGCAGTTGACGCCCATGTCGGTCGGAGACCGGTATAAACCGTCTGACCCCGTGATTTTATGCAGAATGCGTTTAAGGACGGGAAATACTTCGACATCCCGGTTGTAATTGACGGTCTGCACGCCATACGCCTCGAGATGAAAATGATCGATACAATTAAAGTCGCGGATGTCGGCCGTTGCGGCCTCATAGGCAACATTCACCGGGTGTTTGAGCGGAAGGTTCCAGATCGGAAATGTCTCGAATTTCGCATACCCGGAATGGATACCCTGCCGGTAATCGTGATAGAGCTGCGAAAGGCAGGTGGCGAGCTTGCCGCTGTTCGGGCCCGGGCCGGTGACTACGCAGAGCGGGGCAGACGTTTCGATCCGCGGATTTGCGCCGTACCCGTCGTCACTGACAATACACTCCACGTCCGTGGGATACCCTTTGGTCTTGCGGTGCGTATACACGCGGACGCCGCGTCGTTCGAGCTTGTTCCGGAACAGGTTTGCCGCGGGCTGGTCTTCATAACGGGTGATCACCACCGATCCGATCGTCACGCCCCATTCGGCGAAATCGTCGATCTGTTTCTGGGCGTCGGCATCATAGGTGATGCCGAAATCCGCGCGCATCTTTTTCCGTTCGATATCTCCCGCGAAAATGGTCAGAATGACGTCGACCGGAGAGCGTTTCTGCAATTCCTGGAGAAGCCGCATTTTGACATTGGCGTCAAAACCCGGCAGGATCCGGGCGGCATGCAGGTCAAAAAGGATCTTGCCGCCGAACTCCAGATAGAGCTTGTTGTTGAAACGCCGGACGCGTTCGAGAATCATGGCCGTTTGTTCTGCAAGGTACCGTTCGTTGTCAAATCCTTGCTGTGCGATCATTGTTATCCCCACATCTTTCTGCGAAGACCCATCTCGTGTTTCATGTCGATGTTCGGCGGGTCGCCGCTTGAGCAGTATTCCTGGATCGATTTGACGGAAAATCCGGTCCGTTCGAGCGAGTCCAGGCCCGAAATGGCGGCCTGCGCTCCCTCCAGCGTGGTGATGTAGGTCACGCCGTGGTGCACGGCAGCGCTGCGGATCGGCTTTGAGTCGATCTGTGATTTTTTTCCTGCCGGAATATTTATAATAAGATCGATATCGCCGTTCTTGATAAGGTCGATGATGTCGGGTTTGCCTTCGCCGATCTTCTGCACGAGTTTTGCGTTGATCCCGCTCGAATTGAGCGCGCGCCACGTGCCTTCGGAGGCGTAGATCTTGAATCCCAAGGCCGCGATGTCCTTGGCCATGAAGATGATGTTGCGCCCCATGCTGTTGCGCACCGAAATAAAGACCGCCCCGCCGCGCGGAAGAATGTTGCCTGCCGCCTCCTGGGACTTGGCGAATGCGAGTCCGAAGTCCTTATCAAGCCCCATGACCTCGCCGGTTGATTTCATTTCCGGCCCCAGGATGATGTCCGCTCCCGGAAACTTGGTGAACGGCAGCACCGACTCCTTGACGGCAAAGTAGTCGAGGGGGCGTTCGACCGCCTCTTTGATTGATTTGAGCGGCCGGCCGGCCATTACCTTTGCCGCGATCTTTGCCCAGGGCGTGCCTGAGGCTTTGCTGACGAACGGCACGGTGCGTGATGCACGCGGATTCACCTCGAGCACGTACACGGTCTCTTCCCTTATCGCAAACTGGATGTTGAGGAGGCCGACCACGCCCAGCTCGCGGGCAATCGCAAGGGTCACGCGCCTGATATCGTCGACGATGCGGTTGGAAAGGGTGTGCGGCGGAAGCACGCAGGCGCTGTCGCCCGAATGGATGCCCGCCTCCTCGATATGCTCCATGATGCCGCAGATCAAGATGGACGTGCCGTCGGCGATCGCGTCCACGTCGACCTCGATCGCGTCGCTCACGAATTTGTCGACCAGCACGGGCCGGTTGTCGGCTTCAGCCTGAGCCTCGGCGATGAAGCTTTTCAGCTCCTCGTCGTCGTACACGATCTTCATGGCCCGACCGCCGAGCACGAAGCTGGGCCGGATCAGCACCGGATAGCCGAGACCGCGGGCCACCCTGATCGCTTCCCTGGCGGAAGTCGCCATGCCGTTTGGCGGCTGGTGCAGACCGAGCTTGTTTATCATGGCCGCGAATTCATCGCGGTCTTCGGCGCGCTGTATCGAAGCCACGGTGGTGCCGATGATGGGCGCACCGGCCTCCTCGAGCCGCTTGGCCAGGTTGAGCGGCGTCTGGCCGCCGAACTGCACGATGACGCCGTACGGTTTTTCATTGTCGATGATATTCATGACGTCTTCAAACGTGAGCGGCTCGAAATAGAGCTTGTCCGAGGTATCATAGTCCGTGGACACGGTTTCCGGGTTGGAATTGACCATGATGGACTCGAACCCCATCTCCTTGAGAGCGAACGAGGCCTGGCAGCAGCAGTAGTCGAATTCGATGCCCTGGCCGATCCGGTTCGGGCCGCCGCCGAGAATAACGATCTTGCGGCGGCTTGACGGCCTGCTTTCGTCCTCCTGCTCATAGGTGGAGTAATAGTAGGGCGTGTACGCTTCAAATTCTGCTGCGCAGGTGTCAACCAGCTTGTAGGTGGGCAGAACGCCGAGCTTTTTACGCAGGTTCCGGACAGCGAGTTCGTCCTTTTTCAGGCGAGTCGCGATCTGTGCGTCGGAAAAGCCGATGCCCTTGGCCTTCATGAAGAACGAGCGCTGCTCCTTCCTGCCGAGTTTGAGTACGGCGGGCGTGATGCTTTTTTCGAACATCACGAGGTCCTGCAGGTTGTTCACAAACCACGGGTCGATTTTTGACGCGGCGCAGATTTCCCTGACGGTCAAGCCTTTGTCAAGTGCATGGCGGATCAGGAACAGCCGGTCATATCGCGGTGAGGCAAGCGCGGCAAGGATCTCCTGTTTTGTCCGGTACGGCATGGGCACGGACTGGAACCCGGAACGTTTGATCTCGAGGCCGCGCAGCCCTTTCTGCAGGGCCTCCTTGAAAGAACGGCCGATGGCCATGGTCTCGCCCACCGATTTCATCTGGATGCCCAGGGTGGCGTCAGCTTCGGGAAATTTTTCAAACGTGAATCGCGGGATCTTGACCACGCAGTAGTCGATGGTCGGTTCGAAGGAGGCCGGCGTTTCCCTGGTGATATCGTTGCGGATCTCATCGAGCGTATACCCGACCGCGAGTTTGGCCGCGAATTTGGCGATCGGGAATCCGGTCGCCTTGGACGCCAGCGCCGACGAGCGGCTCACGCGCGGGTTCATTTCGATCACCACCATGCGTCCGTTGGCCGGGTTCACGGCAAACTGGATGTTCGATCCGCCGGTTTCCACGCCGATCTCGCGGATAATGGCGATGCTCGCGTCCCGCATGGTCTGGTACTGCCGGTCGGTGAGTGTCTGCGCCGGCGCCACGGTGATGGAATCACCGGTATGGACGCCCATGGGGTCGAGGTTCTCGATGGAGCAGATGATCACCACGTTGTCCTTGCAGTCGCGCATGATCTCCAGCTCATACTCTTTCCAGCCAAGGACAGACTCCTCGATCAGGATCTCGTTTATCCTGCTGCTGTGGAGGCCGTACTGGGCTGCCCGCGCAAAATCAGCCTCCGAGTAGACGGTTCCGCCGCCCGTCCCGCCCAGGGTGAAGCTCGGCCTGATGATGAGGGGAAAACCGATGTTGCGCGCGATCTCCCACGCTTCATCCATATTGTAGGCGAATGCGCTTTTCGGCAGATCCATGCCGATGCGCTGCATTGCCTTCTTGAATTCGTTGCGGTCTTCGGCCCGCTTGATCGCCTGCTCGTTCGCGCCGATGAGCTGGACATTATAGCGGGTGAGCACGCCGTTTTCCGCAAGCTCCATGGCCGTGTTGAGCCCGGTCTGACCGCCCATGGTAGGCAGAACCGCATCAGGCCGCTCGCGCTCAATGATTTTTTTTACGATCTCCGGGGTAATCGGTTCGATATAGGTGCGGTTTGCCATGTCCGGATCGGTCATGATGGTTGCCGGATTTGAGTTAACCAGCACGACTTCGAACCCCTCTTCACGGAGCGCTTTGCACGCCTGTGTGCCCGAATAGTCGAATTCGCACGCTTGGCCGATGACGATCGGCCCGCTGCCTATGATGAGGATTTTATGGATATCGGTTCGTTTTGGCATGGTCCGCTCATCCCTTTTCCATCATGGTCACGAATCGCTCGAACAGATACCCGCTGTCGTGCGGCCCGGGCGATGCCTCCGGATGATACTGGACGCAGAACAGCTTCCGGCTCTGGTCTTCAAGTCCCTCGCAGGTGGCGTCGTTAAGGTTCACGTGCGTCATGGCAACACCCGTTTTGTTAAGGCTTTCGATGTCAACGCAGAACCCGTGGTTCTGCGACGTGATCTCGATCGCTCCGGTCTTTTCGTTTCGCACCGGATGGTTGGCGCCCCGGTGACCGAATGTGAGCTTGTACGTTGTTGCGCTAAGTGCGCACCCGACGAGCTGGTGGCCAAGACAGATGCCGAAGACCGGTTTCTGCCCAATGAGCCGCCCGATCGTTTCGATGGCATAGGTTACGGCGGCAGGATCGCCGGGTCCGTTCGAAAGGAATATGCCGTCAGGCCTGTATGCGAGGATCTCTTTTGCTGAGAAGTGCGCCGGCACCACGGTCACCCGGCAGGAGAAGGATTCAAGGATCCGGAGGATGTTGAACTTGATGCCGAAATCCATGGCCACGACGTTGTAGCGGGTCTTTAATGACCGGTTGCCCCGGGTCGTGTTCCAGACATACGGTTTTTTGCAGGTCACGGTCTTGGCGAGGTCCGCGCCGACCAGCCCTTTCCATGCGCGCGCTTTGTCGACGAGATCGTCGACGCGGGGCGCCCTGGGCCCGGCACAGATGACCGCCTTCATGGCGCCCTGCACCCGGATTTTCCGGGTAAGCGCGCGCGTGTCCACCCCCTCTATGCCGACAATATGGTATTGTTTCAGGTAGTCGGCAAGCGTTCTACGGCTAGTAAAATTTGAGGGATATGGGCATGCCTCCTTGACCACGAATCCGGATACCTGGACCCGCGATGATTCAATATCGGATTCATTAATCCCGTAATTGCCGATGAGCGGGTAGGTCATGGTAACGATCTGGGAAGCATAGCTGGGATCGGTAAGCACCTCCTGGTACCCGGTCATGCTCGTATTGAACACCGCTTCGCCGACCGCTTCTCCAGGCGCGCCGAACGACTCGCCCTCAAATACGCTACCATCTTCAAGAACTAAGCAGCCTTTCACACGCTCCTCGTTTCAGGATACAGGGAAAGTGTTTCCGGCACGAATTTGTTGCACGCTAGTAAGGAGACTTTTCCTCTTTTCACGAAGAAAGAGGGGATGGAGAGTCTCGCCTTTGGCATGATCTGCTAAATGGTAATGGGTAAAACCCGGGAAGGAAGCTTTAATGAAAAATTGAATGCCATTATTGTTATCCTGTTTTCAGCCATCAAAAATATTTTATTTATCAGAAAGAGTCAATGGTGAAAAAGTGCGGATTTTCAGGAAAAACCATAGCTGAGCCGTATACCAACGGCCTTTTTATCTGGGAAGGCCTTTGGTACCCCGGACCATAAGCCTGTACCAACAATCTCTGAGGTTTTTTTATTGAAATAATGGGCATTCATGGCACGGTGTTATGCCATGCAATATTCCTTTTCGCCAGGCCCTTATGATATAATAAACAGGTCCTTTTTTAGGAGGGCGGTTCCGGCTGCATGAATCTTGACCTGAAAATGACGGTCCTGGTTGCAGACCCCAATTCAACAACAATTGAAACCCTTTCTACCTCGCTTCGAAAGAACGGCTTTAAGGTCCTGCGCTGTAAGGAAAGCCTTGAAGTTGTGGAAGCATTGAAGAAAGTGTCTATTGATATCGTTCTTCTCGGGTCCGGTATTATGCCCGTTTCCGGGGTGGAGATGCAGAAAAAAATAACGGAGATGGCTCCGCATGTTCCGGTTGTTGCGCTGTGCGGAGCGGAGCAGATACAGTTAGGCATTGATGCGGTAAAAAAAGGAGCCCTTGATCTGGTGATTGTACAGCCGTTTGACGAGGACTACTTTTCCCGTTTCATGAAACGGCTTGCGACCTATATCAAGGCGACCCAGATAGAGGTCCGCTACCAGTCGATCATAACGGACGAGCTGAGAAAGAAGACCGACCAGTTCAACGAGCAGGTTGCACGGGCAAAGCTTTCGACCCGTGAAATGGTCCAGCGGCTCCTGACCGCTGCCGAATACCGTGACGATGAGACAGGGAACCATGTCAAGCGGATCGGCATGTATGCGCTTCTGCTCTCTGCCCAACTAGGTCTGGACACACGGTTCAAGGAGACCATTGCCGTTGCAGGTTCAATGCATGATATCGGAAAGATCGGCATTCCTGATTCAGTGCTTCTCAAACCGTCCGGCCTGACCGCGGTCGAATTCGAAACCATGAAACAGCATACGAAAATCGGCCATGAGATTCTAGCCGGTTCTCGCAATGCGTACCTGAACATGGCGGCAACGATTGCGCTCGGGCATCACGAGCGGTGGGACGGCACCGGCTACCCCCAGGCGGTGCGCGGGGAGAACATTCCCATCGAATGCAGGATTGCGATGATCTGCGACCAGTATGACGCGCTCCGTAGCAAGCGGCCCTACAAGGAAGCGTTCGACCATGCGAAAGCTTTCCACATCCTTACCCACGGTGACGGCCGGACAAAACCGGACCACTTTGATCCCCGTGTCCTGGCCGCGTTTGAAAAGGTCGGCGCGATGTTTGAGAAGATATTTGATACGAACAGCTGAGCCGCTGATTCCGGAAGTACAGCAGGGGATGTCGGGTTACAGATGAAGGGCCTGCCCTGTAGCCATCCGGCCAACCTCGAGAACCGCCTCGGAAAGTGTGGGATGGGCGTGTATCATTTCAGCGATCGCACTAATCGGCAGGTTGCCGGTCTTGAGGAGCAGAAGTTCGTGAACAAGTTCCGTGACATGGGGACCCACGCAGTGGGCTCCCAGAAGCGTTCTGCCTTCCGGATCATGGACCAGCTTGATAAATCCGTTTGTGTCGTCCATAGCCACCGCCTTGCCGCTGGCCCTGAACGGAAAACGGGATTCAGCGCATCTGATGCCCCGCTTATCCGCCGCCGCTCTGGTAAGACCAAAGCTCGCAACCTCTGGCTCGCAATAGGCCGCACTGGGGATTGCGTCAGGATCAATGCGTTTCGGCTGATCACTCCTGCCCGCGATGTGCCCTGCGGCGATCTCACCCTCTTTCGAGGCAACATGCGCGAGGAACGGCGTAGCCACAACGTCGCCGATGGCATAGATTCCGGACACCGACGTCTCGTAATAATCGCCCACCGTGATGGAGCCGTTTTCCAAAGTGACGCCCGCTGCTTCAAGGCCGATCGTATCGGTGTTGGGGGTCCGGCCCACGACCACGAGCAGTTTTTCGGCAGAGAGTGAAAAGCGCCCCCGTTCCTTGTTCTCCAGAAGAACGGTCAGGCCGTTACGGTCGCGTTCGAGCGAAAGCGCCCGTGTTCCGGTGTGCACCGATACGCCCCGTTTGACAAAAGCATTTCTGACGATGCCGGCGATTTCACGGTCTTCGCCAGGCAGCAGCTCCTCCATGATCTCCACGAGCTGCACCTCGACCCCGAACGCGTTCATAATATAGGTGAACTCGACGCCTATGGCGCCTCCGCCGATAACGATCATTTTTTTTGGCAGCGCCTCAAGCATAAGCCCGCCGTTTGAGGAAAGCACCTGCGTTTCGTCGAACGCGAAACCGTCCAGCTCACGCGGACGTGAGCCGGTGGCAATGATAATATGTTCGGCGGTGATGGTGACGGTGCCGTTTATGCTCAGCTCATGATTGGAGAGCAGGCACCCGGCGCCATTGATAATTGAGACGTTGTTTTTCTTGAGCAGGTGGGCCACGCCGCGCGAGAGCTTGTCCGCAGCCCTCCGCGACGCAGCATGTACTTTTGCGTAGTCAAATCCGGAGAGGTCGAGCATCGCTCCCACCGGTTCGAGCGCACGGGCGGCCCGCATGAGCGCGGCATGATGGATGAGGGCCTTGGAAGGGATACACCCGATGTTTAAACAAACGCCGCCGAGCCGGTCTTTTTCAATGATGGCGGTTTTTTTATTATGCTGGCTGCACCTGATGGCGGCAACGTATCCTCCCGGACCGCTGCCGAGGATCGCGACGTCAAAGTCAAACGCTCTTTGCATACGCATTTCTTCTTAATAAGCGCGTCGTCATGTTCCGACCGTTTCCATCGCGGCACCCGGCGTGCTCCGTAGCACAAATTTCAATCCGTGGACGGGCAATAAAAAAGCCCACGTTTCCACAAGGGCCTTTTTTTCTAATCCGCAATCGCCAATCCGCGATCCGCAATTGTTATCATGCCTTGGTAATCGCTTCTGCCGGGCAGACCGCGACGCATGAACCGCAGTCGGTGCATTTGGCGGCATCGATAACGTAAATGGGATCGCCTTCGCTGATCGCTTCGACCGGACATTCAGGAACACAGGTGCCGCAGGCAAGGCATGCATCGGTGATTTTATGGGCCATGAGAGACCTCCTGTTGGTTGTTGTTGTTGGGGTGTCGATTTTAAGTTATAAAATATACATCAATTATACAAAACGCTGACAGGGGAATTTAATAGGAATGAGCGCGGGCAGGTCTATTTCACCTTTATCTCTATGGCCCCATTCATGGCTGTCGCCTCGACTTGCCCCCCCTCTCGTACTTCACCGGCAATGATCTTTTTAGCGAGGAGCGTCTCGAGTTCCCGCTGGATGACCCGTTTGAGCGGCCGCGCGCCATAGACCGGTTCGTAGCCTTTTTCGGCAAGCAACCGTTTCGCGCCATCGTCGGCCGAAAAGGTGATGTTCTGGGCGGCGAGCCGTTCGGCGAACCGGGACAGCTGGATGCCCACAATACCGGCAAGGTGCTCCTGGGTGAGCGAATGGAATATGACAATATCGTCGATGCGGTTGAGGAATTCAGGCCGGAACTGCCGCTTGAGTTCATCGGTCACGGCATTGCGTGTTGCCTCAGTAATGGGCCCGTTTAAAAAGTGCCGCGAACCCAGGTTCGAGGTCATGATAATGATGGTATTTTTAAAATTGACAAGACGGCCCTGGGAGTCGGTGATGTGCCCGTCGTCCAGGATCTGCAGAAGCACGTTAAACACGTCCGGATGCGCCTTTTCTATTTCGTCAAACAACACGACCGCATAGGGGCGTCGCCGGATCGCCTCGGTAAGCTGGCCACCTTCGTCATAGCCCACATATCCCGGCGGCGCGCCGACTAATCGCGATACCGCGAATTTTTCCATGTACTCTGACATGTCGATACGCACCATAGCCCGCTCGTCGTCAAAGAGCGTTGAGGCGAGCGCGCGGGCAAGTTCGGTCTTTCCCACACCGGTGGGTCCGAGAAAAATGAAGCTCCCGATAGGCCGCGCCGGGTCCTTGAGGCCGGCGCGGCCCCGAAGTACGGCGTCGGCTACCGCTTCGACCGCTTCGTTCTGGCCGATAACCCTTTCGTGCAGGCGCTCGCCCAGCACGAGCAGTTTTTCCTTTTCGCCCTGCACGAGCCGCGACACCGGAATGCCGGTCCACCGGCTGATGATGGCCGCGACATCCTCTTCGTCGACTTCCTCTTTGAGCATCCGCTTGCTGTTGTCTTGGTTTTTAAGCGCGTCTTCCGCGGTTTTAAGCTGCTGTTCGAGCGCCGGAATTTTTCCGTGACGCAGTTCGGCTGCTCTGGTCAGGTTGTACTCGCGCTCTGCCTTGTCAAGTTCATGGCGCTCAGTTTCGAGCTGCTGCCGCATGGCCTGGAGCTTTCCGACCTGCGATTTTTCGGCGTCCCAGCGCGCTTTGAGCGCGGTCACGGCGGATTTGACCTCCCCGAGCTCGGCGGTCAGTTTCGCAAGCCGCTCGCGCGAAGCCTGATCTTTCTCCTTTTTCAGCCCCTCGATCTCGATCTCGAGCTGCATCTGGCGGCGCATGGCCTCATCGAGTTCCGCGGGATTGGAATCCATTTCAGTACGCAGCTTTGCGGCTGCCTCGTCAATCAGGTCGATGGCCTTGTCCGGAAGAAATCGGTCGCTGATATAGCGGTCGGAGAGCACGGCTGCTGAAACGAGCGCGGCATCCCGTATGGTGACGCCGTGGTGCACTTCGTACCGTTCGCGAAGACCGCGAAGAATGGAGATCGTGTCCTCCACGGTGGGCTGGCAGACCAGGACGGTCTGGAACCTTCGTTCAAGCGCCTTGTCTTTTTCAATGTGCTTACGGTATTCGTCCAGCGTTGTCGCGCCAATGGCATGAAGCTCGCCGCGCGCCAGCATGGGCTTGAGCATGTTGCCGGCGTCCATGGCGCCTTCTGCCGCGCCGGCGCCCACCACGGTGTGCAGCTCGTCGATAAAAAGGATGATGTTTCCGCTTTCCACCACCTCCTTGAGCAGGGCTTTGAGCCGCTCCTCGAATTCGCCCCTGAATTTTGCTCCGGCGACCAGCGCGCCGAGATCGAGCGAGACCACACTCCTGTTTTTCAGGCCTTCGGGCACGTCGCCGCGAACAATGCGCAGCGCAAGTCCTTCAACGATTGCTGTTTTTCCGACACCCGGGTCACCGATCAGAACCGGATTGTTCTTGGTCCGCCGCGACAGGATCTGAATGATACGCCGGATCTCGTCGTCCCTGCCGATAACCGGGTCAAGTTTTCCGGTTCGTGCCATGGCTGTGAGGTCTCGGGCATATTTTTCCAGGGCGTTGAAGGTTGCCTCGGGGTCCTGATTCGTTACCCGCTGATTGCCGCGGACCTCCTTGAGTATCTCAAGCAGCTTCTGCGGCGAGATGCCGAGTTTCTGGCAGAGCGTTTTGGTGTCGCTGTCTTTTTCTATTGCAGCGAGCAACAGATGTTCTGCGCTCACATACTCGTCCTTCATCTGTTTTGCCTTACGCTCCGCATCAGCGAGAACGGCGGTAAGGCTTCGGGAGGCGTAGGTCTGGACACCGCTTCCGCTGACCTGCGGATACTTGCGCAAAACCTCCAGGGCGGCCTTTTCTGCATCGTCTTTGGCAATGCCGAGTTTTGACAGAAGCGCGCTTGTCACCCCCTGGTCCTGCCGGATAAGGGCCAGGACCAGATGCAGGGGCTGGAGCTCCTGATGGTTCATCTCCACGACAATGGAGTTTGCCGCTTGCAGGGCTTCCTGTGATTTCCGGGTGAATTTGTCTATGTTCATGGTTTGTCTCTCTCTCTATCGACGGGGATTAAATGCAACAAGCATGCCAATGAGGCAACGTTATCACCATTCATTCCCTCGCAGAGGGGTTCGCGGAGAACGGCGTGTGATTGTGCGCCGGTCAAAGCGAGGGATTCACGTCTACCAAAGGTAGGCTGGTGTCGCCTCCCCCCCCCTTGAAAAATTATCTTTTATTGTTTCACTTCTTAACATATACTTATCAAAATGAAACAGGTCCTTGATGGAAAGATTGCTTCCGGAGAGGGGGGATTCATATTTTCACCTTCCAATCGGATATAAAAATGACGGGCGTCGGACAGTCACTCACACACAAAACAGCAGATTGTACTGTTTACGGTCGGGATCCAGCAAGTGCCTTTTAAAAGATTCGTTATGGAAACCAAATTACCCTTTGCCATTCTGCCGCAGCCGACGGTCACCACGTGCGGACCTACCTGCCTTCATGCAGTATACCGGTATTATGGCGATACGGTTTCGCTGGGGCAGGTCATTGCCGAGGTGCCGACGCTTGCGCAGGGCGGGACGCTCGCGGTTTTTCTTGCGAACCATGCTTTGCGGAAGGGATACAGGGTTTCGATTATCACCTACGACCTTTCGCTGTTTGACCCTTCCTGGTTTTCAAGCGATGATATTGACATAAGCGCCAAGCTCAGGGAACAGGCGCTCGTGAAGCGGGGCATGCGCCTCCAGATCGCAACACGGGCGTTCATCGAATTCCTGGGAAGCGGCGGCGAACTCGCTTTTCGTGACCTGAATCCATCGCTCATCCGCCGGTATCTCAAGCGGGGCGTTCCTATCCTGACCGGTCTTTCGGCCACGTACCTTCACCGCCTCCCGCGGGAGCGCGGGGCCGATAATGCGGAGGACGATATTGCGGGTACTTCGAGCGGTCATTTCGTGGTGCTATACGGCTACGATAAAAAAGAGCGCCTCGTACAGATCGCTGATCCGTTTTTTTCCAATCCGCTCGCACGGAGCGGGTACTACAGCGTGCGGATCGACCGGCTGATCTGCTCGATCATGCTCGGCATCCTCACCAATGACGCAAACCTTCTGATCATCAGTCAGAACGCACAGGACGACAATGCCTAATCTGATCGTCGTGAACAATCCCAGGGACTGGACTTTTCAGATACAGGGTATTGAGCTTGTCTCGGCCCGCTCGTACCTGTCTGACGAGGTTTACAGCCAGGTGCGACAGGCCCGCGTGTTCAACCTGTGCAAATCGTACCGGTACCAGAGCATCGGCTACTATGTTTCGCTCCTGGCCGCGGCACGCGGACACAAGCCGTTGCCGAGCATCTCCACCATTCAGGACCTCAAATCACCGACCATTCTCAGGATCGTGGACGATGAGCTTGACGATATTATACAACAGGCGTTGAAACCGATTCAGGCGGACACGTTCACGCTGAGCATCTATTTCGGGAAAAACATTGCAAAGCGCTATGACCGGCTGGCCCTGCACCTCTACAACCTTTTTCCCGCGCCCCTGTTGCGCGCGCAGTTCGAGCGTGAAAAGGGGATCTGGCACCTTGACGATATCGAACCCATTCCCGCGGGAGAGATCCCTGCGGAACATCACGATTTCCTCATCGACGTTGCCACCGAGCACTTTGCTGGACGGCGCGTGAGCACGGTTAAACGCCGAACCGTACGCTACGATCTGGCCATTTTATGGAACGAGACCGAGAGGGAGGCCCCGTCGAACGAAAAGGCAATCAAACGGTTCGTTACGGCTGCGCAGCGTTTCGGGCTCGATGCAGACCTGGTCACCCGCGATGATTACGGCCGTCTTGCCGAATTCGATGCGCTTTTTATCCGCGAAACGACCAATGTCAACCATCATACGTACCGGTTCGCGCGCCGTGCCGCGGCCGAAGGGCTTGTTGTGGTTGACGATCCGGAATCAATCCTCAGGTGCTCGAACAAAGTATACCTTGCAGAGCTCCTGGACCATCACAACATTCCCACCCCGGACACAAGCCTTGTGCACCGCGACAATATCGAGAGTGTGCTTGGTGAGATCGGCGTGCCGTGCGTGCTCAAACAGCCCGACAGCGCCTTTTCGCAGGGGGTGGTGCGGGCCGATACGCCGGAGCAGTTTTTGGAAGAGGCACTGAAAATGCTTGCAAAGTCCGACCTGGTGGTGGCGCAGAAGTACGTTCCCACTGATTTCGACTGGCGGGTGGGCATCTTCGACCAAAAGCCGCTGTTCGTCTGCAAGTATTACATGGTCAGGAGCCACTGGCAGGTGATTAAGCGCGACTCGGTGGGACGCAAGACCGAGGGGCGGTTCGAAACACTTCCGGTAGAGCTCGCGCCGCGTCAGGTCGTGCGCACCGCGCTCAAGGCTGCGAACCTGATCGGGAACGGTTTTTACGGGGTTGATATCAAGCAGGTCGAACGCAATTGTTACGTCATGGAGATAAACGACAATCCGAATGTCGATGCGGGCATAGAAGACGCCATTCTCAAGGAGGCTCTGTACGACCGGATTATGGAGGTATTTATCAAGCGTATTCTCACCAGTAAAAATGGAGTCGCGTATTGATGAAGACAAGAACGCCGCAGTACCACCTGTTTGAGCGTTTCGGTATTGAGATCGAATACATGATCGTGGACAAAGCGTCATTGGCAATACGGCCGATCGCCGATCAACTCATCCACAGCGTCTCCGGAACGTACGACAACGAAATCAAGCGCGGAGAGCTCTTCTGGTCAAACGAACTGGCGCTTCATCTGATGGAGATAAAGTGCGCGCCGCCGGTGCAAACGCTTGTCGGACTCGAAAAGCTTTTCCTTGAGAGCGTCAAAGACGCCAACACCCTTCTCGAAGAGGATGAAGCGCAGCTTCTTGGCACCGGCATGCACCCGTTCATGAATCCGCACAATGAGACAAAACTCTGGCCCCACGGGTACCACACCATCTACTCCACCTTTGACCGGCTGTTTTCATGCAACCGTCACGGCTGGTCGAACCTGCAGAGCGTGCACCTTAACCTTCCGTTTTGCGGGGACGAGGAGTTCGGCCGGCTCCACGCGGCTGTCAGGCTGGTCCTGCCGCTGATACCTGCCCTGGCAGCATCGTCACCGCTCCTTGAAAACGCTATCTCCGGGTTTCTCGATACCCGCTTGGAGGTGTACCGTTCCAACGCCATGCGTGTTCCGATCATTGTCGGTGACGTCATCCCCGAGCCGGTGTTCTCGCGCGACGAATATGTCGCAAAGATCCTCGAACCGATATACTTCGAGCTGGCCCCGCACGACCCCGAGGGGATCCTGCGCGAGGAGTGGGTGAATGCACGCGGCGCCATAGCGCGCTTTGAACGCGACACCATCGAAATCCGTATGATTGATGCGCAGGAAACTCCTTTGGCCGACATCGCCATCGCATCGGTTATTGCCGGTGCGGTCAAGCTCCTGGCAGAAGAAGGCGTGTCACCGTTTGAAAAGCAGAAGACATGGGAGGTCGAGTCCTTGAACGCGGTTTTGCTCGACACCACGAAATCCGCAGAAAAGACAATCATTTCAAACGACGATTATCTCGCCGCGCTCGGGTATGCAGGCGACTCCTGCAGCGCGCAGGAACTCTGGAAACACCTGGTGGCGCAGATTGAAAAGCACGACGCCACGATTGTCACCCCCTATCGTGAGCCGATCGATCATATCCTTTCCCGCGGTACGCTCGCGACGCGCATTCTTGACGCGCTCGAGCATAAGGCATCGTGGAAAACGATCGATGCCGTGTATAAGCGGCTGGCAGAGTGCCTGACGAGCGGGGAGATGCTGTGAAGGGGGAAGTGGTGGAAGAAGATATCACGCGGAGACGCGAAGGCGCAAACAAAGGACAGAAAAAAATAAAACGTGACTGTTCAGGTACTGGTAGGCTTCTGCGCTCGTCATACCGGCGTAAGCCGGTATCCAGTCGTATCCATGCCCTAGACAGGCTGGATTCCGGCTTCCGCCGGAATGACTTTCCATGCCTACCTGAGCAATTATAATAATTGTTAAGCTTGATTTTCTCTGCGTACTTCGGCATGCTCAGCACAGGCCTCTGCGTGACATGATTTTAGGCGATGTATCAATCCTTCAAGGAATACCATTGTCATCCGCAGCAATACTCATAACCTGTGAACACGCAGGCAACCTCGTTCCGGCGGACTTCAGGCATCTGTTCGAAAACGACAGAAAAATTCTTTCGACTCACGAAGCCTACGACGCTCATGCCCTGACCCTGGCGCGTCGGTTGGCGCGGAAGCTCAACGCGCCCCTGTTTTTTGCGCGCGAGACACGGCTACTCATTGACCAGAACCGCTCGATTTTCAACCGAAACCTTTTTTCCCGCTACAGCCGTGCCTTATCACAAAAGGAAAAGGACCGAATGGTCGCGACGCTGTATGCGCCATACCGTGAAAAGATCATCGGCCATATCGAACGCACGCAGGAACAGGAACGCCCGGTATTCCACTTCGCGATCCATACGTTTACGCCGGTCCTTCATAATAAAGCCCGGACCGCTGATATCGGGCTCCTGTTCGATCCTTCATCGAACCTGGAGGCATCGGTATGCGCGTGCATACGGGATGCCCTGCTCCTTTCCATGCCGCAGCTTTGCGTCAGGCGCAATTACCCCTATCGGGGAACAAACGACGGCCTGACCTCGGCATTGCGCGCGCGATTCAAGACATCGTTCTATGCCGGCATCGAGATCGAAGTCAACCAGAAGATGGCCGATGCGGCCTCGCGAAAACAGGTCGGGCAGAATCTGAGCAACGCAATCAGCCTCGCGGTAACCACCTGACGCTGCCGGTCTGCGCGCTGCTGGTCACGATGTATTTTATTGATCGCAGTTCTTTCAATTGATATTAGGACATGGCGTGATTTTTCCTTCCCTCGAAGAGGTAAAGATCCTTGCCAAATCAGGCAACGTGATCCCGGTATGTACGCCGATACTTGCCGATACCGAGACGCCGGTATCGGTATGGATGAAGCTGTTCAGGAAGGGGCGTTATAATTTTCTTCTGGAGAGCGTTGAAGGCCAGGACGTCGTGGCCCGGTACTCGTTTCTGGGCGGCGACCCGTTCATGACCTTTTCCTGCACCGGCACTAGCTGGAAAGTGGAGGGCCAGACAACGGAGAGTGGCGAGGCAGATCCGCTCGGGGCGCTGCGTAGGCTCCTTGCAGTATACACCCCGGTTCCGGTCAACGGCATTCCGCGCTTTTGCGGCGGCGCGGTGGGCTTTTTCTCCTATGATTCCATACGGCTTGGCGAGGCGATTCCGGACACAAATCCCAAGGACGACCCGCTGCCCGATGTCTTTTTCGGTTTTTACCGCACTATTGTTGCTTTTGACAATCGCGAGCACCGGCTCCTGCTCATCACGAACATCATGCCCGGTGACGGCAATGATATCGAAAAAGCGTACCGGGAAGCATGCAACCGGCTTGGCAGCCTAGAGGACCACATGACAGTGCGGCTCCAGGCCACGCATCTTACGGTTACCGAAACATCGCCGCCCGTGTCGAATTTCAGGCAGAAGGACTTTGAAGTGGCTGTGGAGCGATGCCGCGAATACATACGCGCAGGTGATATTTTCCAGGTAGTGCTTTCGCAACGCTTTTCGGTCGGGGTAAAAGCCGATCCCTTTGATTTGTATCGGATCCTGCGCGTGGTAAATCCGTCACCCTACATGTTCTACCTTTCCTTAGACAACACCTCGGTGATCGGCGCATCGCCGGAAATGCTGGTGCGCGTTGAAAACCGCTGTGTGGAGATGCGACCTATTGCCGGCACCCGCCCGCGCGGCAAAACAGAAACCGAAGACGAGGAACTCATCAGGGAGCTGCTTGCCGATCCCAAAGAGCGGGCCGAACACATCATGCTCGTTGACCTTGGCCGTAACGACGTGGGCAGGGTGTCGAAAATCGGAACCGTGCACGTTGACGAGATGATGCATATCGAGAAGTATTCGCACGTGATTCACATCGTCAGCAACGTGAGGGGGGAGCTTGCTCCTCAGTACGACGGATTCGACGCGCTCTTTTCCTGTTTTCCAGCCGGTACGCTCTCCGGAGCGCCCAAGATCAGGGCCATGGAGATTATCGACGAACTCGAGCCGGTCAAGCGCGGACTGTACGGCGGGGCGCTCGGCTATATCGACTGGAGCGGCACCATGGACACCTGCATCGTTATCCGCACCATCGTGTACCACGACGGCGAGGCCACCATCCAGGCAGGCGCCGGGATCGTGGCGGACAGCGACCCGCATCGGGAATACCGCGAGACCCTGCACAAGGCAGGAGCCCTTTTTGCGGCGATCACCCGCGCCGCGGCCATGGCCGGGAGATAGAACCGATGCTGCTCGTCATCGACAACTACGATTCGTTCACCTATAATCTTGTCCAGTTTCTCGGCGAAGTGTCGGACATGGCGATCAAGGTGTTCCGGAACGATAAAATCACCACGCGCGAGATCGCAAAGCTTTCTCCTTCACATATCGTCATCTCGCCCGGTCCATGCACGCCAAAAGAGGCGGGCATTTCGGTTGACACGGTCAAGGAGTTTTACCGGTGCACACCCATCCTCGGCGTCTGCCTCGGCCACCAGTCCCTCGGATTCGCGTTCGGCGCCGCCATTATCCGCGCCCCCTATCTCATGCACGGCAAGGTGTCGCAGATTCATCATAACGGCAAGCACATTTTCACCGGCCTGCCAAGCCCCTTTACCGCGACCCGCTACCACAGCCTCATTATTGACCGTGCCACCTGTCCCGCGTGCCTGGAAATCATCAGCCGGACCGAAGACGGTATTATCATGGGCGTGAAACACAAAAAGCATCCGGTATACGGCGTGCAGTTTCATCCCGAGTCGATCCTGACCGAGCACGGGAAAGAGCTGTTGAAGAATTTTTTGGAGGGAAGATGAACCCGCTCATCAGGTGATTGAGAGCGCCCTACCGGCCCTGTACAGCCGTTTTAAGGAAGACACCCCCTTTTGTGACTGCGTGTGCCGCATGATTCCTGCCGATCCTGTACTGTAGCAGATATATTCCCCTGCCTGTTTCAGGGTATAGTATGATCGGTTTACTGTTTTCCGCAGGAACCGTATTCTCCATGACTCTTTTTCCGGCCAGGGAAAAGAGCGCATACGTTATTCGCGCGTCTGGGGGCACTGTGGCGGGAATATCCAGAACAATGGCGCCGTTTGCCAGTGTGGACACGTTAATATCCGGAACGTTTTCCTGATTCTTCTTCCGGATAACAGGCACAAGGTCGCCGCCTAAAACGCGCATGTCGCTTACGCTGACCCAGTCGCCGCTGTAGCCTGAGGCGCCGGTTATGGTCAAACGGATATGGCGCGCGGCATGGTTGTTGAACGGAATGATGTGCTTGCCGCCCGTGGTGTTGTCGGTGCTGTCAACAAGCATGGTATAGCTTTGCTCGGGCAGAAACCGTGTCTGCAGCGTATAACGATAGGCGCGATTTTCCAGAAAGTGAAGCTCAATGGTGTGCAGCGCCTTCTGCTGGCCTAGATCGATTTCAATCCATTGGGGATACCCCTGTGCTGACCACCGCGTAAGCAAACTGCCGTCCACTGCCAAGCCGGCCTCGTTTCCGTCCTGCTGGGATGAGTACCCCCATATCGTGCCGGGCGCAAGGTTGGTTGTGTCGGGAAACGTGCCCGGCGCGAGCCTGAGCAGTTCGCATCCTGCTAGTACGAACGCGCCGACCGCATAGTCCTTGGTGTCGTTATAGCTGCTTGGTCCGGGCCCTGCCGCAATGGCCTGGCAATAGCCGAGCATGCCGTCCGGATGCACGGCAACGCCGTTCAAGGCGTTCCATGCTCTGGCGGCAACAGGGAGATATGCGGTGTCGCCGAGATACCCGTTGTTGATGCCCCATGCCATGCCAAAGGTGAAAAACGAGGTGCCGCTTGCTTCGGGACCGCCATACTGGTCAGGATCGACCAGGCTTGAGTTCCAGAAACCGTCATTGCGCTGGACCTGCCTGAGCGCCGCAGCCATTTCCCTGAATTCGGTGATATAGGCGTCGCGGCCAGGGGCATTTTGGGGCAGGATCGAGAGTACTTTGGCAAGGCCTGCAAACACCCATCCATTGCCTCGGCTCCAGTGGATGTGCTTGCCGCCCGGCGTCAGGTTAGGCGGCAGATACGTCTCGTCGCGGAACCAGAGATGATCCGTGGTGCACCATAGTCTGCGCCGTACCTTGGTATCGTTCCACATTGCATGCAGCCGGGAAAAGTAAGCATCGTCGTTTTGCAGTATTCCCAGGGCCGCGAACACCGGAGGCGCCATGTGCAATGCGTCGCACCACCACCAGTCGTCGATTTTTGAGCCGGCAACCATGAGACGGATGCTTTCGCTGATCGCGGCGATCCGCTGCGCAGCAGGCTCGATCGCATGGAGCATGATATAGGCCTGGCCTGCACAGTGGTTGTCGGCATGCCGCGTGGAGACGCCCCCGTTAAGTTCCCAGTTGTGCTGCGTTGCCCAGTTGACCGCATAGTCATAGTGGTGCTGTTGATGCAGGGTCGTGTACAGGGGAACCAGGCCGCTGTAGTAGGTTGCGCGGTCCCACTCGTTGGTGCCGTAGTCGGGATTGCGCAGCATCCAGTAGTCGTTCACCCGGCGTATCTGGTTGATTATCTGCGCTTTTTGGGGAAGCGTGTCCGAGGTTGAAAAAACAGCGGCTGTGAGCACCAGCGACAAACCGATGGCGTGGCGGAAAAATGGTAGGTTGGATAGGCGATTCGCGGACATGGTGTTGTCATATAATATAGGGCAGACAGGGGAGATGAGGGTGATTTGGAAGCTGAAAATGTTTACTGGTGTAAACGAAAACAAGCGAGGGCCTTAGCGAGGAGGGTAATCACCATTCTGCAGGTAATGCGCCCTTTTTGCGAGCAATGATTTATTTTTCAGCATCGGTAGCAATAATTATTGAGGAAAGAAAGATCGTATGCCGACCTTTTTGGATACAATTCTGGAGCAGAAAAAAGCCGAAGTCGCGCAGCTTCGTCACCGGCGGTTCCCCGGGCGCGCGTCACCCGGACGTTCTTTCTGTAAGGCGCTTGACAAGCGGCCTTATCTTTCCGTCATCGCGGAAATTAAAAAAGCGTCGCCGTCAAAAGGGGTCATACGGCATGACTTTGACCCGGTCGCGATTGCACGGGCCTATGAGCAAGGCGGCGCGAGCGCCTTGTCGGTCCTGACTGATGAGAAGTTTTTCCAGGGACATCCCGACTATCTGACTGCGGTAAGTGAAACAAGCAGCCTGCCGGTGTTGCGCAAGGATTTCATCATTGATCCGCTGCAGGTTGAGCAGACTGCGGCAATGGGCGCCGACGCCATGCTGCTCATTGCCGAGGCGCTCGAACCGGGACAGCTTGCTGATCTGTACCAGGCCGCGCGGGAGCTTGCCGTTGAAGCGCTCATTGAACTGCACGGGGTAAACGAGCTTGACAAAGTCATGCGGGTGAGTCCGCCAATGCTCGGCATCAATAACCGCGATCTTTTCTCGTTTGCGACAGACCTTCGTACCACGCTTGAACTCATGGGGCATATTCCCGAGGGGGTGTCCGTGGTCAGTGAGAGCGGGATCAGTGGTGCGTCGGATGCTCGCCTGCTGCGTGATGCCGGCGTTCGCGCGCTTCTGGTGGGCGAATCCCTTATGCGCAGCAATGAGGTGAAGGGATTGATCAGGGAATTGTCTCTTGAGGAATAGGGGCCGACCGGGTCGGTCGTCCGCATCGTATTGAGAAATTCGAGGAGGATTCATTATATGCCGATGTATGAGTTTTACTGTCCTGACTGTAACACGATCTTCACGTTTCTTTCAAAATCCGTGAACACCGAAAAAATTCCGGCATGCCCCAAATGCAGGCGGCCGGACCTTTCCCGCATGGTTTCGCGGTTCGCGGTCACGGGC
This sequence comes from Chitinispirillaceae bacterium, assembly GCA_016932075.1. The sequence goes on along the minus strand of JAFGDP010000010.1, from coordinate 64,792 downwards.
AAGGCCGCGAAAAGGGGAGACAATGGAGAAGGCGGGTCTGTGGAGGGCATGCCGGATCTGCCGATCGACGAGAGCCGCATGGAAAGAGCCATGGAGGCGCTCGCGTCCGAGGCCGAGAACATTGACGAGAACAACCCGCGCCAGGCGGCCGACCTCATGCGCAAGTTTTCCGCCATGACCGGGCTCAAACTCGGCGACAAGATGGAGGACGCGCTGGCAAAGCTCGAGGCTGGGGCTGATCCTGAGTCGCTCGAGGCGGAGATGGGCGATCTTGACGAGAACGACCTGTTCAAGCTCGATGGCGCGGGCGCTGGCGGAGCGGCAAAAACCCTGAAACGGCGGGCGCCGCTGCGGGACGAGACGATTTATGATATGTAAATAATAGGTCGGACAACGGCGATGGCGCAGCTCAAGGCCGAGGTGGAGCGGTTTCTGTAGCAGAGCACCCTTTCGTGCGGTCACTTATCCAGTGTTGAGAGGAAGGTAGATATCCGTCCACGCTTTTCTGTTTCGGTGATTTTATTGGTGGCCATGGACACGGTACCGACCTCCTTTTCATGACGATGAGGGCAACGATGCTTTTTTGTCCTGCACTCAAACAAGCCGCTCCACACGGACGGCATGCAGCGTCAATATCCGCTGTCCTCGGGAAGGTGCGGCGCCAGGCTTGCCGCAACGGCCATTGCGTCGCACCGCTCATTTTCCGCATGGCCTGCATGTCCCCTGATCCAGATGAACGAGACCTTGTGCTTATTGAGATGTGCGAGCAGCCGTTCCCACAGATCAATGTTCAATACCCTTCCCTTGCCGCTTTTTCGCCAGTCCTTGGCCTTCCAGGCGCGCAGCCATCCCTTTTCTACGGCGTGCACCAGATACTGGGAATCGGTCACCATGGTCACGTCGCACGGTTCCTTGAGCGACTCGAGGGCCACAATGGCCGCATACAGCTCCATGCGATTGTTGGTGGTTTTTCGAAAACCTCCGGAGATCACCTTTTCATGGTTGTTGTAGCGGAGAATGACGCCATACCCGCCTGGTCCGGGATTGCCGGAACACGCGCCGTCAGTAAACACAGTAATTCTTTTCATGGAAGGCGGCGGGAAAAAAGTGCGTCACGATAACCCACTTGGTGCCTTCATAGAAAACCACAAGGGCACGTGACGCATCCCGGTTTGTTGTGTGATACAAACCGGGATGCCAGCGTTGGATTAGGAAAGGTGCTTGCCGACAAGTTTGGTCATTTCAAACATTGAGACGGTCTTTTTACCGCCGAACACGGGTTGTAGATTGCCGTCCGCATTGATATTGCGTTTGTTAACTTTATCCTGAAGGCGATTTTTCTTTATGTAGGCCCAGAGTTTTTTCGTTATTTCGGTTCTCGGTATGGGCGTGGATCCGACGATCGCGGCCAGGGCCTGGTCCGGTTTCATCGGTTTCATGAAAGCGCTGTTTGCTTTTGCGGCTTTCTTCACTGGTTTTTTCGCGCCCTTCTTTTTTGCTGCTGCCATCAGGAGCTCCTTGGTTGAGTTATTGGTTCAAACAGACCGCTGCATGTATAATATATCTAACAAGAGAGGATGTCAATAACTGACTGCACCGGCAATCACGAAGGATTTTCGGCAAGTACAAGCAGACAACGACATTCTGGGTATGGTTTTTCCCGTGAGCATCCTTTACCGCATTGCCTCGTACAGGACAATCGCGCCCAGCCGGCTTTCAGGGAACCGCTTCACAACGAGCGAACCTTCGGCCACAAACAGGCCACCACGGCGATGGCCCGGCGGCAGTATAAGCGTACGATACGGCTCCAGCCCTTCTCCCTCAAGCGGGGAAATCGGGACGATGACGCTGATCATGCGTGTGCCCGCCGCTTTGAAACCGCAGCGGTCAGTTCGAGGTACCGGACAAACGCCTTGCGCGGCGGGCTGAAGTCTTCGGAAAAAAGGTCGAGGATGTTCTTGAGCGGGAACCTTCTCTTTTTCACCGTGTAATAGAGCCGGTCACCGAGAATATACCCGAGTTGTGTGGCAAACTCCACGGCGAGACCGCTCCGGTCAGCATATACAGGGCCGAACCTGCGCTCATACTCGGCAGGATCGTTTGTGGTATGCTCATAATAGCGGTGCCTGAGCAGTAAATGGCAGAGGTCGATTCTGGCCCGCTGGGCTTTAGTGGGCTGCCGCTTCGCTTTTTTGAACGAACCGATATAGTTCCTGAGGCCGCACACGGTCTGCACTTTGCGACGCTCATTGATCAGCTTGGAGCCGAAAAAGCCGATCGCTTCGGTCATGACCGTGGCATAAAAGCGGTCGAATGGCGAGCGGGGTCTTTTATACGGGCCGCGCATGACCGCATTGATAAAGTGGGCGGCCTCTTCGGCCGCGCTGTTAAGGCTCGAGTTGGGAAGATAGATAAGGTAATGGTCGGCACCGTCCCTGGTAAATTCCAGCAGGAACCCTTCGTCTTTTTTGATCTTTCTCCAGACCTCCCGCTCCAGGCTGGAGAGTTCTTTTGACGCGCCGATCATTTCCATGAAGTCAAGGTGCTTGCCGTAATAGATCTCAAGCCTGGCAAGGGCATCTTCGGGCCAGGGCAGGTTGAGCGCCGTGCAGATGGTCTTGATGATGCCGGGTACGGTAGTATTGCCGGTTTCGTCCGAAAGATCTTCCCACTCCTCGTGCATGGGGTGGTACGCGTCTCCGGAATAATCCAGCCAATTCAGATATGATTGCAGCTTGTTGGCGGGCGTGGAATTAATGATGCAGAAACTGTCCTCGCTGATCTGCAGCACATCGGCGTCCTCCCTTCCCTCATCGGCAAGCTGCCAGTAGAGCGTGGCGTCGTTTTGGTAAATGATCGTGCGCCTGGCTTCGATTCTGAGGGCACGTAGTTTTTCTTCCACGCGGGCCGGAAGGTGGGTGGGTGAAATGTGGTAATCGCCGTCAACCGCATACACGAGGGTGCCCGGATTTCTGATTACAAGCGTCGCCACGGTGACGGCGGCGCCCTCATCACGCTGCCGCAGCGACATCCTTCCCTCGGATGGTTCGTTAAAACCGCATACCGGCACATGGCATGTTTTGCATAAATCAATGACCGGCCTCCAGTGCTCGTACCGGAATCCCCATTTTTGGGAAAAATCGATCCGTTTCAGGAACTCTTTTTCCGACAGTTCGTTTCGCATAAACTGATCAAGGGATTCCTGGTCCCCGCGATAGAACATTTCGAGGCAGAGGATAACCGGTTTCTTGTCCACGATATCGCGCAGGATCCGCAGCACGCAGCGCTGCGACTGCCGCAGGGGATGATAATCGCCATGGTACACGACATCGCTTGCAACCACGGAGCGCAGCAAGGTGCTTGAAGGGACAATCGTCTGGTAGCGCCGCAGAAACCGGTGGTACTCGCGGGAATACCGGTCGAGCGCTTTGTCCGGTACCAGGGTCTGCTGTATCCGGCGCAGATTCCTGAGGTACAGGGTACGCTGGATGTCAAGGAGCTTTTTCCTGAATGAGACCATGGGATGGATTCCATCAGGTCAATATCGTATGGATACCGAAGCCATGGCGCGATGACAACGGTGCGACTCTGTAATGCCGTTTTCCCAGTCGGGATCACGGTACAGAAATTTCCACGCTTGATACCCATACGCGGCTTCAAAGAGTATGCCGCCGGCAATGAGCAGCGAGTATCCGGCAGTAAAAAGATGGCGGTCACGAAGAGCGCTGATGTTGCCTTCGTTTTCCACCCCCTCTTCGTCCCATACGATATGCATGGGGGAAAGATCGGTCTGGCTGTACGCGTACCCTCCGCGAACAAGGCTGGCAAGCCAGGGTATCGGGACCTCTATTCCCGCGCCCCCGCCTCCTTTGCAGTAAGATCCGTCTGTTGTGGCCGGAGCGTCGGGCAGCGGAGCCCTGCCGACAGCATCGGCGGAGATGGTGGCAAACGGCAGATGCAGCGCACAGCCGAGGCCGCCGGATAGTGATGATTTTAAAACGCCGAACGATGTCGTGTCCCACGTACCAAAAGAAGAGAGCTCGTTGCGGGTTTCCGCTACCTTCGCATACCGGGGTACCTCGATCCTGCAGCCGAGGGAGAATTGCTTGACGGGTTTGTAAAGAAGTCCGGCACGCAGATCATACCCGATATAAGCGCGATCCATGGTGATGGCGACATTCTCAAACAGCCGTTGATGCAGATACGAGGTAATACTGCGGCTTTTTGTTTCGCTTCCGGTGAGAAGCCCCAGCGAGAATCCGAATCCCAGGCCAGGCGCGATCTGCCATCCCATGCCGGCGCTCCAGAGGTTCAGGCTGCCGGTCGCGTTTTTATCATTGGGATACCTGATTACCGTATCGCCGGGCATGATCGTGTCCCATTCTCCTTCGATTGGATCGATGCCACGATAAACGTTGGCACCTCTGGAATAATTTAAATCGTCAAGACGCCAGGGGCTCATAAAACCGAGAGCGAATGCAAATCCGCCCCTGGTTGTTGGAAGGGAGCGAAGCAGTCCGGAGCTTGAGACTCTGAAATGCCGCTTCTCAGCGTCTGTTGCGGCATTGCCAAGAGATCCTGTCATTTCCTCCCTATTCCAATCCATGGCAAAATGGGCTTCGCGCACCGGCACGAACGCCATACCTGCCGGATTCCAGAACAGGGCGGAGAAATCGTTTGACACGGCTGTAAAATTGTTGCCGAGTCCATAGGCGCGGTCTCCAACCCCCGCGTTTTTAATAGTCGGATCAGCACTGGCATAAACGCACCAGAACAGAAGTGTTGCCGTAATGACCCGCATTAAAAGCCTCTTGTTGAACGTCGGATTTTTTTCGCTTTTCGAGTCTTGATGGTATTCCTGTTTGTACGCGCAGTATCGCTGACCTTAGCGGTACTGTCCACAGCAACGGAATCAGCAGCCGCTTGTTTTTTTTCCTGTGCAGAGGAATCGGCTGTTGACGCTTTCCGCTGCGCGAGCGTGTCAAGAAGCGCCGTGCCTTTTGGTGAGACCTTGGATTTTTTGTCGTGGCCGTGAATCGGCGCGGTGACCGTTACCCGTGTTGAAGCGGATATGTTGACCCGGTCGGTGGAGTCAATTGCGGCTGAATCGATTGGAACGGTGTCGGTGCGCGGCTGTTTGCGCGAAGGCCGCCGTGCGGAGCGTTCAAGAACAGGATTGTTGAGATAGTATCTGCAACACCCGCAATTTTGATCATAGTAATAATACGGAGGGCAGCGGCGGCGCGGGTCGTACCGGTACTCGTCGGTATGATACCACCACGGTGAAAAGTTGTAGCGATACCAGTCGCGTGGATAATACCCTTTGTAGCAGCGCAGATAGGGAAACCCCATCAGGTCCCGCTCCCATACGCATGTCTCGTCTTCTGCCGGCGCCAGAGAATCACGCGGATTATTCTGGCCCGTCGAATCAACGGCGGCGGTATGATGTCCCGGGTGCATCGGGTCCTGGTCAAATGTGGCGAAACGGGTATAACAGCCCATAGCCATGAGCGCAATAACAACAAGGAACGCTTGAGATATCTGTTTCACCCGGAAACCTCTGCTCAATAAAAAGACAAACCTGACCATTACTACGCCCGGTAATGGGAGTATATTGCCAGCATAAGCAGCTTCAAGAACTTCCCGTTATTTATCAAGGGTCCCATAACAATAAGCATTTATCCTTAAAAGCAAAATAGATTATAGCATTCAAGACGGGCCATGGGATAAAGCTGCACCTTTTCAATGCCAGACGTGGTTCCACATCAGCATAAAAAGAGGATAAATAGCGCGGGCGCCATTTAATAACATATTGATTTGTTGTGAGATGTATTATTTTTATCTTCCCATAAAAAAAAACTGCTTTTACGCTTTTTTTTATTATATTAAATTTAGTCGATTATAAAGAAGTCTGGTTTATTACAATACGGAAAAAAAACCACTCGGGCAGAGTGCCTTTCTTCGAACAACCCTCAATGCCCCTTCTGGAACGTGGGGCTCCCCCTTCTTCGAAGATTCTCTATTCCGGGTGGTTTTTTTATATTTCTATCTGCTTGTTTTATCAAAGGATTGCCTATGAACGATGAGAACAGGGAGGAGTTCATTCCCGGGTTCGACGATCCTGACGACGAACTATCCGGGTATTTTGACGACGATGGCAACAAACTCAATCCTGATCTCATTCCCAAGCCAGGCCTCTGCCTGCTCTGCGCTCTTGACGACGATCCTCATGAGCAGGTGCTCTGCAACCTGAACCGTCTTGATCAGGCATATGAAAAGGGAGAGTTCAAGTGCGGAGCCTTCAGGGCAAAGAAGTAATACCCGCAATGTGGCCACGATAGCTATTTTTTCCGTATGCGTATAGTGCTTCAGCGTGTTGCAAAGGCCGTGGTCCGGATTGACGGCGCCATAGCCGGATCCATCGGCAGGGGTATTCTGTTGCTTGTTGGCGTGCACAATGACGATACGCCGGAGGCAGCCGGTTTTCTCGCGGCCAAGTGCGCTGACCTGAGGATTTTTTCCGATGACCAAGACCGGATGAACCTTTCGCTCAAGCAGATCGGCGGCCAGGCACTGGTGGTGTCGCAGTTCACTCTTTTCGGCGACTGCAGCAGGGGGAGGCGGCCGAGTTTTATCGCGGCTGCGCCGCCGGAAAAAGGCAGAGAGCTGTATGAATATTTTATTGCAAAGATGAAAGAGCAGGTGGGGGTCGTTGCGTCCGGCGTGTTCGGCGCAATGATGCAGGTGGAATTGATAAATGACGGGCCGGTGACAATTATTTTGGAAAAATGAAAGAGGCATATCCCTTGGCCGCCCGCAGCGTAGGAGCAAAAAATATGTTGCCCCTACGCGTGGGCGGCAATTTTTATTATCGCCGTTACGTTTTTCCAGTATACTTCCTTAAAATCAAGCCTGCGATGCATGGTTGCCGACAGGAGCGACAGCGTTTCGCGGTCGTTATTCCTGCATATCCGGTCCCCAAGCGACAATCGTCCTCCTCCATCGGTTTCCCGCAGCCAGAAATCAATGTCATGAGGCGTTACCCTGCGCAGGATCTCATGATCGTGCCGTGATACGGTCACGGTTGCTTCCGCAGTGTCCCCGAAGGTCTTTTCGAGCGAGGCGCAGGTCCAGTTCACCATGGGATCATCCTGATCGCTAAACAGCTCCTCCTCGGCGCGGGCAAGCGTTTTTTCAAGTCGGGGGGCGTCAGACCATGAACTGACAAGCCATGCAAGCCGCTGCCCTTCGGAGGGAACGGTTTCGGCAAGCACGATCACACCGTCATGAACCAGAAGCGCGCGACAACGACGTACCAGCTTCGTCTTGTCCTTTTCACGCGTCAGCACATTACGCCCTATGATCCGGTCAAACCTGACATTTTTTCCTGCAGCAGCCTTCAGGTCCTTGTCAAAGCCGTCAAGGCTTGTCCGCACGACCTGCGGTTGCTTGAGCAGGTCCATGCCCCGGGCCGCGGCCTGTACCGTCGCAGCGGCGCGGTCATCGTGGGCAAGCGTCCATACCGATCCTTCCGGTGCGCGGCGCAGCGCTTCAAACGTGAGCAGGCCGGTCCTTGCGTGCAGGTCAAGGACAAGACTCGCGCGGGTGATGGCGGCTTCGTCAAGAAGAATCTGGCGCACCCGGCCGAGCTGCTCCCCGCGCCGCGACAACGTGCGCTCAAGCCAGACGCCGCTCCCCGCCATCGGTGCGTCATGCGCCTGGACCGCCAGCGGGCTTGACACATCTTCCTCAATCATCGCTTCAAGCTGCGCTTCGCGTTTCTGCGCCACCCGCTCCATGATCGACTTTTCATATCCCTGGTCTGACGGCTGAAAAAACAGCTTTCCCTGCAGCGATGACGGCAGATACTGCTGCGCGACCCAGTGGTCGCGATACGCATGGGGATACAGGTACCCCTGGCCATGGCCGAACCCGTCGCCGTCGCGGCTCGCATCGCGCAGGTGATCCGGCACGTCATCAGCCGCCTCTTCGGATACGGTCTTGATCGCGTCAAAAAACGCCATGCTGGAATTGCTTTTCGGCGCGGTTGCCAGGTACAGGCACGCATGCGCGAGATGGTACCTGCCCTCTGGGAGCCCTACATAATCAAACGCGCACGCGCAGTCGATGACGATGCCGAGCGCACCGGGATCGGCGAGGCCGATGTCTTCACACGCCAGAATCATCAGCCGCCGGAAAATGAAACGCGGGTCCTCACCGGCGTAGAGCATCTTCGCCATCCAGTAAAGTGCGGCGTCAGGATCGGAACCGCGCACCGATTTAATAAACGCGGAAATGGTGTCGTAATGCGCATCACCGTCCCGATCGTAGAGCACTGCCCGCTTTTGGATCGACTCCTCGGCAATGGCCCTGGTAATGTGTATGACGCCTTCGGCGTCCTGCGCCGTGGTCTCAACCGCAAGTTCGAGCGCGTTGAGCACGCCCCGCGCATCGCCGTTCGCCGCCTTGACCAGATGATCAAGCGCATCGTCGTCGATACGCACCGGCTTTTTCCCAAGCCCCCGCTCCTCATCGGTGAGCGCCTGGCGCGCCACCTCCTTCAGGTCCTGTCCGGTGAGCTGCCTGAGCTGGAAGATCCGCGACCGGGACACCAGCGCCTTGTTCACCTCAAAATAGGGATTCTCCGTGGTCGCGCCGATCAGGATCAGCACGCCGTTCTCAACATGGGGCAGAAGCGCGTCCTGCTGCGCCTTGTTGAACCGGTGCACCTCGTCAATGAAAAGAATGGTTCGCTTGCCGTACAGGGACAGGGTCTTCTGCGCCGACTCGATCGCGTCGCGGATCTCCTTTACCCCGGCAAGCACCGCGTTGATCGACAGAAACTGCGCCCTGGTGGTGTTGGCAATGATCCGCGCCAGCGTGGTCTTGCCGGTCCCGGGCGGCCCGTAAAATATAACGCTCGAGAGCTGATCGATCTGTATCGCCCGCCTAAGCAGCCTGCCCGGGCCGATAATATGCTCCTGCCCGATAAACTCCTCGAGCGTGCGCGGCCGCATGCGGTCAGCCAGCGGCGCATTTCTGCGCAGCACTTCCTGGCCATGACGGTCAAACAGGTCGTTTTGTCCGGAGCGGGAAACGTGCCTTTTCATGTTCAGGAAAAATAGGTTACGGAGGATAAAAAAGTATTAGATTGACTGCCTCTGAATCTGCCAGATCCCCAGGTTCAGACAACGGTGGGGTGATAGATTGCTGTTAAAAAATTTACCCATCGCCCTCCCTGGCAGGGGAGGGTCGGCGCGCCGCGCCCGGGAGGGGTCCTTAAGAGGTCAATCAACTATAACCAGGTGCAATACTATATTTATCGTTATCATGAATAATACCTGCAGGCGTAATCCGAATCCCAGCGGCGTCGTCTTATTACAGCGGATTGATGGTCATAAAATCCAACAAGCCAGAGCGCTTCGAAAAAAAATGACACCTCAAGAGCGTATATTCTGGGAGCGTATCCGGGCCAATAAAATATTAGGACTGCAATTCAGACGACAGCAGCCGATCGAGGGATTTATTGTTGATTTTTATTGCAACAAGGCTCGGTGCGTGGTGGAGATCGATGGCAGTATTCATACTACTCGTGAGCAGCGGCAGAGAGATAACCTTCGAAGAAGGGTATTTGAAAACCGCGGCCTGACCGAAATGCGATTTACGAATTATGAAATCAATCATGAACTGGACATTGTTATCGCGCGGCTGGAAAAGACGCTTACAGCGCTTTTATCAAAACGATAACAGGAATGAGCAGAGGGAACCCTTTTATTTTGTGCTATTCGTTTTGACCCCTATCCCCCCGGCCCCCTTTCCCCTGCCAGGGAAAGAGGGAGAAGAATTTATAAAAAACACTAAGATCCTGTATCACGAGCCTGCGCCGAAGCTTAGGTAGGCAGGCCAGCGGTGGTACGTGACTCCGCTGTTTTGCCTGAATCTCCTTGCCTTATCTGAAGATGATCGGGACAGTGCTGACAATCGCCTTTTCTCTGCGCTGCTTTTTGATTTTGCCCCTATTTCCTGTAAAATGTTTTATCAGTAAACTGGCTCCACTTGTAATATTTCAGCCTCATACTGTCCTGTCGTGCCGCATAGTTTGAATTCCTTCATATGCTGTCGCCTATAGTGATCGTGAATAGTATTTTCTTTGGTACCATATCTTTCTCTTTCACATTCTGCCTATGTCACAAACTCATTCCTCACGCCTTCATTTTTTAATCATCCTGCTGCTGTTTTTCCTCTCCGGCTTTACCGCGCTCATTTATCAGACGCTCTGGGTCCGGGTGTGCGGCCAGATCATGGGCGTTACCGTGTTTGCCGTCAGCTGCGTGCTCACCGTGTTCATGGCCGGCCTGGCCGGGGGAAGCATCCTGTTCGGCCGCCTTATTGATAAACAGTACAACGGACTAAAGCTCTATGCACTGCTCGAGCTCGGCATCGGCGCGTATGCGCTTGCGTTTCCCCTGCTGGTAAAAGGGATCAGTTTCCTGCACATCGGGTTCTATCAGGCATTTCATCCCTCGTTCGTCACGCTGACCGCGATTCGGTTCCTGCTCTCATTCGCCATCATGTTCATACCGGCGCTGCTCATGGGCGGAACATTGCCCGCGCTGGCAAAAGCGTCCGTCGCAAACCTCAACCAGGCGGGCAGGGATGTCGGAAGCCTCTATTCGGTGAACAGTCTGGGCGCTGTCGCGGGAACGCTCCTGACCGCGTTTTTCCTGATTCATACGCTCGGGATTACGCTGTCGCTTTCCGCGGCAGCCGCGCTCAATGGCGTCATTGCGCTTGCAGCGTTTCTTCTTTCAGCGCACTACCGTGCCGATGAGTGCCGTCATGACCGGCCCGAGGCGCGCACGCCAGCCCCTGTCCGCACCATTTCAACGGCACTGCTGGTGCTTGTCCTGGCGGTTTTTTTTATGGAAGGGCTGGCCGCGCTGGCCCTTGAGGTCGTGTGGCAGCGGGTGTTCGTGTTCTATTTCGGCAACAGCATCTACTCCTTTACCGTGGTTGCCGCGACGTTCATATCCGGCATCGTAATCGGTGCGTTTATCATGTCACGATGTATCGGCCGGGTACGCAGCACCCTCGTGCTGTTCGGAGTGGTCCAGACCGCGCTCGCCTTCGCGTGTTTTGGCGCCTCGTTTGTGCTGTTCCGCTATGCACCGGACATTCTCATGCTGCTGGTCAGGCTCAACATCGCGGGATGGTGGGGTTCCGTTATTGTCCGCATCATGACCGCGGTGCTGATCATGATCGTGCCCACAATACTCATGGGCGTGGCGTTTCCGCTCGCCTGCGCGCTCGTGGCACGGAACATGAAACTGCTCGGCACCGAGATCGGCGGGGCCTATGCGGTCAATACCTTGGGCTCGATCGTGGGCTCGTTTGCCGGCGGATTCATCTTCATACCGCTCATCGGCATTCAGGCGAGCGCCGTGCTTCTTTCATGCCTGCTGCTTGTTTCCGGCGCAGCGCTCCTGCTTGCATGCGTCGGCCGCTCGCTTCCGGTCAGGGCCGGGCTGGTTTTGCTGTATGCGGGGGCGGCGGTCCTGTTTTCCACGACCCGATTCAAGGCGTCGTTTGTTGATTTCCAGAAAGGCCTTTTCAACAAGGTCGTGTATTACGCCGAAGGCATTGACGGCACGGTTATTGTCAAAGACGGCGGGTTTAACAAAAGAGAGATATCGATCAACGGAACAAGCCTTGCCACCAACCTCTATAATCACAAGCAGCTTTTCAGGATGCTCGCCGACCTGCCGTTTCTGCTTCATGACGGCCCGAAAAACGCGGTGGTCGTCGGCCTCGGCGGCGGCATGACCCTCGGCACCCTGCTGCAGAACGACAGCCTTCGCGAAGTCGATTGCGTGGAGCTCTCCTCGGAAATGAAAAACGGGACCGCCTTTTTTGCCCATGAGAACGGGAATGCCCTGGAAAATCCGAAGCTGCGGCTTATTATAGAGGACGGTAAAAACCATATGCTGATTTCCGATAAAAAGTACGACCTCATAACGTCCGACCCGATCCACCCCATCATTGCCGGCAACAGCAGCCTCTATTCAAGGAACTATTTCGCATTGTGCCGCGAGCGGCTCGCGCCCGGCGGCGTCATCTGCCACTGGCTGCCGTTCCACAGCATTGCAGAGGAGCACTACAAGATGATCATCAGCAGCTTCATCGCTGTTTTTCCGCATGCGAGCCTCTGGTATTCCGGCGACTATACCGTGCTCTGCGCAACGCCGCAGCGGCTTTCCATTGACCTGGCAAAACTGAAAACACGCCTTGCCGATCCAACGGTGCGCGCCGGCCTCCAAGCGTTCGGGCTCGACCATCCCCTGGTTTTTGTCAATAGTTTTGTCATGGGAGAGGACGCGCTGCGTGAGTATGTCAAGGGCGTTCCGTTCAACGATGATAACCGCGCAGTAATCGAATTCCTCGGCCCGCGCAAGGCCGCGTTCGGCTCGACCCAGGCCATCCGCGCTGTCCTGGACAGGCGCGAACCGGTGCTGCCCTACTGCACAAACGTTTCTTCGCAGGACAGCGCCGATTTCCCCCGCTATTACGAGGCCAGGCGTCTTTCCCTGCAGGGCCAGGTGCTGGGATTTGAACGGCGCCCGAAACACGAACAGCTTCATGCCTACCTGCAAAGCCTTGATGTGCTCCCCGGGGACAAAAACACGTTGCGCCTGGTGGCGATTCTGCATGGAGAAGCAATGTAACGGCGGCAGAAGGCGGGAGAGCGGGGAAGGTATTGACGCAGGACCATTTCTATAGTACTATCGCTGAAGCATGCCCGGTGGAGCTGCTATTGTTCATCTGCCAAGGGGCGTCGCCTTGTAGGGGCATGAGGTGCACGCCGGTCAAGTCCGGGCCTGATGAGCGGCGCAGCGGAGTGGGGGGAAAGGTCAACGCCACCGTGGATGGCGTTCCTTTTTTTTGTTCTGGAAGGTCCGGATGAATCTGTTTCGGTCAGTCGGGTCGGGAGCGTCCTTGCCGGCTAACAACCGTCATTGGCGAGTGGTGTTTCTTGCCGCGATACCGCTGTCCGTCTTTGCCGGGCTCCTGTTCTCGACGGTATACCCGGCATCGATCAAACTGGTATGGTTCATTGTTATCATTGCGGTATTTACAGAAGAGCTGCTGTTCCGACGCTGCGCAGGATCACGAGAAACACAACGCGAGGGACTTTTCTTTTCCTGCCTTCTCCTGGTGACCTCCATGACGCTGTGCCTCTGCGGGCTGGCCATGGTCTGGTCAAAGGGGCAGGGAAGCTACTTCAGCTTGGGCGGACTTCTGCCGTACAGCGATGCTGCAGGTTATTACCTGGGAGCGCTGTCCCTCGTTGAAAGGGGTACCATTGATGGATTTGCCGCGCGGCGGCCGATTGGGGTACTCTATTTTGCTCTTCTCCTGAAATTGACCGGGCAGAATCTTCAGCTCACACTTATTCTCTCAACGGTCCTGGTTGCAGGATCGATTTTTTTTGTATCCCGTGTGGTGTCCACCACCTGGGGGATCACGGCCGGTTTGATCATGACGATCGGATTGTGCAGGATTGCACAGGGATTCACCTGCTCGGTGATGACCGAACCGCCGGGTCTGATCTGTTCGTCACTCGCCGCAGGATGTTTCTGGATAGGGATTGTGCGTAAAAGGCCCGGGTACTACGCCTGGGGTTTATGCTTGCTCGTGCTTGCTCTGGGCATACGGTCAGGCGCGTGGTTGATCGTTCCGTTCTTGCTGGCATATGGAGGAGTAGTATTCAGGAACAAGCGGCAGTTCAACTGGCGGGCACTCGGTTTCGGCACGGGGGCGGTAATCGTCACATTTGCGGTAAGCCCGGTGATGCTTTCAATAGTGACAAAAGACAGGGCTGGACATTTTAATGGTAATTTTTCCCATACGCTCTATGGTTTGGTTAAGGGAGGGAAGGGGTGGAGTTCGGCTGGTTACGACTATTGTAACGAGCAAAAATCACTCAGCGATGAAGCGTTCTGCGCTTTTTTATATAAGGTAAGCGGTGAAGAGTTTAAGAAACACCCCTGGAACCTTGCCGTGGGAATAGGGAGGGGATACGTTGCGGTTTTAAAGGATCCATTGTTGCTGTTTCATCCGCTTACCGGCGCAGTGCCGAACCGGTTCCGCTTCTTGTTGCTCTTCTGCGCGATCACGAGCCTTGTTATTACCAGGCGCACCACGGGAAGCATTGGCATTTTTATTGCCATATTTTTTATTGGAACGTTCCTTTCGGCACCGTTCATTCTTGATGCGATCTCCAGGGCATTGACCGTGACCTCTCCTTTTACCATTCTGTTGTACGGTGCACCAGCAGGGATTGCCGTGACCAGCCTTGCCGGCAACCGATCTCATAACACCTGCACGAGAGACCCGGCATGTGAAGGATATCGCGCGTATACCTGGGCCCTGGTGCCATGCCTGGTAATTGCACTGGCATTGCTGGTAAAAATGACCAGCAACAAGCAGTTCCAATCAGTTCCGTTACCCGCGGAAAAACCGGTTTTTTGCGATACCGTGGTATTCCGCGCCTCGAAGGGTTCGTTTGTGGCATTGTGTGCCGATACGGGGCATACCATGATTCCCCGGATCAGGATCAGCGATTTCAAACGCGAAAATCCGGCCATTATTGAATACGGTGATCTGCCGGTCGAACCTGGAAGCCATATGGGTACCGTGTTCAACATGGCCGGATCAAGCAGGAACTGCACCTATCTTATCCTTGATGCTAACCCTTCTCGATGGGCTGGGTCAATCGTCAAGGTCCCGGCAGATCACATTACCGGCACATTTCATATTTTTTATCGTGGAACCATTGCCGACGACTGTTCGCAGCCAAGCCGTTTTTCCCCGTATGGAGAGAGGTCGCAATGATTAGCAGCAAAGCGAAGCAAAAAATCAGGGCGGAAATGGATGCCATTGCTCCAAAACGCGACCACTGGCTTCAGCGTAACTGGTACTATCACGAACACCTTGCCAGCTTTCTGCGCTGCCAGATCCCGCCGCACAGCTCGGTGCTTGACATAGGATGCGGCACCGGAACGCTGCTCAATGCGCTCGAACCGGCCAGGGGCCTGGGGATCGACCTGTCAGAGGGCATGGTGACGATTGCACGTAAAAAGTATCCGCATCTCCGTTTCGAAGTCATGGAGGCAGAGGAGCTGCGCCTGTCAGAAACGTTCGATTACATCGTTATTGCGGACACGATCGGCTGTTTCCACGATATCGAGCTGGTCCTGCGCCGCCTGCACCCGGTATGCAGCGCCCGCACGCGGCTTATTATCCTGAATCCCAGTTTCCTGTGGCTTCCGCTTCTTTCCCTTGCCGAGGCTCTGGGGCTGAAAATGCCGGCCGCCCGGTCCAACTGGCTCGGCCTGGATGATATTGTCAATCTCCTGTACCTGGAACGGTTCAATCTGGTCAGAAAAGGCCGCCGTGTGCTTGTTCCGGTCAGCATCGAGCCTGTTTCATCTTTTTGCAACCGCTATGTGGCGCCACTGCCCCTGATCCAGAGGCTTTGTCTTGTCAATTATCTGATCGCCCGGCCGCTCGGCGCACCCGATGCGCCAAAGCATGACTCGAGCGTCAGCGTGGTAATACCGGCCCGCAATGAACAAGGCAACATCGAGGAGCTGATCCGGCGGATGCCGCGCATGGGATCCAAAACCGAGCTGATTTTCGTGGAAGGCCACTCGCGTGACAAAACGTGGGACATGATCCAGGTCATGGCACAACGGTACCAAGGCCAGTGGCCCATTATTATTGCACAACAGGAGGGCAAAGGCAAGGCCGATGCGGTCAGGAAAGGGTTTTCCCTTGCCACCGGCGACCTGCTCATGATCCTGGACGCTGACCTGAGCGTTCCGCCCGAGGACCTGGTAAAATTCTACCGGGCGCTGACGTCCAATGCCGCTGAACTGGCCAGCGGGTCCCGGCTCGTATACCCGCTTGAAAAGGAGTCAATGCGCACGCTCAACATTGCGGGAAACAAGTTTTTTTCTATTGCCTTTTCCTGGATACTTGACCAGCGTATCAAGGACACGCTCTGCGGCACCAAGGCAATCAGCAGGAAGGAGTGGCTGCGGCTGAGCGAGAACCGCGGTTATTTCGGCGACTTTGATCCGTTCGGCGATTTCGACCTTATCTTTGGCGCGGCCCGGCTGAACCTTAAAATGGTGGAAATACCGATCAGGTATTGCGCGCGGCACTACGGCGCAACCAATATCCACCGGTTCGCGCACGGGTGGCTCCTTTTGCGCATGATGCTGCTTGCCATGAGGAAATTTAAATGGACCTGACCTGCCCGGAAATTCTTGAGCGCCACCGCTCGATCTGGCGCTCCAGGCCCCTGCTGGGCTGGACCTATGCGCAATGGTACGGCATAATCGAGGGCATGCTAAGCGACCCTGGTGGCGCAGTGGTCGAACTCGGCGCCGGATCGGGAAATTACAAGGAGTGGCGAGGCGCGGTGCTGGCCGGCGATATTGTCCCGGTGTCCTGGCTCGATTTCCAGGCAGATGCGCATTGCCTGCCCTTTGCAAGCGGATCGCTTCACGACATCGTGGCGATCGATCTGTTGCATCATCTGCATTCGCCGGTTACCTTTCTGCGTGAAATACAAAGGGTCCTGCGAAGCAAGGGAAGAGTCCACCTGATTGAGCCATATCCTTCCGTGCTCTCATTGCCCCTGTATCGCCGGTTTCATCCTGAACCTTTTTCATTTACCATGCCGGACTTTTCTTCCCGGTCAAAAGAAAAGGTAAAAACCCCGAACCAGGCCATGGCCTGCCTGCTTTTTTTCAAATATCGCAGACGCTTCGAAAATGCCTTTGGGGATTCGTTGCGCATTATCAAGCGGCAACGAATGGCACTGCTTGCCTATCCCGCATCAGGCGGATTTGAAGGCCCGCAGCTCGTACCGTACTGGTCGCGTTCCCTTCTTAAAGCACTGGAATGCCTCGTTGCACCGCTGGCGCCGCTACTGGCGTTCAGGTGTTATGTCGTGTGCGAGCGTGTTTGAGCATGCCAGCGCGAAACGCGCAAATGACCTGTGTGACCCTTCAAAAACATAAACCAGAACACCCGTGTGGCTTCGGTCTGCTTGCCTATAGGCGAAGGCAGGAGACCGAGGTTCCTCAGCTTCTTTCGACCAGTTGACCTGTGTGCCCTGCGTTTTACCGCAGGCTCTTAACCTTTGCCAATCCCAACGCTTTGCCCGGACAATTTTCTTGACAAAGGCTATAATTTAAACGTATACTTCTTTACGCTGCGGCAGATTCCCCGCACCATGCCCTGCCCGCCGGCCGCAGGACCAAAAATGCACCGCAGGAAAACAGAAGGAAACAGGAACGGAAAGAATATGCCGGTATTGAAGGGCAGGATATTCAGGTGGATGAAAGCATATAGGGGTAGAGATAGGTATATGATTGGATTGGGTGCACAATAGGGGCGGTCGGCTGCAATAAACAAAGGTGGCAATAATTACCGGTGCAGGTTCTGGTCTTGGGAGGGCGATTGCTGAATATCTTTATCGAAATGGTGCAATTGTTATTGTGACAGATATCAATCGGCAGTCTGCAAATGAAACATATAATCGCATAAGGGATATTGGTGGAAAGGGAATGATGCTGCAGGTTGATGTCTGCAAATTTGAAGAAGTGGAGGATATGGTATCCGAAACAATAAATCAATATGGCCGTATTGATTTTCTTTTCAACAATGCGGGAGCAGCTATTAACGGAGAGTTTAAAGACATGACTTTGGATCATTGGAATAAAATGATGGACGTCAATTTCTGGGGTAAGGTCGCAGTGACTATGTCGTTGAGCATGATAAAAAATACCGGTCAAAAAAACATAACTGGCCTGAACCGGCAGACTGTATAAGGCATATGATGAAAGGAGTGTTGAACAACAGGTGCATTGTCGTTTCACCTAGAATACAAAAACTTTTTTGGTATCTGTATCGACTATTTCCTTCAATTGTTCCCTGGTTATGGTCAAAAATCATTAAGCGCATTAAAAAGTAACACCTATGATTTTAAGCAAAAATTATTCATGTTTTGGGTTGAAACATCCAGAAATAGAAGTGAAGAGGGCAAGGTTGCTTCGCACAACACGCCTTCAAAAGCTCCCCGGTTTGAAATTTTCTGTCGCTGGTCTCGGCAAACATAGGGGCTGGGTCTAAACCGGGAAAACCGGTACGTTTTACCCGGTCCGAATGCCTATTAACGTGATCCATTACATATAAATTTGCCCTGCTGCTATAAAAACCTCATTTTTAAGCAAATGCACGTTTTTCCAAATATGGAATCCATTGCCCGAGCCCGCAGAACGCGTCTGCAGGTCAACGGGACGTCTGATCAGACAACAAACTGCATGACTAGTTTCATTGCCTGAGCAGCCGGGGAGCCTGAAAATGGGGTATGTTCCGGCTCCTTTTTTACGCTTGGTTGCCCTGCGATGATCGGATTTTTTCTCTCACGCTTGATTTATATTTTTCATTAAATACCACCAATATTATTAATAGCAAGGATACTATGGTTATCACCGGTTCCCCGGACTGGCGTCTTAAAAATGTTGAGGACGTGCAGACCGGCGAGATGAAGGCCGGGTATGCGGACACGGTGCTGGTGTCGAACGCGATCGGCTCCTGCATAGCGCTTATATGCATAGACAGTGAAAAGCCGGTGGGCGGGATCGCGCATATCATGCTTCCGGGCAGGGCGCCTTCAGGCATTACTGACGCGCCCATCACGCGGTATGCTGAGAATGGGTTTAATGCGCTTTTTGATATGATCCGTCGCCTGGGCGGCGCGCGGGAAAACATGCATATCTGCGTTGCCGGCGCCGCGAATGTGCTTATGGATACCGACGATACCATATGCCGCGATAATGTCAAATCAGTCCTACGGCTCTGCAGCAGTGCCGGGTTCACCGTGGAGGCGCAGTCAATCGGCGGGTTCAAGAGACGAAGCGTGTGTCTTGATGTGGAGACCTGCTGCGTATTCTGCGCCATCGGTGATGAACCTGAATTCATGTTGTGGAGCGCATCAAAGGAATAAGCAATGATGGCGAACACCCCTGATGTAAAAAGCCGTTCGCGTGTTTCCAAAGGTTTTGTGTATGCGCTGTCTACCGTTGGTGCATTGGCGTTTATTGCCATGATCGTTCTTGCCTTTACCTCGGTTAAATATGCGACCACGGTGATTGATCCGATTATTGAACATGAGGCTGAGATGCGCTATGAAGTGCTCAATGCGCATCTCATGCTTGAAAAGCTCCTTGCCAAAGACGAGAGCGTACATGCAGACAGCATCTGGAGCCATTATGCCGTTGCCCGCACCCTGATCGATAAGATTAAAAATCTGGCAAAAAAGGACTGGCTGAAAAGCACCACAAGGAGACCGGATGTTGTTTTCATCGAACAGACCCTTGATGAACTGTACAGGCTGACGCAGGAGCTGCATGCGCTGAACACGCAGGGACAGGGCAATGATACGCTGGATCAACGGTACAACAATCTGCTCAACTCATTCCGCGATTCGGCCATTGCCTGGGAGACCTCGTTGAAATCTACCATGGTCAGCCATTTGCGGGCATTTGTCTATCTTCAGATCCTGCTCCTGTTCGTGTTTATCGTAGCAGCGGTCGGCGTTGGCGCGATCATTCGCCGGGTGACACGGGAGCGCGGCGAGATATTGGTTGCACTTCAGCGCTCCGTCAATGAGGTCACGGAGACCTGCCAGAAGCTTGCCAGTTCCGAGCAGCAATTAAAGGCGGCGAACCAGCAGCTTCATGCGAACGAGCAGCAACTGCGGGCGGCAAACCAGCAGTTGCGCGCGAACGAACAGCAGCTGCGGGCGGCGAACCAGCAGCTTCATGCGAACGAGCAGCAATTGCGGGCGGCGAACCAGCAGCTCCGGGCCAATGAGCAACAGCTGCGTATTTACCAGAAAGCCGTGGAGCATGCCGAGGACCTTATTGCCGCGGTAAACGGCAAGTATGAATATGTATTTGTAAATTCTGCGTACGAATCCTATTTCAAAGCAGACCGCGGGAACCTTGCGCACAAAACGGTTCAGGACATAGTGGGAACGGAGGAGTTCGGGGAGCTGGTCAAGCCCTTTCTGGACCGGTGCCTGGCGGGCGAACGCATCCAATACGAAACAAAACGGTCCTTTGAAGGAAGGGGGGAGCGTTCGGTCATCGCGCATTTCTTTCCACTGCAGGGCAGGCAGCCGGCAGATACCATTATTATCATGGTGCAGAGGGACGTGACAGAGCAGCGCCGCATGGACGCTGAACGCGAGAAGGTGGAGCGACTCGAGTCGCTCGGTCTTCTTGCAGGCGGCATTGCCCATGATTTCAACAACCTTCTGGCCGGATTTTTCGGGTATGTAAGCCTGGCCCGCTCGTCGCTGCCGGATGATTCGCCCATAGCCCCGTATCTGGATTCCGCGTTTTCAGCGTTTGACCGGGCAAAGGATCTGACGCGGCAGCTCACGACATTTGCCAAGGGAGGGATTCCGGTTACAAAACCGATGCGAATCGAACGCCTGCTCAAGGAGGCGGTCAGCTTCAGCCTGAGCGGCTCGAACGTGCGGCCGGACATCACGGTTGACGATTCGCTCTGGCCCGTTGAGGTCGATGAGGGACAGATCCACCAGGTCATCAGCAACATCGTGATCAATGCGCGCCAGGCGATGCCTGCGGGCGGCCGTATTGAAGTGCGCGCGTCCAACTGCATTCTGGGCGCGAGCGACGTGCCTCAATTACCCCAGGGACAGTACATTGCGGTCAGCGTCAAGGACCAGGGGATCGGCATTCCGGAAAACTGCATTGATAAAATCTTCGAGCCCTTTTTCACGACCAAGCAGCAGGGATCGGGTCTCGGGTTGACCCAGTGTTTTACCATCATGAAAAAACATGACGGCCATATAACGGTTGCATCCGAGGTCGGAAAAGGCTCTGTGTTTACGCTTTATTTTCCGGCAATCACCCGGCAGGTTGGCGCCGCCGAAATTAAAAGTGCGTTCAGGCTGTTGCCTGGCAGCGGCTGGATACTGGTCATGGATGATGAGGATCTTCTCCGTAACCTGCTGTGCAGTACATTTGAATCGCACGGGTATCAGGTTCTGGCTGCGCGCGACGGGAAAGAGGCAATTGAGTTCTATCGCCAGGCACGCGAAGAAGGGAAGAGCGTCAGGGCCGTGGTTCTGGACATGACCATACCCGGTGGCATGGGCGGCAAGGAGACCCTAGCCCGTCTGCGCGATATCGATCCCATGGTCAAGGCCATTGCTTCGACCGGCTATTCTGATGACCTGGTTGACGATGACACGGGCGGTAACGGTTTTTCCGCCGTGATCATGAAACCGTATCATGTGAACGATCTGCTGCGGGTGGTGCAGGGCGTGATCGCCGGATAAAAGCCGGATCACCGTCCAAAAAACGAGCGTGGCAGACAACCCGCAGCGTTCAGAGTCCTGCCTTTACCAGATCGTGCAACCGTAAAATCCCCACCACTTTTTTCTCATCATTGACCACGGGCAGAACAGAGATCTGGGACGGACGGTTTTCCATGAGACCGAGCGCCTCGGCGGCGAGCGCCTGGTCGTTGACGCAGACCGGGTTGGCGCACATGAACGCGTCTATTTTTTTCCTGAGAAAGGACGGGTGCTCCTGAATGGTGCGCTTAAGGTCGCCGTCAGTGTAGATGCCGGCAAGCGCGCGGCCCCTGCCCTGCACGATCACCGCGCCCATTGCCTTTGAGGTAAGGACCACAAGCGCCTGAGCCATAGGAGTTCCCATTTTCACCAGCGGCACCTCTTTCCCCGTATGCATGACATCGGAAACCCTGAGAAGGAGTTTTTTCCCCAGCGTTCCCGAGGGGTGCAACCGGCTGTAGTCATCTTCTGAAAAGCCCCGGCGGCGCATGAGGCTGGCAGCCAGCGCGTCGCCGAGCGCCAATGCCACGATCACGCTTGAGGTGGGTGCCAGGCCGAGCGGGCATGCCTCTTCGGTGACGCTTGCGTCAAGGGCTACGTCGGCGTACCGGGCGAGCGAGCTGCGCATGCGGCCGGTTGCGGCGATGGTCGGGATACCTATTCGTTTGAAGGCCTGGAGCACATCGAGCACCTCCTTTGTCTCCCCGCTGTTTGAGAAAAGAAGTCCGATGTCGTTGTTCTGGACAATGCCGATATCGCCGTGCAGGGCCTCGACCGGATGCAGGAAAAGCGCGGGCGTCCCGGTGCTGGAGAGCGTGGCGGCGACTTTACTTGCAACAATGCCGGATTTGCCGAGACCGGAGGCGAGGACCTTGCCGGAAATGGAATACATCAATTCCACGGCAGCGTCAAAGGACGGGCCCAGTCCCGCCACCATCTTTTCCAGGGCAAGGATCTCTTTGCGTACAATCTGGCGCGCGCATTCAATACTGCTCACAGGCGGCTCCTTGAAAATGTCAGAGAGAAAAATAGTTAGAGGTGGACGTGCGTTCAATAACAGCGAGAAAAGGATAAGAAAGTGCCAGGAGAAAAACTTAAACAATGTCCATGTCCCGGGTCGGATTGTGGACAAATAATTGTTATTTAAATGGGAACTGTTAATAAAAACAGCGAAAATTTTAGAAAATTTCGATTTTTGTGGACAAAAATGTCCACATATTTATAAAAAAAAACGGCAAAAACATCAAAATGTTCCTATATTTGCGATACGAAGAGGGAGAGAGGGAGGGGGTGTATTTCTCGAGATTCGAGGATACCCCCCACCTTTTTATTTTATCGATTAAAATGCCATGCAGGAGGTTTTATGAAGCTCTCCAGTACTTCTGTTCTGTGTATTATTGGGTTAGCGATTTTCTCATTGCAGGTTCAAGGTGAAGAAATGAACGAGTGGGAGATGGTACAGGCCCTTAAAAGCAGTATCACGCCGGAGCAGCGGGCATGGTTTCAGGAGCAGCACCGGCTGTTCAGGCTTGAGAACCCTGTCAAACCTCTGGTGCGGGCTGATCGTTTTACCCCGTACAAGAGCAAGCTTCGACCGTTGGCGCTCTCATCTTCAGGCGCTACTCCGGTGCGGAGAGTGCTCATTCTCATGAACCGCACGCTTTATGCGAATGCCACGGTAAAGGAGAAGGTCGACCGCTATGTTCAGGACATCGGCAGAGGGCACGGCTGCACCGTTGAAATGGAGGTGCTTGAAGGCGGAACCCATCAGGAGATCAAGGACATTTTATTAAGCTATTACCGTGACGGCGGCCTGGACGGCGCGATACAGATCGGCGATTTGCCGGTCGCCTGGATGGAGTTCAAGAGCGACCCGTTTTTCGGCAATTATGAAACTTGGACCTGCGACCATTACTATATGGACCTTGACGGGCAGTGGCTCGATCCCGATAACAACACCTTTTACGAAACCCATAATCCCGGGTCCGGCGACCGGGGCAGTGAAATTTTCTACGCGCGTATCGATGTGAAACCCATGGGCAGTTACGGCACCGAAGTGGAGCTTCTTTCCAGCTACCTGGACAAGGTGCACAATTACTGGACAGGAGGTATTGAGCTGAGGAAGTCCGCCGTTGACCTGATTGAACCTGATTGGAACACGTCGACCCAGAATCTTGAACGGGTCTATGGGGCCTCAAACACCACCATCCTTCGGAATCCTGGCAAGTATACACGTACTACCTATCTTAACACCTATCTCCAGGGGAATTACACCTTGCTGCATCTGTGGTGCCACTCAGGACATACTGCCCACTCGTTTTCCGACGGTGGTTCGTGCAGCTACACCGCGGTCTACGATGCCAACCCAAAACCGGTCGGCTATGCGCATGACGGATGTCATCTTGCCGACTGGGCGGCCGCGCGCAACAGGGGCTATCTTGGCGGGTCGTACGTTTTCAACGAGAGCCCCACGGCGCTCGTGTGCATAGCTGGATCCAGGACCGGACAGTGGATCGGGCACAAGGGCCAGCGTCTTTTCGAGGAGATGGGAAAGAACACCTGCGTCGGCAAATCATACCAGCTATGGTTCGACGCGTACTGCAACAGCAGTGAAATGACCCGCGATGTGCCCTATTTCATGGCATGGAACTACGGCATGCTGATCTTGGGCGATCCGATGCTGACCTTTATTACCCGGCTGCAGACCGGGGTTGAAAACGAGACGGTCGCCTCCGGTACGATAAAGGGATATCTGACGTTCGCGCGTTCGGGAGCGCAGCAGGGCATGATCGTATCCTATGCGTTGCCGCAGGCCACTCACGTTGACCTGCGTCTCTGTGACATGTCGGGAAAACAGGTCGCGATTCTGGCAAACGCACGGCAATCCGGCGGAAATCATACCCTGCAATTCAGCACGCAGGGGCTGCCGAACGGCGTGTATGTCCTGTCGTTGCGTTCAGCCGGTTTTCATCATTTCAAGCAGATTACCGTTTCCCGGTGATCGTGCAAGGTTGAAAAGGTGGCGGGTCAACAAACGAGATAAGGGGCAGGGGAAAACCGTCGTTACAGCGTCATGAAACGGCCTGGGGGGGTGCCTGATGAAAACAGTGCGACACTATCGCGGAAAGAAGCGCCGGTATGAAATCGGTTTTTGATTACCTTGAATACCGGGACTTTCTGCGGGACTTCTACGAGGAGAAGAAGGCCGAGCGCTCATTCTTCTCTTACCGCCTGTTCGGCGCAAAAGTCGATATCGACGCCAGCTATCTAGCCAAGGTGCTCATCAAACAGCGGCACCTTTCCGACGCATCGATCAAAAAAGTTGTTGATTTCTGCGGGTTGTCCGGACCCGAGGCGGAATATTTTGAAACCTTGGTTCATTTTGTCAAATCAAAATCACACAAGGAAAGCAAGCTGCACTTTGAGAAGCTTCTTTCCCTCAAAAGCGTTTCCGCAAACCGGCTGCTTGAGCACCAGTACGCGTTTTATCAGAAGTGGTACCATTCGGCCATTCGATCGGTGCTGGAATTTTACGAATTCAGGGGGAACTACAAGGACCTGGCGCAACGGCTTTCGCCGCCAATCACTGTCAAGGAGGCCAAGGACTCGATTCGCCTGCTCGAAAAGCTGCGACTGATAAAAAAGGACGAGACCGGCCAATACCGGATGACCGATGCCGCCATCACGACCGGCCCGCAGTGGCACTCCCTGGCCATTCAGACATTTCAGGAAGACACGATCCGGCTGTCGGAGGAGTCGCTTGCGCGTCACCCGAAAAAACAGCGGGACATTTCCACGGTTACCATGAACATCAGTGAAAAGGACTTTGAAGAGCTGCGGGAGAGGATAACGGAGTTCCGGAACTCCGTCATTAAATACGTCAGCGAGCAGTCAAAGCCTGACCGCGTCGTTCAATTGAACATACAGCTTTTCCCGCTCAGCAGGATCGAAGGGGATACCTGATGCGCCGTCTTCGTTGGATTGCCGGAATCACCCTGATCGCCTGCGGCGCGGCCGTATACTGGTCATGCGGTACGCTCCAGCCATTGACCGGCGGCACGTCCGAAACAACGAACGGCATAACCGCGGTCGTGCTCGATACCATGGGTGTGCCGGTCGCCAATGCGACCGTGCACATACGGGTGGATACCTACCTGACCGATACGTCGAAAACCGTGCCCAATAATGCCCCGATAACCCTGATCGATACGGTTACCGATCATCACGGCCGGTTCAGTACCGGTCCGTTTGAAACGGGCGACTATGCTGTTGAGATCCAGGATGAAAACGGCTGCGGCGCATTCTTAACGGTACCGGCCCAGAAGAACCGTACGGTCAATTGCGGCTCCATAACCGTCCGGCCGAACGGACGCATATACGGTGTTGTCGATCTGACCACCATTCCCGAAAAATCGATGGTTTATGTCCAGGTTTACGGGCTTGAGCGGCTTGTCAGGATCGACACGGTCACGGGCAGTTTTATTGTCAACAACCTTCCCCAGGGCAGCTATACGCTGCGGATCAAGCCGTCGTTAGCGTCATTTGATCCTGCTGAAATTGCCGATAACATAGTCTCTTCGGACAGCGCAACCGGCATTGGCATCATCGAATTTGAGCCCTATGAAAAGTGGCCCTATTCGCGCGAAATCCTTCTGAACACCGATCCTTCAGGCGCGGACGTCGATGAAACCGTTGTCGGTTTTCCGGTGCTGATTCGCTGCGCGCACGACAACTTTCCGTTTTCCCAGGCTGCCGGGGAGGGCCGGGACATCCGGTTCTCGAAAAGAGACGGCACACCGCTCCCGTATGAAATCGAGGGGTGGGACCCGGTCGCCGGGCATGCCGAGGTATGGGTCCGGTGCGATACAATTTACGGTAACAACAGCACACAGTCCATCGTCATGTACTGGGGAAACGCTGATGCCCGCGATGCGTCCAACAGCGCGGCCGTATTCGATACGGCGGACGGTTTTGTCGGTGTCTGGCACCTCAGGGAGGAGGCGGCCGGCAGGGGGAACAGCGACGTGTATCGTGATGCAACGGCACACCATTATGACGGCAGGGATGATATCGGTGCCACGGGCAGGGAAGGACATATCGGATACGGGAAAACATTTGACAATGCAGCGTATGACAGCGCGAGCGGCATATGCGACGATATTGTCCTGCCTTCGTCATCGCAGTTTGTCCCAAGCACCACCTCTCCGCTTACCATCAGCATGTGGATGAACATTGGAGAATTGAAAAACGACCTCAACCGGCTTTTTACCATACACAAGGGAGACACGCTGGGTTCCGGATTTATCCTTGGAATTTACAAGAAGGACAGCATATCTCTCACCCTCTACACGAGAGGCGCGGCTCCCGGCTATCCCTTTTATTCGGTGATTCCGACCGGCGGCTGGCAGTATGGCACTCTGACCTATGGCGCAGGATACTGGCGATTGTATGTGAACGGAACACTGATGGCGCGGGATACCGCGTCCTCGCATGAAGCCGGCGGCGCCATGAATGCGGTCATCGGCGGTTTCGGCGCGTGCTGGGTAACGGAACCGGGATTCGACGGCGCGCTCGATGAGGTGCGGTTTGAGAAAACGGCGCGGTCGCCCAGCTGGATACGGCTCAGCTATATGAACCAGCATGCTGAAAATAAGCTTGTTGTTATTAAGTAGACAGGATCGGGAATAACAAGTGAACGACATTCGAAAGGAGAGTGACGGCGGGTTAGGCCTGCCCCTCTTCTACGGGGGCACTGGAGGGAGAGCCGGTGCCCTTCATTTTTACGTGTTACCGATTGGCTGGTTGTTTACAGCGGCGGTATCACCAGTGTCATATCACGGGTAGAACAAAGGCTACAGCAAAGGGAGGGGACGTATGAGAACAGCAAGAATTCTTGGGTACGGTGCAGCGTTGGTCTTCAGTGTGATGGTTTCGTCAACCGTGGGTCGGCCCTATATGGGCGAGGAGCAGGTTTTCACCCAGCCGGACGGCAGCCGGATTCCGCTTGTGCTCTATGGCGATGAATTCTTCATCAGGGCGGAAACCAGGGAGGGATATACGGTCGTCCGCGATAGCAAAACAGGCTGGTTCTGTTACGCGCGGCTTTCGGACAAGGGCGACGCCTTTGTTTCGACCGGCATCCGGGTTGTCGCCGGAAAAACCGGTGCCGCAGCTGCCGGCCTTCGCAAAGGTGTCAGGTTGTCAAACGATGTATTGAAAAGTAAAATCGAAGCGTCGCGGGCGAGGCTTTTCAACGGAACGCGACCCGGGTATCTCGACCGTATGGACGCACTGGCAAAAAGCGCAGAAACGCCGTTTTCGTTGATGGATTCGCTTCCGGCGAAGAAAGACGTGTCCTTGTATGCAGGGCAATGCCGTGGATTGTGTGTGGTGTGGGATTTTCCCGATGCCCCGATCACCGCGCAATATCCGTCGGCCGATTCGGCGGTCAGGTTTCTTGAGAAAAAATTCAACAGCCTGGAACCCAGAGACAACAGCCTGCGCTACTATTTTCAGATCTGGTCAGGCGGAAAATTCGACGTTCAGTTTATTGTCAAAGGCGTATTCCGCGCACCGCATACCTTTACGTATTATGACAGCCTTGCCTATGCGTCCGGACACAGCCAGCTTATCCTTGCGGCATGCGAGCAGCTCGAGGCCGAAGGGTTCGACTTCAGCCAGTTGTCCACCGACTCGAGGAATTATGTCCGGGGTTTGAGCATCAGCAATACCGGCCGCGCCGCCGCGTGGGCGGAAGGGATGTGGAACCATTCCGGAAGCCTCAGGTCCTCATTTACCGCCGACGGCGTGACCTTGCGCCGGTACTGCACGTGCGGCGCCACCGGCGGCGCGCTCCATCACGAGATGGGGCATCTTCTCGCCAACTGGCCTGATCTCTATGCCGCGAGCGGCGATGCGACCGGTACCTGGGACATCATGGGCGGCGGCGGCAGTACCTCGATGCCCTGTCCCTATCTGCTCTATATCAATGGCTGGAATGAGGTGCAGAATATCGGCAATCTCCCGCCTGGAACCATTGTTCCGGCAAGCGGAACCATGCCGAATGTCGGACATGTGTATTACCGGAACGCCAAGCCGCAAGAATATTTCTTTTTCAAGCCGTATACTCAGCAGTTTCCTCTGAGCTCACGAATTTCCGATCAGGGTTTGACCATCTGGCATATCAACACCAGGGGAAATAATTTCAATTACCCCGAAACACCGCTTCTCGTGGAAATGGTCCATGCCAGCAATGATATTGCGAACACGAGAACGAATGTTTGCTTCAAGGCCGGGGGCGTTGACGCCTATTCGTCCACCACCACGCCGGCGGCGCTCTGGGTCGACAATACGCCATCCGGCGTCGACATCATGGACATCAGCGAAGTGGATACGGTCATGACCTTCACGATCGGTCCCACCGCGGGTACCCGGTTTGCACGTGACACGCGTGGCGCTTCGAAACAATCCGGGATCAGGCTGGAACACCGGGGCGGCGCGCTGAGGCTCCTGTTATCAGGGAATAGGGAGACGCGGCAGGGCCGGCTGACCTTGTGCACTGCTGCGGGAAAGCGCGTCATCGATAACGCCGTTTTTTTTGCGGAGGGCGCCGAGGTCTCGCACCTGCCTTCGGGCGTGTATATTGCACGGTTTGAAGGAACCGCGGCGGGAAGCGTGACCGGTGCCGTGGTCATCGGGAAGTAACAGCGCGGCTGATACCGGACATGAAAAAGGCCGCTCCTTTTACGAGGAGCGGCCTATGTTATATCTTCAGCAAAATATCGTCACTGGATCGTCACCGGTACAATCAGGGTCGTTCCCGGCGCAGCCATTTTCAGGAAATACATGCCGGCAGATACCGGGGTGATCTTGTCAAACAGCCGCATGCTGTTTCTTCCCTCGTTGCCCATGGCCGTAATGCTCCTGACAAGCGTTCCGTTTACGCCCATGAGATCAAAGGTAACGACGCCGGACCGCTTGAGCGAATAGACCACCGTGTTTTTCGCCACGGAGAGAGAGAACGCCTCTTTTTCGAGCGCGGTACGGTGGATCGCGACGTTGGTCACGTTGACGGTCCACTGCACATCCTGCACCATCCGGGCCGTGTCTTTGCGAACAATGTCGAGCGTGTCTGGATTCTGGTTATTTGAAAACATATGGCGAATCGCCTCATCATAAACGTGCGCCTTGACCGTAAAGGTGCCGGGAACCGAGGTGATTTCGCTTCGCGAAATTGAGGTGCCGCCGTTCGGCTTT
Organism: Chitinispirillaceae bacterium; assembly: GCA_016932075.1. The sequence continues at coordinate 35,070 of JAFGDP010000010.1, read as the reverse complement.
TTCAGGACGTTGTCAACATACCAATCGACCTTGAGCACTGCCGGATCGATAACCTGCACCCAGACGCTGTCCGGATCGGTGACCGTGCCGGTATTGGAAAGCATGGTATCGATCGGCCGGACGATAGCATAGATGTCGTGGATGATCTTTTCCCTGCACGGTGCATTGAACGAAACCGGATTGGTTTGACCGGTCATGTTCATTTTGCTGTTCGAGGTGGGGCGGTATTGACCATATTGAACATAACGCGAACCTGGATAGTACCCGACCGTATCACCCGTCGGCTGACCGCCGCCGCTTCTGGTTCTGGGGTCTATGTCTTTGTACCCAACCCAGGCCGACCATTTTTCAGAACCGATGGTGGCGGTTGAATTCATCTCCGAACACTCTGTGGTGTTTGAGGATCCGTCGGAGCTATAATATTCATCCGCAAAGCGATGGAACGTATGACCCATTTCATGGCACGCGATATCACCCCAGCTTGGGTAAGAATAAACCGCGATTGAGCCGCCCGAGTTGTTGTAGCCGCTGTTATTGAGAATTGCGGCGTGCCAGTGGATCGTATCAATGCCCAATTCTCGTGTCCCTTCTCTAAACAGGGACATCGTTGAATTCCTGTTGACCGTTCCAAGCCTGCCGCTTGTGCTGCCGCCGAGCGGTCCGGGTATTCCTGAACTCGGACTGATAAGATTGATTTGATAATAGTTGCAGAATTTTTCATACCGCAGGTGGGGTCTCATGACCATGACGTTGTTTCGTATTGAGGTAAGACCCCTTCTATAGGCAATGTTGCTGTCTGAATATTGATAAAATTTGTTGGTATCAGCGGCAGCGAAACCATCGCCCACATAACCGATATTGACTCTGTTCTTTTCACGGCCCCAGATGAGCCGCTTCTTCACGGTGAAATTAAAGGAGCTGGAAACCGAAGGTGACAAAAGATCTGACTCCTGGTCTGTAAGAAAATCACTGTCCGGTCCCGTATACTCCTCGGCATCTGTCCGGATTGACCAGACACTGAGGCCCAACAGCACTACTGCAATAAAGAGACTTTTTTGATAGTACCACATAACAGGCCCTCTCCTGCTAAAAGGTGAAAACGGCTGGTTTATACGCTTAATTTTTTGCGGGATTACAAAACCCCCCTTTTATGTTCTACAATATAATTATAAAAGAGTTGAAATTCACGTCTAAAATATATATCGAAAAAAGCCCTTCTGCAGAAACAGAAGGGCTTTTTCAGCAGAAAGCACCGTGATATATCAATTGAACGTTACCGGCACCACCTGTGTTGTTTTTCCCGCCTTCATTTTCAGGAAATAGATGCCATTGGAAACAGGTCCGCCGCGGCTTCGCAGGTCAATACTGTTTCTCCCTGACACACCCTGCACGCTTGTCCGCTTCATGACACGTCCGTCCACGCCGATAAGATCAAATGACACGGTTCCCGGCTGCATGAGCGTGAACAGCACCGTGGAGTGCCGTACCGACAGGTTGAACACCGGTTTTTCCATGGTCGTCTGGAACACGCCCACGTTGGTAACCTGAACGGTCCACTGAGCGTCCTCGACCATCCTGATCGTGTCTGTTCTGCGGGTTCGGGTGTCCTGGATTATCGCGAGGGTATCCTTGCGCACCAGGTCAAGGGTGTCCGGATTTTTATTGTCACTGAACATATGGCGGATGCACTCGTCATACACATGCGCTTTCACCGTGAAGGTGCCGGGCGTGGTGGTAATTTCGCTTCTGCGAATCGAGGTACCGCCATTGGGCTTTTTCAGCACGCCATCAACATACCAGTCAACCTTGAGCACGGCCGGGTCGATCACTTGCACCCACACGCTGTCCGGGTCGGTGACCGTGCCGGAATTACCAAGCATGGTGTCGATCGGTTTTACAATACAATAGATATCGTGTATTATTTTTTCACGGCATGGGATATTAAATGAAACCGGGTTTCCCTGGCTCGTCATGTTCATCTTAGCGTTACTGGTCGGCCGGTATTGGCCGCTCGATACGTATCTGCTGCCCTCTAAATAGCCAACCGTATCGACATTGCTGGGCGAGCCGCCGCCGCTTCTAGTGCGTGCATCAATGTCCTTGTAACCAACCCAGTGCTTCCATTTTTCAGATCCAATGGTAGCGGTCGAATTCATTTCGCTATACTCTCTGGTATCGGACCCAGAACCCTGATACTCGTCCGCAAAGTGATGAAACCCATGGCCCGTTTCATGGACTGCAATATCGCCCCAAGAGGGGTAGGAAAAAACCGCGATAGTTCCGCCCGAATTGTTGTACCCGCTATTATTGAGAATTGCCATGTGCCAGTGGATAGTATCGATGCCGAGCGTCTGATGCGCTTGGTGAAAAAGCGCATACCCCTGCCTGTCATTAATCGTCCCAAGCCTTCCGCTCGTGCTTCCGCCGAGCGGTCCGGGGATTCCCGATGATGGGCTTATCAAATTTATATAATACCAGTTAAAGAACTTATCGTACCGCGGGAAAGGCCTCATTACCAGGGCATTGTTCCGTATAGTGGTTAATCCTCGGCGGTAGGCCATGCTGCTGTCCGCGTACCGGTAAAATTTGTTGGTATCTGCGGCTGCAAACCCATCGCCGCAGTATCCGATATTGACCCTGTTTTTATACGGGCCGTTAATAAGCTTCTTTTTTACGGTATAATTAAAGGAACTCGAAGTCGTCGTCACTCCGGAGTAATCTACCCAGCCGGGTTGTTCACTGAGATTGTCGTTTTCCGGCATTGCATACTCTAGCGCCTCCTGGGCAGACAAGCCAATACTCAAACCAGCGATCAACAGCGATACGGATAATAGGGCAAAAATGCGGCTCATGACACGCTCCTTCCCCTCTTAGGAGAGAATTAAAAGAACAAAAAACCCATAATTTAGACGTTTAAACAACGCCCCTTCATTCTATGTATACTGGAAACACTGTTAAATAATAAGATAAAAAGATTAATTTTTCAGGATTTTTTACAAACAAATTATATTAAAAGAGTCATTTTCCCGGGGATATAACCGCAATTGGCCGAGTAATACGCATATTTCCTTTTTCTAACGACAATAAATACAGTCCCGACCTGACTTGTCCGCCTTGCATATTCCTGCCATCCCAGGTAACTTTTTCCTGATAGCCGCTCATCTCAAGGGTTTTTACCAATCTACCGTTGCTTGTCATTATAGAAATATGAATATTTCCATGGTTTGTTTTTGGACAAAAACTGATTATTGCGCCACGCCCGCCGGTCATGGCAGTAATTCTGATTCGTAAATATTCGCTCGTTGCCCTGCCGGATCGGACCTGTCCGATTGCCGGAACTCCGACAAACCTGAATGGATCAGCCGCTCCGATGTATGGTACATTCTCTTTCCGTCCGGATTCATCTTCAGCATGGAAAAAATAGGAAATTGAGGATGTATCAGACAGACCGGGGATGGTCGCGGAAAAGGTATCACTCTCAATCAAGTTCAAACCGACTCGTGAGAAACGATCCTGGCGCTCGTTCCGGTAGTAGAGAAAAAGCGAGTCGTGAATCAAGGGTTTGCCGCTGTAGGCCCTTACAAGCGCCTTAAGCGGAAATCCGCCGCCTGCGTCCGCAATCGTGTCGCCGGGAGGGACATGCCTGATGCGAAGCATTCCCCGGTCCGGAATACCTTTGGTCCTGCAGTGGAGCGCATCGCCGCTCCACCATGCCGATCCCCGGGTCGAGTCATAGCTGAACGGTATGATGCGGTATCCGGGCATTGCTTCCCGGTAGGCGGCAAGCGTGGTGCTGTCGTTGACGGTCCCGGCGACCGGGACCAGAACTTTTTCGTTGAGGATGGTGCTGTTCAAATAAGCCTCGTTCCCCTGACCCGAGCTGAAAATTCGAACCATGCGGTACGGCCGGTTATACGCCGAGGTACAGGACGAAAAATATGCAGCGACCTGTTCAACCGCGGCATGATTCTGATGCGCTTCAGGCAGTCTGACCACCGCGACCTTGTCCGGCGCCAGGAATTTTGCAAAACAGTCGATATGCTCGACTGGCTCCCAGGAGATCGAATAGGGATGCTTGATGACATGATAGCTTTGGATGCCGAGATACTTTCGGATCATCGTCGTAATGGTGTCAACGGGACGGTCGAAATTATCGTTCCATACAAGTTCGGTTGACGCCGCAGTACCATAGCCGTCGGTCATATAGTTGCCGCCCGCGAAAAAGAGCGGCATTTTGTACACCGGGACCTGCAACTCGTCACCCACGATGGACGGGATAAAATCGCTGTTCCACCGGGCATCGATATTGTAATTGAAATCGACGGTGCTTATGGTGCCGGTGCCTTCGGTAACCCATAAAGGACCGAAGTCTCTTGTATAGTAAGACGCCGAATCCGGCGTGGCCGGAATAATGGTCACCTTTTGCATGTCGATACCGCTGTCGCCGAACTCCGCGTTAACGCGCGGAGCGTTATTGGTAATGCAGAAAACGGTGGCGTCGCTTGCTATTTCCCGGACAAGGCTGTGCGGTATGCCGAGCGGGTACACAATAAGAAGCCCTTCCATGGGCTCGAATTCGGCAATGCTGCGCACCGGAACGGGAGGAATCGCGGTCGAGTCATTCGCGACCAGATTGAAAGCGGAGGTGACGATCAGTGCAATTACCCAGCTGTTTTTCATACGACCGCTCCGCCCTTGAACCTTCTCTGCTAAAGAAATATACCCTGCCCGGTCAGCGGACCTCAATAGCGCTGATGTCAGTGCCGCCAAAGTACGCCTGCAGGATCTGCTCAAACGTCTGCCCCTGACGCGCCCTGCCGATGGCTCCCATCTGGCACAAGCCAACGCCATGGCCGTAGCCGATGCCTTTCACCGTAAAATGGTGGGGACCGTTTTTGACGACGGTGAAATTGGCGCTGCGCAGGATGTTTCCCGACGGGCTCTTTCTGCGAAGGAGAAACCGGATTTTATCTCCACCGCAAACAATACTGCCGCCGCTTCCCTGAAAGGTACATGACCGAATGCGGCCGCAGTCGAACCGGTCATTGATTTCGATTGATTCCAGTTGCCCGGTCAACCGTTTTCCGTAACAACCCTTTTTGGCGTTTGCCCGTATGATGGTCGAAAGGAGAGCGCCGCTCCAGGACTGTTCCCAGGAAAAGAGCCGGGATATCGAACAGTAGGGAGTGCCGTCGGAATCAAGGTCGCTGACCGCGCTGAGATACTCAAAAAAAGGGCGGTCCCACACATCGTTGATGTTGGCGGTCATGCCGCCGCACGTGGAATGAAAATAGACCTGCGCGAGAGAATCGTGCCATGAAAGAACAAGCCGGCGTGTCGCAGCTATGGCAACGTCCGCCTCCGACGTCTCTGCGTTTGCGCCGCCATAAATCTGGTCAGCGACCGTGCATACCACGTCGTAGGGGTGGGGTTCCCGGTCTACCATCCGTTTATAAGCATAGGTTCGGGAAGCCACGGCCTGGGCCTTGAGGGCCTCGATCTCTTCAGTCTGCACCTTTCCCATCTCGAGCGGAAGCACGCCGCGCAGGTAGTCTTCCATGTCCAGATGATTGATGAGCATCAAGCGCGATCCGCCGGCAATGATCATGGACCCACGGTAACTGTCATTACCGACATTCATAAGCGAGGAGGGGCTCTGCGACCAGAGCGTGCAGGGCAGACCAACCTCATGTGTTTCTGCTTCGGCCAGCGAAAGCGAGAGCCTCGAACCGCTCCTCATTTCAAACGTGATGCGTCCCCGCACGGAAACCGGTTCTACAAGGGAAGGGGAGCGGATCTCGTAGGGACCCATGGCATACAGCGTCGCGTTAATAATGGAGCGCCGCAAGAGCACCCGGATTTTTGACGACGGTGCTTTTATCGGTTTTTTTTCGGAAGCGCTTGTTTTTTGTGCCTTTGTTTCCAGTACCCGAGGGACAGGCGGCTTGGGTTCAGACGAGTCCGGTTCTTCGTTGGCAAATGCAAGAGAAAAATCGACATCATCTCCCTTCGTGTCGAGTTCCTTTTCTTGCGCGCTCTCCTGCCTCTCCGCGGACCGTTTTTGCTGGGATTTCTTTTTTTTAGCGCGCGCAACAGATGGCTTGCCGCCATGCTCTGGCGGATTTGGAGTCAGAAGCGACAACGACGTGCAGGAAAAAAAAACACACGCGAGCAGGGAGATTGCCACCCCGGAAAAAAAGCTACTTTTTGTCGTCACCTGATTTTGCCAGTTTTTTCAGCTTTCCGCTGATCAGACGGCGTTGCAGCGGTGAAACGCGGTCAACGAACAGGATGCCGTTTAAATGGTCGATTTCATGCTGGAGCGCCCGGGCAAGAAGGCCTTCGGCTTTTTCCACAACGTACTCTTTTCCTCCGGCATCAAGCGCCTTGACCGTTACAATGGCCGGCCGTTTAACCTTGAGCCGTACCGTGGGGATGCTCAGACACCCTTCTTCCTCATCAGCTATTTCTTGTGAGGAATATATGATCTCGGGATTAATGAGCACATATGGCGCTTTTTCACCGGCCGTCGTGTCCACAACGGCAATACGGACGGCCGTCCCCACCTGGTTGGCTGCCAAGCCCACGCCGTCCTTCTCTATCATGGTCTGGGTGAACTCTTCGATGAATTGTTTCAGGTTTTCATCGAACGCCGCCACCGGTTCCGCCGTTTTCCGCAGAACAGGATCGCCGTATATGCGGATTTCAAACATTACTTCTTGTCCTTGTTGACATCTTTGTCAGCCGTTTCTTTCTTCTGCGCTGCTTTTTCCGTGCCGTCGTTGTTTAAAACAGCGGTTACCGCGTTTTTTGAGAACTCAACCACGGTGTTTTCAGCGACTTTCACCATTACTGAATTATCCTTTACATTGCCGACCGTACCGAATATTCCTGCGGCGGTCATGACACGGTCGCCCTTTTTCAGCGAGGCGAGAAGCTTCTGCCGCTCCTTCTGTTTGCGCTGTTCAGGCCTGATCATGAGGAAATAGATGATCAGAAACATGAAAAGGAGCATGGGGAGAAGGCTGCCGAGCCCTCCCATGCCGGGTTGCTGCTGTTTTTCCGCAAAAACCGGTATTGCGATCAGCATGACCGGCGTCAGGGTAATAAAAAAACGCAAAATGGTGCTTCGCATGTTCGGTCCTTTCTTGTCCGGTAGATCCCGGCGATGGGGTGTGTTTTTGCTTAATTGTTAAAAATACGTTGTGCGAAATCTGTTTTTCCGTAGATTTTTCCCGCCATGAACGGGCGAATGTACCAAGGAATCAACATTTCAAGGGAAGAATCCGTCCCGACCGCGTTAAAAACGACATGTTCTTTGGTCATACCCTCTTCTCCCTCCGTCATACCCCATTTTCCAGCGATCATGAACGGTTTTCCCCTGGTCAGGCCCTGTTTTCCGGCGGTCATAGCAGGTTCTATGTCGGTCGGGATCCTTTCCGCCGGCGAGCCGTATGCGGGAAATCCGCGCGCACGGTTCGATGGGCCTGCTCTCCCTCGCCACCTTCCCTGTCGTATATTACTTTCATGGCCACGGTCTACTTCGCACGCTGGATGCTTCTCGATACCGGAGAGATTCTAGAAAACGGCGCCGTGTGCGTGGAAAAAAACATCATCCTTTCTGCCGGACCCCGGAGCGGCATGAAAAGGAGCAGCAGCGACCGGCTTGTCAATCTTGGTGATACGCTCATGCTCCCCGGCTTCATCAACATGCACACGCACCTGGAAGAGTGCGTGGTCAGGGGCGCCACCAGGCAGGCAGATGAGACCTTTGCCGCGTTTATCGCGAAAAAGAGCTCGCGTCTCAGGCAGGCTGCGCCGGAGCGCATCACCGCCGGGATCAGGCTGACGGTGCGGGAGCTTCTGGCTGAGGGAATAACGACCGTCCTCGACAGCTCGCGTCTTGGATGGTCCGCCCCTGTGCTTGCCGGGGAACCGATTCGCTCATTGGTGGTTCACGAAGCATATGCCGAGGACCCGGCCCAGGAGGAGTCCCTCGATGCGGTCATGCTGGACAGGATCAGGTCATGCGACCCCAGGATAGGCCGCGGATGCGGCCCGCACGCGATCTATTCTCTTTCACCATTTTCCCAGCGAAAACTTGTTGAAACGGCGGCCTCACGGGGCTGGCTCTGGGCCACGCATATTGCGGAGAGCGCCGAGGAGCTCCAGGCTTTTTCCGAGCGTAAAGGCGACCTTTATTTTTATATTACCCGCAGGAAACCATGGCTGTTCGGCATGACCACCATGGGATCAATGAATCTGGCTCTTACGGCAAACCTGATCCCGAAAAACGGCATCTGCTTTCACTGCAACTACGCTTCAGGCCACGAGCTCTCGCTTCTTGCCGCAAAAAGGGCTGCTGTCGTGCACTGCTTCCGTTATTCCGAGGCCTTGGGCCACAAGCGGTTTCCTCTCGAAGTCGCACTTAATCGCCACCTTCTGTTTTGCCTTGGCACCGAAGGGATCGCGCCGGCAGGAGCGATGAGCCTGCTGGACGAACTGTTTGCCCTCAAATGCGCCTACCCTCACCTGCCCGCCTCTGAAATGCTGCGCTGGATCACGCAGAACGCGGCAAACGCGCTCAGGATGGGCGATTCACTGGGAAGTCTGACACAGGGAAAATTTGCCGATTTCATCGCGGTCCGGTTTACGCATGATCCGCGGGAGGACATTCTTGAGGAGCTGATTCAGGCCGATGTCGAGATGGCGCTTGTCATGGTGGACGGCCAGGAGGTCATCGCGGATTATTGAAAAATCAGGGGCGGCCCACGGGGCCGCCCCCTTAGATTATAAATACCGCTCCTGAATGGCCGATGGTCCAGGTTACTTCAAAAGCCCCTTCAATTTGTCCTTTGCCTTTTTCTTCACCTGATCCTCAGCCTTTTTAACCTCTTCTTTTACCTCTTTTTTCACTTCTTCCTTTTTTTCTTCAACCTGTTGTTGTATCTCCTGTTTTTTCTCCTCAACGATTTTCCGGGCCTGCTCCCGCACCTGCTGCTGCGGCGTTGTCTGCTGTGCTGCTTTGCCCGTGGTGCCGGCGCCGAACGCAAGGCCTTTAATTTTCGGATCAGCTACCGGACCGCCCATGGCGAACGTGAGCGTGACGCGTCCCTGGTTGTCACGCGGGATCATGTTCATGTTATCGAGCATTCCGGCGGCTTTGGCAAGCCTGGTTTTTTCCAGGGCGCCCTTGACCCCTCCCTTGAGCGCGCCTTCGACCGCAAGAAGTTTATCAGACAGGGATTTGCTGAGCTTCGATGAGACGGCCATGTCCATGAGCGCATCAAAACCGACCTTTCCTTTCACGCTCCAGTCGGCAACGCTTGATGAAATGTTTAAATTGTCGAAAATTGCCTGGCCGTTGGCTAGCCGGATCGTGGCACTGAGTGCGCGGAATGCTATTTCGTCAAAGCTGCCGAGCTTGTTGGTTTTCAGAAAGGAGGCGAACGATGACGAGGCAACCTTGGCTGCGGGTGCATTCACGATTTTGCCCTGTGCCATCCGTACCCCGATGTTGCCCGAAATGTTCTTTATGATATCATCGGCAGTGGCACCACTCCCGGCCAGGGAACTTTGGAGGTTGATACGGCCGAACAGGCATTTATTTATCATCAGGAGCTGGCGGTTGAGCGGGGTTACCGGCTTGATATAGTCGCTAAAACGCGCCATAAAGTCGTTGACTTCAATGCTTTGTACGGCAAGACTATTCCTGAACGTAATGTTTTGTATATTGGCCAGATCGGCATTAAGATTGTCGCTGATGGTCCCGCCCGCGAATCCGGTCCTGAAATTAATGTCCGCGATGTTGTTCACCACGCTGATCTTCGTCACCATGTTGCTCATGGTGAATCCCTGGTAAATGATCTTTTTCGCAGTGACCGTGCCCCGCATATCAGCGGAAGGCAATGGTGCGACAAGGATCGGGGCGCTCTGGCCAGCGCCGGTAGCTTCTCCGTCCTTTGCCGGAGGAGGCGGCATCAGAATATCATCAACATTTAAAAACGGCGAGTTCATGGTGAAATCGACTTTTGTCCGCGGCAGTCTTCGGGTGGTATCGGGGAGAATGAACGACAGATAATTTGAGATCGTTGCTGACGTGGACAACGATGACGTGCCGATATCGACCCTCATTTTCTCGCCCACGGCTTTTGACGACAGCGTAAGCGCACCATTGATCACCGCGGGTTTGATCAGCGGCGACCAGAGCACGGTCACGTTTTTCAGGTCGACCAGCCCTTTCAGGTTGAGCTTGGCGGGATCCGCCGGATCGGCCTCTCCCTTTGCCTTGATGTCGGCGACGACTCTTCCGTCAAGAGAAGCGCCGTCGGGAAGCTCCAGCACGTCCTTGATCTCCCCCAGCTTGATATCGGCCGCCACTGCGGCATCGACCATCGGCCTGGCAAAATTATCCACGGTTGCCGTGACTTCGATCGGATTGGTGCCCAGCTCCATTTTCATGGTTTTCACGGCAAGGCTGTTGTCGGTAAACGTGATGTCGGCATTCAGGTTGTGTATGGCCTGGGGCAGGTCGCTGTATTTGATGGTAACGCTCTTCAGTGCGAGGGCCCCTTTCACCGGCAGCGGCTGATTAGGCGCCAGCGACCCCTTGACCGCCACATCGAGTTCCGCGGTGCCGCCGCCCGTCACCTTGGAAATGAGCGGGACCAGTTCCACGGGCACCTCCTTGAGCACATCGCTGATTGAGATCGGGTCGGACGCCACCGTAAGATCAAGCTGGGGCTGCGGCGTCATTGCATTCTTCACGCTCCCTCTCAGTTCGAGGAAAATCTTCTGCAGCGACAGCCGCACCTTATTGATCATCACGATACCGTCATTTTCTGCCAGGTTGGCCGCCACGTCGTGCGAAACGGTTATGGCAAGGTTGGAAAGCGGCTTCTTGATGTCCTTTGTTTTGACCGAGACCTGGCCCAGCACCAGGTCGCCCGTTGTTTTTATGTCTTTGAGCGACTTGTCCATGGAAACCGCCACGGTTTGCTGCACGTTTCCGATCGTGACCCGGTTGCCCGCCTTGAGGTCGTCATAGACGATCATGCCGTTATCAACGGTAAACTTTTTCAATGTTATGGGCACCGGCAGTGCGGGCGGGCCTTGTTCTTTTTTGGGCTCCGGCGTGGTGTCCGCGGTCATGATTGCCAGATCATCAAAATTGAACGAGCCCTCTTTATCAACCTCAATTCTGATTTCGGGTTTGTGAATGGTAATTGATGCGATCTCCGGGGACCCCCGCAGGAGCGAACCGATGGAAACACTGACCGTGAACTTGCCGATTTGAATGAAAGGATCACGCGAAAAACCATCACGGGACGTATTTGCCACGGAGAGGCCCGAAAGCGAAACGCCGAGAGCCGGAAACAGGCTGATGCCGGCCTTTTCGAGCTTCACCTCTCGTCCAAGCGCTTTCTGGGCCTGCGGTACGATCAGGGCAACGATCTTCTGCGGCGGGAACAGGATATACAGGGCGGCAACGGCCCCTCCGACAAGAAGAACGACGGCGACGAGCAGAATGATAATGATGGTAACGGGTGATTTTTTCATAAGGGCCCTTTCGGTTCGAGCCTTAAGTGGTGGAATGATGGTTATCTAATAATTACTGTTTCGCTAGCGAAGGAATCATCGACCAGCTGATTTGTTCTATCGGTTATCCAATTAATCGGATTATTCCTGATATAGCGCCGGATATAAATAAGAGTATGATTGTCACGCACAATCCGGTCATAATAATCTCTCTGCCAAACAGGTTTGCCCGGCATGTTACGAAGGGCGTTGATTCTCCGGATGGTCGACGCCTTGAATCCTGCGATGAGTGTGCCACGTGATCGCCGGTTGTAGTATCCTGTCAAGGGAGAATGTATTCCCTTCATTCCACCAATCCTGTCATATCTTCGTCTTTATCGCCTCAAACTCTAGCCTATACATGCCTTCTGTTCCGCCATCGGTATATGCGCTAGTGGTCTTTTTTGCGATTCTGACAACTTCGTCGATCCGCTTCTGCGTGTCGGGATGCGTTGAAACCACCTCGAACGGGCCCATTCCCCCGCCGTATGTATCCATAAGCGTCTGGAAAAAAAATTTCATCCCATAGGGATTGTAAGCCGCGGCAGCTGTAAAGGCCACGGCGCAGGAGTCGGCCTGGTATTCGTCGTCACGGCTGAACTTGAGGAAGAGCAGGCTTTCGCAGAGCTGGGCAACGGCACCAGCGGCCGACGAGCTGTCGCCAAGAAGGATCTGGTTCACGATCTCCACGGCCGATGCCTGGGCAAGCCGCTTTGCGCCGTGCCGCATGGCAATGTGGCCGATTTCATGGCCAATCACACCGGCGACCTCGGCCCCGCTTTTTGCGGCTTTGAGAAGCCCGGTGTACACAAACACATGACCGCCCGGAATGGCAAACGCGTTGATCATGGTGTCATTGTCGATGAGCGTGAAGGTGAAGGAGATGTTCGTCCGTACACTTGATGAGTTCACCAGGCGGTTGCCCATGGTGGTGATATAATTGATGACCTCACTGCTTTTTGTATACTGAGGATAGTTTTGCGAATCGGCCAGAATCTCCTTTTTGAACTTGTTGCCGAGCGTCACCTCGTCTTCGTCCGAGATGAAAAAGTCGGTCAGGGTTTCGCAGGTGAAGAGAAAGGGGACAAGAGCGGCAACCATAAAAAAACGTGGAAGGGAATGAGTCATGAAAATACTCCGAAGATAATGGAAAGGCCGGGTGAAGTACATATATAGAAAATCAGTATTTTGCGGTTACGAAAGCAAATTGGAAGCGATGCAAAAGGCACCTTTTCCTTCAGGAAAAGGTGCCTGGTTCATTCATGTCGCATGCGATAATTAATTGCCGTATTTAATACTTGCCGTACCGCTCGTTGTAGACTCAAATGAAGTGATTTCCATTAAAGCGTACCCTTCATCGGTATCAACGACGAAAACATCACCTGCGGCTGCATCGGAACTTGAAAGCTCGGCACTGGTCTCGCTGGAATACAGGCTGGCGATCTGCTCGACCGTGGTGACTGAAGCAAAATCTACCGAGACCTTTTTGAACTTCGTATCGTTCGGACTGTTCCAATTTGCAAAGGCGGTGATTCCGCTTGATGCGCTTGCATACACCGGGCTGAAAATTCTGAATGCGCCCAGATCGGATGAATAGGTACCAACAATGTCGACGCCCGAACCGGCTTGTTTTGCCGCTGCAGCGAGCATTACCGTGCCGTTATCAAGATCAATCGAGCTTCCGAGAGTAGCATTGGCATACGAACCGATTGTCACCGTCCCCGTTGTAATGGGTGTACCGCCACCCTCTACCGTAAAACTCCTGGTATCGTCATCATCAATATCACCGGCCACCACCTTGACATAAAAATCATAGGCCCCGGCCGCGGCGCTTGAACCGGCAGCAATTGAGAAATCGAGCGTCACATCCTTTTTACCTTCATAATCTGCTGTCGAGGGGGGGGTAACGGTAAACTTGGAAGTTACATCGGTCCCGCTCTGTTTTACTTGGTAGGTCATGCTGGTGATCTCTTCGTCAGATTCGACCTTCACGGTAAAACTGACCGACCCGCTGTTGACCGTCACATCCCCGATATTGTTGATGACGACGGTGATATTCGGGTCTTCCGGATCTATAAGCCCGCACCCGCTCCATAAGGCAACAAGACCAACCGCACTGACCAGCGCAAGCAACTTCTTCATACAACCTCCCTTTAAAAATGGTGATGATATATTTGGATACTCTTTGGTTCCCGGTTACATATGGCAAACGGCAGCCTATATATACAATGCACCCGGCCCCCTGCGCAAGTCTCTCATTTTACCGATCCATAGGTTGCTGAAAATTGAGAAGAAAGAAATAATGGTACAGTTCGTGACGCCATTTTTTCAAGTCCTACTTGAACGAACAGTAAAAAAGGAACTTTTTCTGGCCCTGCTTCACGGTGACTTTTTCAAACACCTTTGTCCCGATAACGCCACCCTTTTTGTCCCGCGCTGCCGCCTCGATGGTATAGGTCCCTGGTGTGACCGGCATCCGGGCGATATGCACGGTTTTCGGGATCAGAAAACAGCTCCGCGTGTCAGCGTGTTCGAGCTGGTCAGCCAGCACGTCGGTGCCGATGTTGATGAGCAGGTTGGCGACCGGGCTCCCTGTTTTCATTTTGTCTTTCGCCTTCTGCGCGGCAATGGTGCGCAGCACGACCCGGATCACGGTGCGCGTCAGCGTACTGGCGCGCGTGTCATCAAGGTTTTTCTGCGCCTGCAGATCGAAATTATTAATGGCAATTGTCGACATGCCAGCAGTACGTCCCGCCCCTTCAACGGTAAAGTGATCGGTCTGGGAGGGGATGTTTTTTACGGCCGGGAGTGAAAAACTCACGTGAAAAGTGGTGCCTGATGCGGTTTTTTCCCCCTTGGCAGCCTTTTCATACTCCTTTGCCGGCAGCATGGGCGCCGCCATCTGTACGGTTTCCACCTGGTCGTTTGCGCCCTTGTAATTCATGATGAGCAGGCCGTCTTTTACGTAGGTGCCCCACCAGTTGTTTTCCCCGAGCGCAGGCCCTTTTCCCGCATAGCCGATCAAGACGATTTCTGTCACGCCGTTTTTCAGCCCCGGCATGCCGGATTCAGGGGTGTCGGCGTTTATATCGAGAAGCGTAATGTCCTCGGCCCGGTCGTTTTTCTGCAGCATATAATAGGCATAATCCTTTACCCGCCCGGGAAGCGGTACCGGGCCTTCCTTGAAGGCCTTGATCGCATGAAAGAGCGAGATCATGGCGTCATCGCTTTGGCCGGCCGCGTCGTAGGCGATCGATGACATGTAATGAAACATGCCGTCCGCGCTGTACTTGTTGCCCCGCTTGTCCTTGCGCTCAAGCTCGTTAAAAAGAAGCTGCGTCTGACGCGTTTCGACCAGGGCGTCATCGATATTCCCCTGCGCCAGGAAATTTAGCGCAATGAGCTGGTGGAGCAGCACGAGCTCGTACGGCCTGCTGCGGTAGGGCCGTACGTTGTCGTTGATCATGATCGAGGCGGCTTCGTTGGTCACCGAACGGGCAAAAAGGTCGTTATGGATGTCAACGGCGTGCAACAGATAGACGTTGCTTGAGTCGTACATGGCCGCATAATGATATAACACGCCGATATCCATGTAGTACAGGAACCGGTTGTTTTTTCCGTAAAGCTTTTTCCCGTTTTTCTTGATCCGGTCGATCGTGCCAAGGTATTCTTCATTCGCCGTGGCACTGGCCAGTTTTTCAAAGCGCAGCGCGGCACCGCCGGCACACGAGCCGAGAAGGGCAAAGAGAGGAAGGAGTATAAAAAATCGTACGATTGGGCGTTGGATCATATAACGCATGGCACCTTTACCTGCGGTTTTTCCGCCGATATCCCCGGTTCTCCCGGCCCGTTTCGATTATCGAGGTTAGAATTTCTTGGTCGCCCGTTCGATGAATTTCTTTATTTTCTTTTCTCCGATCCAGACCTTCATGTTGCTCTCGATCTCAACGAGCTCCATATTGACCTGGTAGTAGACCACGGCTTCCCGGCCCTCCTGGTCCACGATGGAGTTGAGCGTGCCGATCATCATGAGGTCGGCGCCGGTCTCTTCACCGACCGACTTGGCGGTCTGCACTGACGCGTTATCCTGCATGTCTTCCTTTTCTTCCCGGAGCTGCTCGCGTTCGATCTTGGTAGCGACGAAATTCACCTTGCCGGAGTTGAGGAGCGCGCGCTCCATGTCCTTGGCAAAGGTCTCGGTGCTGATATGCTCGTGGCTCTTGTTGGTGACCTTGCCGATGATAACGGTCGGACGCTTGTTCTCGGTTTCCCACTTGTAGAGCCAGCGCTGGTTCAGACAGTCGTTTATCATCTGTTCCGCCACAAGCCGCGAGTCGGTGTCGTTCCAGCGGCCGGAAAGGTCGATCGTGGAATCGCTCTGCACCCGCGACACCCTGTTCGAGCATCCGATGAGAATCAGGGGCAGGACGATAAGCAGCCATTTTTTTGATGTACAACGCATGTGAGCCTCCTTGTGAACTGCGGAAAAGGGTTCGTATATGGTTAGGTGCTTTTCCTTGATAAAATACGTTTTATCGGTTCCGCCGACAACTTCCGCTACTGCACCTTTTTCGGGGTTCCGTAGGTCTGTCCTTTACACACTATGGCCGATTGCTGTTTGAGCCATATTGCGGCGCGATTCTTCACGTCCTGGATTGCCGCTTCAGCGGTCGGGAAATAGTACTGCCGGTCGGATCGTCCGGCGTAATGGCCGCCTTCGGTCGGATTGGATTCAAACCGTTTCGATTGCGCCAGGCTCTTTTCCACCACCTTCATGACCGGCTCCTGTCCCTGTACCGAAGCGGTGGTGACGATAATGAGCGACTGCTGGTGGAGCATATAGTTGATCTCTATGCTCGCGGCATACATCTTCACCCAGTCGTTTTTTTTCGGGTCGCCGTTGATCTCCTTTACATAGGCTGAGCTTGAGGTCACTTCCGCTTCGAGGTCCTGGACCGAAGGCAGTGAGACAATGCATTCCTCAAGCAGTTTCTCGCTGACCTGGGACTTGCCGTCAACCGTCGACTGCGTGGAAACCACGGTAATGTTTTTGTTGTCAGAACTCTTGGGATCCGCTGCAGAAATACTTGTTGCCGCTAGCGCCACAGCAAACGCCATAATCACGATCTTTTTCATAGGGGCCTCCATAATAGGGTATGTTCCTCCTGCGTACCGTTACATCTTGTTGTAATCAAGTTTCAGGACTCTCCGGTGTTTGTTCGAAAAAAGAAATCCGACCTCCAGACCGATAGTATGGTCGGGCGATTCGTTGCCAACTAGGTTGTAGGGAATGCGCATACGCATCTGGACACGGTCGGTCAGGTCAAGCGCGAATCCGACATGAACGGTGCCTGAAGGGCCAAAGTCTTCCCCGAACCGGTTGCCCTTATCAAAATAGTGCGCGCCCACGCCGGCGCCGATGAACGGACGGAACCCGCTTTTGTCAGCGAGCACAAAATCAAATCCGAGGTCTGCGCCGAAATTGGATCCGGGCAGAAACCAGTCCACATCGAAAAACACGCCGATATGCTTCTTGAAAAATACCGTGTTCACGAAGGACAGCTTCACGAGATTCGGCTGCTCTGCTTTCAACTCTTCGTTAAGAGCACGCGACGCACCAACGCCGAAACCGCCGCTGTAAACGGTGAGCGGAGAGGTGGGGACCCCTTTTTCAGAAGGATCGCCGGCCCAAACAGAGAAGCACATGGCCAGCAGTGTCGTTATTGTACATGCCTGTTTGATCATACGCACCTCGCTTTCATTAATGGTTCGTTTGTTTTCTTCATATATTAAGACGCCTGGAATAGTGAAAAACGCTACGGTTTATTTGGTTGTTTACGTTTTGGTTCCCCGGTTTTTCTGCAAAGTCCGCATCAGTATTCCAGCACCGTTACGTCCCGGTATTTTCCGGAAATAAGCAGTTTGATACCTAGACCGAATCGATGGTCAAGCGACGATGCACCCAGAAGCATCGTGTACGGGAGCTGCACAACGAATGACACCCGTCTGCCAATTGCGGTTAGAAAGCCCGGGTGTACGGTAAGCGCGGGTGTCATCGTATTGTCGCCTGATTGTTTAAAATAGAACAGGCCGACGCCCGAACCGGTAAAAAACCGACCATTCCATTGCTTGAAACGGTAATCGAATCCAATCTGCGCTCCGCCATTCAGGCCTCCGGGCTGGTACAGGAGGTCTATAAAAAGGTCCCACCGTTCATTGCAATACAGAAGATTGGAGAATGCAAGCTCCGCCACCGGGCCCCACCCGTCGGGATTGCCGCGCCTTGTCCACAGGACAGCGCCCCCAAGGCCCCACGTATAGGTGGAAAGGGGTCGCGTCGCAGGCGCTCCGGACGGAGCAGCGGAAGCCCCAGTTTCAGTGCTGGCGGGGCTGGTTCCTTTTGCCAGGTGTTCGATACGCTCGACCGGTTTGAGCCGGGAGGGTGAAAACCGGATCGTGCCGCCCGTTCGGTTCACCCTGAGATCAGAAGCGCCCACCTCGCCGTTAATGGAATTGATCACACGGTAGGTACCCGGTTCGAGCGAGATGAACCATTCGCTGTTTTTTTTCTTGTAAAAGTCGGCGTGAATATCGGTGTAAGAGTCGCTGAGCACGAGAAATTTTCCTTCGCAGGTCCGGTCAAAGAGCACGCCGCCTTTTTTATCGGTGAGATCGGTCAGAATGATATCCCCTTGACCGTGAATGTTAAACCGGTACATCGGATGCTGCGCCTCACCGCTGGTGAGCGTGGAGGTCTCCACGGTTTTTCGGTATGCGTACTGGTACGCTTCGTCGAGTGTCACACGGCGGTCGCCGGAAAAATCGGCGCTGCCGCGAAGGCCGGAGAGCCAGTAAAAAGAAAAGATGGAGCCCTTGAGCGACTCGGACTCCTGCGCCCGTTCATGCGGAGTCGTTGAAGCGATGATGATCTGCCCTTTGATTTTCGGAGGACTTTTTAGATAGAACGGTTCAGCCTTTTTGCCGCCCTTGTAGGCGGTAACCGCGCCGCTCTGGCATGCGTCAAAAATACCGATCCGTATTCCCGCAGGAAGGGAATCGAGCGCGCGCTGCAGTGCCTTGAGTGCAAAACGGCTCGTTCCGAGCAGGATGTCGGTGCCGTCGGCATGGCCTGAATAGTACAGGAGAAACAACGCATTTCCGGGTGTTTGTGATGACCCCAGCTCGCGATGTATGGCCCGCAGCGTTGAATCGATTGCTGCGCTGTCAGGTTTGATCAGAATCGCCATGTTGTCGGGCTCAAAATCGCCAAGGTCCTTGAGAAGTGCTGCAAACCGGGTGGCATCCTTTTCCGCCCAGCGCAAAGGTTCGACGCTGTTTCCACCGTCATTAGAACCGATCAAGAGGGCATAGCGGGCAGCGGACAGGTCCATCGTTGCTGCCAGCAGCAAGGAAAGAGCCAGCGCTGCAATTTGCCGTGCCGGGGTGCTCATCGTTTCTCCAGCATCAAGGTTGCGACTGGTCCCGCACCAAACGGAAGATTCTGTTTCAGCGACCTTTCCATGACAGAAAGGTCGATTTTCTCCTGTCCGAAAGAAGCGACCCATTGCCGTACCGTGCCCTGGTCAAGCGGTTTCTCTGAGAAGAGCGCGACCACCAGTTCGCGGCCCGGAAGAGAATCCAGCTCAATGCTTACCGGATAGGCGAGCCGCGCACCTACGCCGGTCCGGATGCTGCACACCGACGAACGCGCTTCAGGATGATAAAAAGAGAGCGTTCCTTTGGCGTCGACGCTGAACAGCGCACAGTATTGTTCAGTGCGCGAACCGTAAAAAATCTGGATCCGGTCTCCCGCAAAAAACGTGTCCTGCGGAGACTGTTCATATATGGCGCCTTTCCGCTTATAAATATACGACAGTGGTTCTATTGCGCCTTTATATCTGATCGCATCGTTTTTAATCGTGAACAGGTCCATTCTGCCGGTGAAGGGAATGATCACGATGGCAACAAGCAGCACCACACAGGCAGGAATGAGAACGGGTCGCAGGACCGGCATGGGAAACAGATCCAGAAGTCGTTCATACCAGAGTTCACCGCTTTTTACCGTTGCGCCGATGGCACGCATTTCTGAAAACGGGTGCACGCGCAGGAACTCCCTACGTTCCTTTGATAATCGGGCGTAATAGGAACTGCAGGAACCGCAGGAGGCAAGGTGCGCTTCGAACTCGCGCAGAGCCTGTCCCTCAAGTTCGCCTGTTGCATAACGCTCAACAGCAAGCCGTCCGCAGGTGGAATCAGCCATAATGAACCTCCTCAAACGCCAGCCCAGATCCGGCCGCTTTTCTCTTGAAACGGGTGAGATATTTGCGGACCGTTGATTCGCCCAGGCCGGTAAGCCGCGCGATTTCCTCCTGTTTGTATCCGTCGAAATAGGCATACAGTACAACATCGCGGATTTTTTTGTCCCACGGCATGAGAAAGCGATGCAGGACCTCTTTTAGAAGAAGCGTCTTTTCTTGAGGGGGGACCTGGTTTTCATTAGGAACGCTGTGGATCTCTTCGTTGAATGCGATACTGCGCCGTTTGCGCAGGAGTGAAATGCAGTGGTTAGTGCTTGCACTTAAAAGCCAGGAATAGATTGACTCCTTTTTTTCGATTCTTGGGAGCGCGGCGTACAGTTTCATGAAAATATCCTGCGTTGCGTCCCACGCCTCGTCATCACAGCGAAGAATCGAACGGCACCGCGCCTGCACGAGCGATGCATATCGTTCGTAGAGCGATTGCAGCTCCTGTTCCGTTCCGCCTTTGATGCCGGCCATGGACCCTTTCGTGTATCAGAGGAGACGCATACGGATCAAGAAAACGCTATGCCTTCGGTACGACGGTACTATATAGAGAAAATAACACCCGCTAGGGATGCTGTTGTATCGAGTCCTATTTAGGCAGAGAATCGAGCGGAACCGGTTTCTCTGCCGGCATGTTGCCGCGGTAGCCCGGCCTGCGGGTAAAGGCGTCGCCGGTATCAGGGAGGGGTTCTGGCGATACCGTGGTTGCGGCGGTGTCGCCGATCACGGTTGAGGCGTCGTCAAGGGAATCGGCCGGAATTGCGGTCAAAGAGTCCTTTCCCGCAGACGGTTGGGAGCCAGCGCTGCCAATTGCCGCAGCGCTCTTGCGTTTTTGCCTGAGCGCTTCAAGTGTATCAAGGACCACTTTGAGACGGGGCTGCGCCTCGTTTTTGCAGTAGATTGATTCAGGGTAGCGCTGGCACAATTTTTCATAGAGCGATTTTGCTGTTTTTTTCTTGTAAAGTTCGTTATCAACAAGCCATGCCGCGACAAAGAGCGATTTTGCCCCGATGTCGAGGTCGCCGTACTTTTTATGCACGTCGTAAAACATCTGTACCGCGTTTTTTATCTCCCGTTCATACAGATAGGCCTTTTCCGCGTTTCGAAACGCCTCATGAGCCTGTTCGGCGGAGGTCTTCGCCGGCTCTGGCGATCCCATGGCGAGCTGCGCCTGGTGGGCGTAGCTGCTGTGGGGAAGGACAGCGATAAGCGTTTTGAACAGGCTGTCGGAGCGCAGGGTGTCCTTGAGGTCATGTCGTGCGATATACGCCGCTGAGTAGAGCGACTTCGGCCAGTAGATGGTATCTCGGACGGTATCCTCAACCATGGCCGTAAAGTGCAGGAACGCGGAATCGGGTTCATCGAGGTCGTAATAGAAAAGCTCGCTGATGGCATGGTTCGTCTGGGGACGGTTCAGGGAAGTATCCTTGGACGTGAGTTTCGATCGCAGTTCGATCAGCAGCTGCATTGCCTTGAGCCGTTTGTTTGCCAGGGCATACGAGGTCGAATCCCGTGCGTTCCGTTTGGTCAGGAGGGTGTAATAGTGCTCCGCCTTTTTGTAGGATCCTTTCCGTTTCTGGTACATCCGTCCAAGTTCATACAGCGCCTTGCTGACAACGATGGACGTGTCGTTTTTGACCGCTGTTGAGTCCGTGAGGTCGCCGACGATCTGTTTGAACACGGCAATGGCCTCGTCGTCCTTGCCTTGGTGTGCGAAGATGCTGCCTTTAACAAAAAGAATATCATTGGTATAGGGAACATACTGCTTGTTCGCGAGCATGGTTTTAATTGCCGCCAGAGCTTTATCGAAAGCGTTTATTTCGACATAGCACATGACCAGGTTCCTGTCGATCCGGTATAACCGCTGTTGGTCCTGTGCGGAGCGGGAGGCCTTTTTCAGGCGTGCGATTGCCTCATCATGACGGCCCAGGCCCATATAGAGCTCGGCAATGCGAAGCAGGAGCTCCTGCTTTTTCTCCGGTGACCGCACGCCCTTGCGGGCCCGTTCGAGGAGTTCGATCGCCTGCGACCGTCCTTCACGCCGGATCGCGATCTCGACCAGAAGAAGCGACAGTTCCTGGTCTGAATCGAGTTGTGGGAACCGGTCAAGCGCAAACAGCAGGGTCTCTTCGGCTTTGGCAAGTTCGTCCTGGCCGATATGGTTTTTGGCGCAGTAAATGTAGGACTCGGGAATAAAACGGCTTTGCGGATACTCCTCCTGCAGCTGGCGAAGGCGGCGGATCGACTTGCCGAACTCCATTTTGTAAAAGAAGGACTTGCCCAGCAGAAAGAGCGCGTCGTCGTGCCATTTTTTATCCTTGGGAAAAACCTCGAGTATTTTGGCCGCCTTTTCGATGGCGCGGTCATATTTGGCGTGCGCTTCGGACGGCGGTTCGACCACAATACTGTCGGGAAAGCTCCTCAACACCTTTTCGTGAATTTCATACCCGTCATCAAATGCGGTTTGTGCATTGTAAAACGTGTTGAAATATATGGAGCATGCGCCGGCAGCGGTGCACAGAAGCGCCGGCACAAGCCGGAGCCAAAAATGATAGGTGTCATGAATTAATCGCATGAGCAGGAGGGTCGATGGGCAACCGGTGGAACGGGTGAACTGGTAGTATCGTATAGGGTAAAAATACATTTTCGTCCCGCTCGCTATTGTGCCGCCATTGTTCCCCACTTTCTGCTATTAAGGGCGGGTCTACATTGTATTTTATGGCGATGCGCGTCAGTAGACGGATTACTCCTTGGAGTGTCTTTTTATTGCTCCTCTTCTTCGGCAGGGGAGGCGCCGCTTTTTCCGGCTCGGCGCAAAGGGATTCGCTGTCAAGAATTGCTGCGCGGGATTCTCTCGCAGCCGTGCAGGAGGCCAACCGTCAGGCCTATTCCCACACGGCCGATGTCCATGATCCTTTTTCCGTTCCGGCATCGTCTCTTTTTTCCTCAGATGCGCCTGGATTTTCGGATGCGGTCGAGACCTCCCCGCTTTGTATTCCAATACGATTCGGCCTTTCGAACCGGTTTAACCGGTTTCTGCTGTATGGCAATACCGCTCCGATCACGACACTTTTTACCGACGGCGACCTGATCCCTTCAACGTTCGAGCCCTTCACGGGATTTGATCATATTTCCGCGTGTGAGATCGCCTCGCTGTCACTCGAACCGAATAACAGGTGTCGCCTTGTGCCGCATCCGACAGCGGTCGTTACCCCCGAAGCCGCCATTCTCTGGGAAAATGGCGTCTTTGATGAAAATGTTCTTACGGTTCGGTTTGTCCGTCCGCTTTCACGCCAGTTGAACATCGGCGCGTTTTCACACTACCGTTTCTTCAAGGGGACACGGTTCGATCATGAGGGAAACGGCATCTACTCTTTTTATGAGTCGCTCGTGCGCGATACGTCAGTCCTGCAAAACAGGGGATACAATTTCCTCGCCAACGATTACACGTCAGGCATACGGACGACCTGGGAGGGAAAAAGCGGGAACGAGATCCGGCTGAGCGCGGGATATGGTGATTGCGAGGGAGAGATGCCTGTTGACCAGGCGTCGTTAAGTGATCTTCCGGTAATGAGTCTGCTCAATCAGTATCGCACCACCCTCGACCTTGCAAGCACCAAAAACCGGTTCGGTCCTCTGGCCTTTGACGTGCAGGGACGCTTCGAAAACAGCGACATGGTGCGTCATACCTCCGATGACCGGCGGCATGACGGCGTGCATCGGGAGCTGTCGTGTGCCGGCCGCGTGGGCACGGCGGATCCATCGCGTCCTGCCGGCGCGATCACCTACCGGCTGCGCCAGGTACGGAGAAGGCCGTTTGTGCGAAGCGAGGTCCGCGCCATCGAACATGCTCCGGCCCTCGAAACCAGCGTGCCGGTCAATGCGGGGCCGTTTTCGTTTATGCTCACCGGCGTTGCGGGCGTGCATGCAATTGACGCAAGGGATTCTCTCGCCTATACCCCATCGCTTTCCACGAGCCTCGCCATGCTCTATTCCCATCAGCGTTGCAGGCTATATGCGGAGCACTCCTGCATTCCCTGGATTATTCCCTATGATACAGCCTTGCTGGCCACTGCGCAGCTGCTTGACCGGTGCGTGATTGTCGGCGGAGAGGTGGAGCTGAAAAGGGGAGCGACCGCCCTTGTTCTTGGATGTCAATCGGTCCGGGGGGTTGAAGCATCAACGGTACGCATGGCATGGCCTGAAGCGATGGTCCCCTATGAACAACCGGCCTTCTCTTTTCTTGCCGCGCCCCGTATCGGCCCCTGGCACGGATTCACGGTTGGCATGCGGTCACTCATTTCAGACCGGCAGCCGTCTCTCAAGGTGCGGACGGCTGTGGAATATACCGCCCATCCGGCTCATACCAGGGAACATATCGACGCGGCGCTCTGTTTTGATTACTGGAGCCAGAGAGATACCGTTGTTTTTGCCGGGGCCAACGACTGGAACAGGCCGGTCTATGACCTCAACTGCCGCCTGGCAGTCCATATCCGTTCGTTCCGGTTTTTCGGAAAGATCGACAATCTTCTGAACAGGAGATTCGCCTACGTACCGGGGTATTATTCGCCCGGGGTGACCTTCAGATGGGGAATAGGGTGGTACCTTCAGAAATGACGATTGCGGATTGTCGATTGCAGATTTGAAAATTCCGGACATTTTTTCAATCTTCAATCTGCATTCCTCATTCTGCAATTATTGGGTTCTCAGTACTTCAACCCTGCGGTTGCGGGCGCGGCCCGAAGCGGTTTTGTTGTCGTCTATTGGAACGGAGGATCCGAAGCCGACCGCCCGTACGCGGTTCGGCGAAACGCCCTTGGTTATGAGATACTGGCGTATCGTTTCTGCGCGTAACTGGGAAAGCTGCATATTAGTAGTATAATTGCCTGATGCATCGGTATGGCATTGTACTTCTATTTCGACTTCAATATATTCGCGCAATTTTTGAACGAGTGGTTCAAGGAACGCGTATGACTCGAAACTTAGGTTTGCGGTCCCTTTCCTGAAATTCACACCCGGCAGGTTTTGTTTTTTTGGAAAATTGATTTCCTTTTTGGCCGGTTTCGTGGTTGTATCGGGCTGGCAGCCATTGTGCAGCGGTGTTCCGGGAACATCCGGGCACTGGTCCTTGAGGTCGGGAATGCCATCCTGGTCATTGTCAATGTCAGGGCAGCCGTCATTGTCCTGGAACCCATCGACGTCTTCAGGATCATTGGGACACCGGTCGGTTGAATCAGGAACATTGTCCTTGTCATTATCCTCATCAGGGCACCCGTCATGGTCCTGATACCCGTCAAAATCTTCGCCGACGCCCGGGCACTGGTCCCGGCTGTCCTGGATGCCGTCGCCGTCATTGTCCCGGTCCGGGCAGCCGTCAGCGTCTTTGTATCCGTCCTTGTCCTCGGGATCCCTCGGGCACTTGTCGTTCACATCTGGAATGCCGTCCTGGTCGTTGTCGGGATCGGGACAGCCGTCGTCGTCTTTGAAACCGTCAACGTCCTCCTGTTCCTTTGGGCACCGGTCGTCGCTGTTGACAATACCGTCCCTGTCGTCGTCAGGAGTGACGATATAGCCGCTCCAGCCGAGCACGAACTGGACCCCGTAGGCGGGGAAGACACCGGTGCTGTACCGGTACCCATGCGCCGTACCGCTCTCCGGGTTCCAGTCCAGCCGTTTGCTTGACGAACGTGATGAAAGCGAAAGGTCGCCGACAAAACAGAGATACAGGCCGGATGCGGTGGTGAGCCGGATACCCGGGGAAAGGAGCCAGGGATCGCTTAACGGATCAAGCCGTGTGGCGAAGTTGCTCCACCTCGATTCACCGTGGATATCGAGAAAAAGCGTGGTGATCGGAACCGGCGTGTATTCAGCGGCAAAACTCCCTATGACGGTGTTGCGCTGATTTTTCATGGAGGTCGTGATGATGCCGCCAAGATTGAGATGGAACCGCAGCGGCACCTGCGGATTGACGTTGCCGATATCGAATGTCCAAAGCCCCAGGCCCTTTATGGTCGGATAGGTGGCCGAATAAAACGTTGGCGCCGGATTGACCTCATTGCCCTCGATGTAATAGGGGTGGCGGGGGAAAAATCCGCTGTTCTTCATTCCCGTCGGAATCGTGAGGCCGGCCAGGCAGGACTGATAAAAGAACCGTTTGGTCATTGAAGGATACAGAAATTTCGATGTAAACTCAAGGTCGCCAATGCCGCCGTTCTGTTTGTTGTCAAAACCGAGCCAGTCGTAATACAGGGGAAGCGCCATGGCAAAGTCCCAGAACCTGGTAATCCCCGCGCCGCAGAAGAGGTTCGTTGATATCATGCGCGCCTGCTCGCGGCCGGGATGGTCGAGCGTCAGGATTTCCCCCTGTGGATTGACCACATCGTCAACATAATCCCCGGATTGATAGACATTGACCCCGGCACCCACATGCAGTATGGTTTTGCCCATGACTTTGGCAGACTGGGTCCTGATAACGCCGGGTTGCCCGTTGGTATTAACGCTCACCGCGTAGAGCGGCGCCACAGCGGCAAGGATGGCCGCCGCAAACGTCAGCGCCGCGTTTTTCACCTTATACAGTACCATTTTCTTCATCCGTAAGCGCCTCAGGGGTCGGTCCGCCGGATTTCGATTCGGTTGTTTATTACCCGGCCCTGCGCCGAAGCGTTGTCGGCGATGGGCTCGCTCTCGCCCTTGCCCGCCGTGGCAAGCCGGTGCGGGGGGATACCCCGGTTGATGAGATAGCTGCGGACCGTATCGGCGCGGGCCTGCGAGAGCTCCTTGTTCTTCTTTTCCGGGCCCTGGGAATCGGTATGGCCGACGATCTTGATCTTGACATCGGGCCAGTCAACCAGCGAAGACACCAGTTCGTCAAGTATGATATAGGAGGTCGGGTCGATGGTGGCCGTTTTCGGCTCGAAGGTGACGCCGCGCAGAATGACCCTGCCGCGTTTGATCTCCCGCGAACGTTTTTTCTCCTTGGGCGCATCGATGGCGGCGCATCCGCCGTTTTCAAGGGTCCCGATCTGGTCGGGACACTTGTCCAGCGAATCCGGAACCCCGTCCTGATCGTTGTCCACGTCGGGGCAGCCGTCCTGGTCTTCAAAGCCGTCGATGTCTTCTGGAATGTTAAGGCATTTGTCGACCGAGTCGGGGACCTGGTCGCCGTCATTGTCAAATTCCGGGCAGCCGTCGTCGTCCTGAAACCCATCGTAATCCTCGGCCGCGGTCACGCACTGGTCGCTGCTGTCGGGTATGCGGTCATTGTCATTATCGTCGTCCGGGCAGCCGTCGCCGTCGTCATGACCGTCCTTCTCTTCGGCCATGTCCGGGCACTTATCGAGGCTGTCAGGGATTCCGTCCTGGTCGTTGTCAGGATCAGGACAGCCGTCGTCGTCTTCATGCCCGTCGATGTCTTCGGATTTTTTTGGGCATTGGTCACGCCGGTCGTAAATGCCGTCCCGGTCCCGGTCCCGGTCGATAAGAATGCCGTTCCACCCGATCCTCACAAAGAGACGCCACTTCGGCCCGATACCCGAGGTGATGCGTTTCAGTTCATTCAGGCCATTGAATTCCATTGGTTTTAAATAGTGAAATTCAGTCGAAGGTGCGGCGAGACTGAAATCACACCCGGCCATGAGCATGGTGCCGTTTGGCGGCGTCACGACCAGGGACGGCGTTAGGTAGAGCTGGTCCTGATTCATCTTGAATCCGTGGGAAACATTATAGAACCGCATCTCGGAGCTGAGCTCGGTCGTCAGGGCAAGTGATCTGACCGGATGGAATTCGAACCCCGTGTTTACTAGCAGAGCGTTGTCGGAACCTTTGTTTGTCGGGAACAGGAATCCCAGGCCAAAGTGAAGAGCAAGCGGTATTGGTCGTTTGAGCGCTCCTGGATCAAGCGTCAGGAGCATATGCGTTTCGAATGCGGTCTTTTGGGCGGAGAATAAGGCGCCGGTCGTTGCCTCGGCACTATCGGCGGCAAGGGAGTCCTTGTTGAAATAGTAAAGGTGCCGTGGAAAAAATCCGTTTTCTTTGTTGCCGGTGGGGAGAATGAGGCCGCACAGAAATGCCGCATCAAAAAAGCGGTCGGTAATCCCTGAACGGGCACTGACCTTCATGGAAAACCGCATATCGCCGAATCCGGCCTCCTGGGTTTTGCCTAAAAGGTCAAAGTGGATAGGAAGCGTAAGGCTGACATCAAAAAAATCGGTCAGTCCGGCACCGATAAATGGTTGAAGGTTGAAGAGGGAAATGGCTGATTTTGGGTTATCGATTTCAAATACCGTATCCGGGAGAAGCTGAAACGTCTCTGTTCTCGTCAGATAGGACTGGTCAAACGTGCCGTCACCGTACAGACCGACAGCAACCCTCCCGACGCCGAGGGTATGGGCCGATGTGAGCGTTTTTATTCCGCGCTGACCGAACTGGTTGACAATAGGCCGTTCGCAGCATGGTTCGTCGCTCCCGAGGAGGGGGAAAGCGGCAAGCAGTGCAATACCCCATACCCACCTTCCCTGGAGGACCGGTTGGCGAACGCCATCACGCGCTTTTTTCATGATCTGGGTATGCACCTTTCGTTCCTGGCGAAAAACATGATGGGTATCCAAAGGGTGTCGGCTCCCGAGTCGCGCGAACCGGCCATGATCCTCCTTCAATAAACATCCCATGTTGCCTTACACACGGCGCCATGATCATCGTTTCGCAGGAGTGTGTGGAATGATAAGGTAAAAGAAAAAATACTACCCCTGTTTCCCCGGTGCAACCATAAACTTGTATTCCTGTGTCGCCTGCGCACCGTGAGCCTGATATCTGCCGGCTTTAAAAGAATAACGCGGAACAGTATAATTAGTATCAATCTATACTATAATGGTATCATTTGATGACTCAATTATCAATCGGCGGTGCGCACCAATCGCGGGGGAATGATGACTGGGCAGCAGGAGGAGCTTGAGGAAAAATTCAGGCATTTTACCAACCTTCCGACGCTTCCCGAAATAGCGTCACGGCTCATGGCCATGATCAATGATCCGTTGGCCTCAACACATGACGTTGCCGCGGTCATTGGACAGGATCCGTCGCTTTCATCGAAAGCGCTCCGGCTTGCGAACAGCGCTTTTTACGGAATGCCCGGAAAAATAAACACCATCAATCATGCCGTGGTGCTTCTGGGATTTAAAATCATCACCACGATCGTACTGAGCGTTTCGGTGTTCGACATGTTTCCTGAAAGTAAGCGTTCGCGCAAGCTGTTTGACCGGAAGGCATTCTGGCTTCATTCGCTGTGCTGCGGACTGATCGCGAAGCACCTTGCCTCACGCATTAAAAAACGGTTTCTGTTCGATCCCGAGGAACTGTTCTGCGCAGGGCTCCTGCACGATATAGGCAAAGTGGTGCTTGAGCAGTACGTTCACGAAGAGTTCCATGCCTCGCTTGAGTACGCCAGAAGAAAGAGGCTGCCTCAGTACCTTGCAGAAAAGGAAACTATGGGTTTTTCTCATGCCGAGGTCGCAACATGGCTTACCGCCAACTGGGGCCTGCCGACACCGATCATGAGAGCGCTTTCCTCGCACCATGAGCCCGGGCCAGCCAATAATGCAATTGACAGCGCAAGTATCTGTCATGCTGCAGACTGGCTCTGTTATACGTTCGGTATGGTCATTGATGCTGCTTATGAGGCGCCGAATCCTGAGCAATCCGTCCTTGAGGCGTTTGATTTGACCCCTGATTTCACCCGGCATCTGCAACAGGATATTACCGGCGAACTCGGTTCGAGCTTTCTGTTCTTCTCAGAGCAGTGATCCTCAATACGCAATTTCACACCAATCATTTTAAGGGCTGGGCCGGTTTTTTTACTATTTCGGCGGGATTGCCGTATATTGAAAAGAGATTTTAGGAAAAAAACAAGGCATTGTGGCGCGTATTTTTTTAAATTATTAGCAATGCAACTCTCCCCGAAACACCCCCTCTTTCTTCTGGCTACGCTGCTTGCGTTTGCGCTCGGCACCGGTTGCGCGAGCCGTTTATATGAACGAGAAGATCAGCTTTCCAATGGTAAAGAGCTTGCAAAGCGGCCTTCGGTACCGTCCCCGTCGAGGGATCGGATCGATAAATTCAACAAATTCTATGTGTGCTGCAAGGTCAAGGACGATTATGCGAGGAGCGGTTTCAGTCCTGACTTCAGAAAAACCTATTTGATCCAGGAGGGCAGGGAACTGGTAAATACGATGTTTTCCCCGCTTCACGACAGCTCGCAGAACCTCATCATGATCAGGGTGTCCGGTAACGCAACCACGTTTCCGCTCAGTGTTCCCTATATGGAAAAAACCGCCTATATGAAAAAAATCGTTCTCACCATGCAGCAATATTACCGGATACCCGAGGACAGCGTGGTGGCGATCATTTCCTCCTATAACGGGAAAGTCCCTATACCCTGCCCGGTTGTTGACCTGAAGGCGTGCAGATATATTGCACACGGCCTTCTTAAGCAGGCGCTCAGGGAAGAAGAAGGAATAATGTAGGCAGCGTCCCCGCCGAATAGTGTGCCTCGCCTTTTCGATCGTCCGCGGCAGCACCTTCAAATAGAGCGTGGGGAAAAGGTATATTTGAACTCGGTCTATGGATGATTCAAACAGGACGATCCGGTGGCCGCATTGCGCCGGCCAGGGGCGAGTCAAAGAGGTCATGGCCGGAGCGATCGCCGGCAACACCCTTGGGCATGCGTATCTGTTTTCTGGTCAGGCTGGATCCGGCACATTCGCCGCTGCGCTCGATATCGCGCTCATTCTGCTGTGCGTGGGGAAGCAGGACCGGCCGTGTTGTGCATGCGCGGCCTGTACCAAAGTGCTCCATTATGCGCATCCTGATTTCCGGGTCATCATGCCTCTCGAGCTCGCTGCGGCACATAAACATGACCGAGGAGAGCTCTCGGCCGAAGGATGGGACTACGTCGCTTCCTGCGTGAAACAGCGGATTGCTGATCCCTACCTGTTACCGGGACACGCTAAGGTCCCGAGCATTCCGGTGGACTGGATACGCGAGATCAATCAATCAATTAAGAGGGGCCCCACCGAGGGCGGCTTTAACGTGGTCATTATTGACGGGATCGAGGCAATGAACCGGGAGTCAGCAAACAGCATGCTCAAGCTTCTTGAAGAGCCGCCCAGGGGTACGGTCTTGCTGCTCTGTACGGACCGTGTTTCATCGGTGCTGCCGACCGTGGTCTCCCGCTGCCAGATGGTACGGTTTGCGTTTCTCTCCCCCCAGGAGATCAGGGATGAGCTGGTCGCGAGACTGGACGTGGACCCGGCTGATCCTCGTCTTGAAGAGGTCGTCCATACCGGCGCGCTCGGCAGATCCCTTGACCTATGGAACAATCCGCCTTATGAAACCAATGAGGTGGCGATGCAATTATGGGATCTCTGCGTGCAGGGAGACTGGGCGCAAACCGGTCGGTGTATTGACCGTCTCTCTCAGGGACACGGTATGACCTGGTACGAACGGCTGATCAAGGAGGTCATGGAGAGGGCCCGGAATGCATTTTTACGTGAACTGCCAAACACAGAAAACGTATTTTTAGGCCGGCAGTCCCGCTGTGTGCGCCTGAAAGCGCCGCTCTCGCAAAAGACCTATGAGCGGATCATCAGAATCTGCCAGAATGCAATCGACGCCGTCACGTCGTATGCCAACGTAACATTGGTACTCGCGCAGTTTGCGGTTGCCTTGTCGGAGGAACTTCATGGGAAAGAACAGCAGGCTCGTTGAGGCCATTTTCAAGGGTGAGCGCCGCGCCATCTACCGCGACCGCAACGATCTTGATATTAAAGAGGGCGAATACGTCATTGTCGAAGCTGAACGGGGCCAGGACATGGGAAAAGTGTCATGCGTCGGATCGCTCATCCGCCTCAAACGCGGCAAGGGTGAGACGAAAAGCGTGATCCGCAAGGCAGTGTCCGCAGACCTTGATACGCTTTCAAGAAACCAGGAAAAGGAGAAGGCCGCATTCAAGCTCTGCAAGGAGAAAATACTCTCCTATAAGCTTGACATGAAACTGGTTGATGTGGAGATGCAATTTGACGGCAGCAAGATAACCTTTTACTTCACCGCTGCGCAGCGGGTCGATTTCAGGGAACTGGTCAAGGACCTTGCGTCGGTCTACCGGACGCGCATCGAGCTGCGGCAGATCGGTGTTCGCGATGAGGCCAAAAGAATCAGCGGGTACGGCATCTGCGGCCGCAAGCAGTGTTGCAGCGCGTTTCTGACCGAGTTTGAACAGATCACCACGCAGATGGCCAAGAACCAGCAGCTGGCGCTCAATCCCATAAAGATCTCGGGTAACTGCGGCAGGCTGCTCTGCTGCCTCCGGTACGAAGATGACCTGTACCAGGAGCTGTTCAAGGCGTATCCGGAAATCGGCGGCAAGATCACCGTGAACGGCAGGAACGGCGTCCTTGATTTCATCAATATCTTTACCGATAAAGCTCTCGTACGGTATGAGGACGGTACTCAGGAGTGGTTGTCCCCTGACGAGATCGAGAAAGGATCACCCGCTCATGCCACCTGATCCCGCCACCAGTACGCCCCGGTTTCTGGTCACCATGGCGCTCCCGTATGCGAACGGCGACATCCATCTCGGCCATCTGCTCGAAGCGGTCCAGACCGACATTTTTGTCCGGTTCCAGAAGCTTAAGGGCAACCATGCCGTGTTCGTGTGCGCCGACGACACCCACGGCACGCCGATCGAACTCTCCGCGCTAAAACAGGGCATTTCACCCGAAGAGCTCATCGCCCGCGCACGGACCGACCATGTCCGCGATTACGCCGGGTTCAATATAGGATTTGACATCTATTACTCAACCAATTCCGAAGAAAACCGGTTCTATGCGGAACTGATCTTCGAAAACCTTAAAAAAAACGGCCTGGTTGTCGAACGAGAAATCAACCAGTACTATTGCGATCGCGACAAGCGGTTTCTGCCGGACCGCTTTATCGTGGGCACCTGCCCCAAATGCAAGGCTTCCGGACAGTACGGCGACGTGTGCGAAGCGTGCGGCAGTACCTATGAACCGACCGAGCTGGGCGATCCGCACTGCTATATCTGCGGTTCCGCGCCGACAATGAAAAAATCCACCCATTTTTTTGTGACGCTTGCCAAGTGCGAACCGTTCCTGCGCGACTACCTCTCGCGTCCCGGCGTGCTGCAGGACGACATGCGCAACTTCGTGACGACCTGGATCAACGAAGGGTTGCGCGAATGGTGCGTGTCACGCGACGGTCCGTACTTTGGGTTCAGGATCCCGGGAACGAAGAACAAGTATTTTTACGTGTGGCTTGACGCGCCGATCGGCTATCTGTCGTCGACCGCACGCTGGTGCAAGGATCAGGGGCGCAGGGTCGAGGAGTACTGGTCAAAGGGGAGCGGGACGAAGATCGTCCACGTCATTGGCAAGGATATCGTCTACTTTCACACGCTGTTCTGGCCGGTCATGCTCGAAAACTCGAATTGCAGCCTGCCTGCCACCTTCTTCGTCCATGGATTTCTGACCGTGGGGGGCGAGAAAATGTCCAAAACCCGGGGCACGTTTATCCTGGCAAAAGACTTTCTTGCCACAATCAAACACCCCCAGGCGCCCGAATACCTGCGGTTCTTCTTCGGCTCAAAGCTGTCGCCCAGCACCGCGGACATCGACCTGTCGGCGACCGAGTTTTTATCGAAGATCAACGCCACGCTGGCCAACAATATCGGCAATCTGCACCACCGGACCTTCGTATTCTGCGAGCGCTATTTTGGGAGGACCATTCCGGACGCGGCGTGGGACGATCGGATGGAACACGACGTCATAGAAGCGGCGAAGGAAATAGAATGCTGGTATGAAAAAGGGGAATTCAAATCGGTGGTGGAACGGATCCATGGGCTCGGCAATGCCGGCAACAAATTCTATCAGGAGAAGAAACCCTGGGAACTGGTAAAAAGCGATCCTGCCGCCGCGGCGTCGGTCATGGTGACCTGTGTCAATCTCATCAAGGCCATCGGCGTTTTTCTCAAGCCAATGATGCCGGAACTCTGCGGCAGCCTCGAGCGCCAATTGGACATGAAACTGTCGTGGAACGACCATGCCTTTTCCCTGCGGAACAAATCGCTTCTGGTGACCGAAAAGCTGGTCATTCCCCTGACGCACGACGATATCGCTCCGCTTTTCGGCGCCGAACCCGGGCCGGGAGCCGCTCAGGCCGATGACGGTATTATCGACATCGACACGTTCAAAAAGGTGGACCTGCGCGTGGGCAGGGTGCTCTCCGCGACAAACGTGGCAAAGTCGAAAAAACTGCTAAAATTGCAGGTCGAACTCGGCAAAGAAAAGCGGCAGATCATTGCGGGGATCGCGGAACAGTATACGCCCGACCGGATCGCGGGAAAACAGGTCGTGGTCATCATGAACCTCAAACCGGCGAAATTGATGGGCCAGGTCTCGGAAGGTATGCTCCTGGCCGCTCAGGACACGGACGGCACCCTGTCGCTGCTTTCACCTGACGCCGCCGTCGCATCGGGAGCGAAAATTTCATGAGCGGTTTTCCGTGCGCTCGGGAACGGATCACGGTCCGCGAACTCGATGAAACCATGGTGTCGCGACTCGCCAGCCAGCTCAATGTTACGCACTCTGCCGCGCGCATTCTTGCCTGCCGCAACCTCATTGATCCTGACGTGTGTACAAAGTTCTTTGCGCCTGCCCTGCGCGACCTTCACGATCCTTTTCTGTTTTCGGACATGGACCGGGCCGTGGTCCGTATCCTTGATGCCGTGGCACAAAACGAGCGGATCGCGGTGTTCGGTGATTATGACGTGGACGGCGTCAGCGGTACGGCGCTGCTCGTGCGGGTGCTTACGGCGCTTGGCGTCAGGTGCGACTACTATCTTCCGCACCGGTTGACGGAAGGGTACGGAGTATCGGAATCGGGCGTGCGGCGGATAGCGGAAAACGGCGCGCGGCTTATGATCACGGTCGACTGCGGCGTGACCGCCGTGCGAGAGATCGCCGGCGCTCTCCGTAGCGGGATCGACTGCATCGTGACCGATCATCACGAGCCCAAGGACACGTTGCCGCCGGCATATGCCATGCTCGATCCTAAAATCCCGTCCTGTTCCTATCCGGACAAGGACCTTGCCGGGGTCGGTGTCGTGTTCAAACTCTGTCAG
>JAFGDP010000130.1 GCA_016932075.1 Chitinispirillaceae bacterium | reverse complement strand
CGTTCCACTCGCTCCAGAGCACGGGAAAATTTCCCACCTGGTATCCGCCCGGCCCCAAGTCCCACGGCTCGGCAATGAGCTTGACCTGGCACAGGACCGGGTCCTGCTGGATGATGTCGAAAAAGGTGCCGTACTGGTCCACTTCGAACGATTCGCGCGCGAGCGTCGCCGCAAGGTCGAACCGAAAACCGTCCACATGCATTTCGCTCACCCAGTAGCGAAGGGAGTCCATCATGAACTGCAGTACGCGCGGGTGCCGCTGGCTGAAACAGCCGCCGCACCCGGAAAAATCGACATATAAGCGCGGATTTTCCGGTTTGAGGAAATAGTAGGAAGCGTTGTCAATCCCTCTGAAACAGAGCGTTGGACCGAGCTGGTTTCCCTCGGCCGTATGGTTATATACTACGTCAAGGATGACCTCAATGCCTGCTCGGTGGAGGGTCTTCACCATGTTCTTGAACTCAGTGACCTGATCGCCTATAAGTCCGGAACGTGCGTACCGGAAATCCGGGGCAAAAAATCCGATGGTGTTGTATCCCCAGTAGTTGGAGAGCCCTTTGTTGACGAGAAAACGGTCGTTGACATGCTGGTGAACCGGAAGGAGCTCGACCGTGGTGACCCCTAGTTTTTTCAGGTACTCGATGGCGGGTTCCGAGGCAAGACCGGCATAGGTTCCGCGCAGTTTTTCCGGAATCGACGGGCTGCGTCTGGAAAATCCCTTGACGTGCATCTCATATATCACGGTTTCGTTCCAGGGAATCCGGAGCTGGGTGTCGTCGCCCCAGTCAAAACGGTGGTCGATGACCGCGCTTTTCGGCACAAACGCCGCGGACGGCCGGTCATCGAAGGAAAGGTCCTCATCCTTGTCCCCGATGCGGTACCCGAATACCGCATCGTTCCAGGCCACATCGCCCGCAATCGCCTTTGCATAGGGATCAATGAGAAGCTTGTTCGGATTGAACCGGTGGCCCTTGGCCGGTTCATATGGCCCATGCACCCGGTACCCGTAGAGCTGGCCCGGACCGATTCCCGGAATATACCCGTGCCAGGTCTCAGCGGTCCGTTCCTTGAGAGGCAGGACCGTGGCCGGGTCCGCGGACTCCGGCGCATCGAACAGCAGCAGGTCGACCGCAGTGGCATTTTCGGAAAACAGGGAAAAGTTGACCCCTTTACCGTCCCATGAAGGTCCGCGCGGATAGGAACGGCCAGGCCAGACTTCAGTTTTCATGGGTGGGCGGATGTCCTGTTGTTGAGGTTTTTGACGAGATTTGAAGAAGTCGAGCATAGGTGCGATAAAGCAAAAAATATGTTACTTTGCCGCTTTCCACAATACACAAGAACGCTTGTGGTAAGGATATTGCTCTTTACCTCACCTGATCGCCTGTGGTATCTTATATATAATCCGGCCGATTTTACGGACGCACTTATGAAAAAAACCTACGGGTCCCCTTCGCAACAGCGAACGCTTATCGACGCCTATGAACAGGTCCTGCCTGACCTGTCGCATATAATCGGGTATCCGGCAAAACTGACCAGGATCACCGTACATGCTTCACCCTGGCCGCGCGAGCCTGAGAAGGACAAGGAGCGGGTGCGGTTTTTCCTGCCCGGCCCTGAAAACCGGACTTCCATTGCCAGCCTGTCGTTTCCCCTTGAAGCGGACCAGGATGCGTTCGCAAAAAAGTGCATCGAGCGGTTTATCAGGTTCTCTGAACGGCTGGGTAAGGCCGTTAAAACAGTCAATGACGTAAGGCGGATCCTTGTCGAGGACGAGCCGCTTCTGTGGGACGACATCATCGTTTCCGCCACCTATTCGGACAGTAGCGAAAAGCTCAACGTGCTCACCCTTATCGCCGCGGCGCGCGATGCGCTGTACATGCGCTACGAGGGCGAACCGCTCGACCAGGGGCTGCTTCTGACCTGGGAGCCGTCGCGGCTCAAAGAGGCAAGCGGAAACGAGTATGATCTGCTGCCGTTTGCCCGGGACACCGATTACCGGGAGGCGCTCAAACAGTCGCGGAAAATATCCAAACTTGCTGATGGAGAAAACAGCCTGATCGTCGTGGACGGCGACGGCAGGATGAAATACCTGCTCCGGTTTTGCGATCCTTTCCCCATGACCGATATCGCGGGCTGGGAAATGGTGCCGCACCGCTACCGTCACCTTAAGTCCGTACTCTTGGGAAAGGACCTTATTCTTATCGCGACCTCGCATGGCGAGCTTATTGTGTTCAACACCGCCGGGGTGATGAAGCTTACCGGCAATATGTGGCACCGGGTAACGGGAACGCCGGTCAGCTACTATTTGCGCGACCACCTTTCGATTGGTGCATCACAGCGGCTTTCTGAAATACTCGTGGAGATGTCCGCCGCCAAAATCGGCGCCTCGTTCGTCATCACCAAGAGGCCAGAGCACTTTGTCGGAAAGCGGCTCAAAGGGCTCGCGAGGGAATTCCGCTGCGCATCATTCGGCAACGTGCGACGGATCAGCCGCAAGGCGCTCATCCGGCTCGCCTCCATCGACGGCTGTATCGTGATCGGGGCCGACGGCGAAGTCCTGAACGCCGGCGTGATTCTGAATATTCCGGAACGTTACACCAAGGGCGAAGAGGGCGCTCGCGCGGCAGCGACACGATACGGCAGCACGTTCGGGCTGGGCATCAAGGTAAGCCATGACGGGCCGATTACCGTGTACGAGAACGGTGCCCCGGTGCGGCATATTGCGTGACCGGAAGAAGAATGATTACCAAAAAGGACTTTGATCATATGAAAAAGGCAGCGGCATCTGCAATTCATCGAGTGCTTGAACATCGGTTTCTCTCGAAAAACGATATCGACACCAGCCACGAACTCCACAACCAGGAGGATACGTCCATGAAAAAGCTTCTCGCCGGCGCGATTGTTACGGCGCTTCTGTTCGGCATCGGCTTTCTTCTCGGGCTTCACCGGGGAAGTCGAAAGAATATCGCCGCCGTTGATATTGTCAACGAGTCCGGCATAGCCATCATGACCGCGACCATCCGCCACGAAGCCGGGACCGTGATCGCGGCGAACATAAAGAAAAACCGAAGAGAACGGGTGCGGTTTTATACCAAGCGGCCGAACGGCTATACCATCACCGTGACGCTTGAAAACAACAGGACCCTGTACAGCGATACCAGTCGCGCCATACAGGGCGGAGACCTGGTCAGGGAAGTGGTCAGCGATTCCGCGATTGTCCGCGCGAGTAATCCACAGCCCTGAACGCCCGGCCGGAAACGTCCCTCTTTTTCCGCATGGCAGGAATATCCGTTCCCGGCCAGGGAGAA
This sequence comes from Chitinispirillaceae bacterium, assembly GCA_016932075.1. The sequence goes on along the minus strand of JAFGDP010000130.1, from coordinate 32,063 downwards.
ACGGTCCCGACAAGGGAGACCGGATTCAGGTCATGCGAAAAGAACGCTTGTCAGGCATGTTTCATGGTAATAAAACGCGCACCATCTATTGGTCTGGTTAAATAGCTTTGCCGCACCCCTACAACAGCAGTATTTTTCTGACTTTGTTTTAACAGCTTTTTGTCGGATCAACCGCGGTCAGAATTCCAACGGTATCAGGATTTTCCAACATCAATAATGGCTGACAAGAATATAACCAGCATGTACCGATGGCTCACCAACATTGATGCAAAGAAACTAGTGCCCATGCTCATTGTCATCTTCATGCTAGGAGCTGCCGTGGTGTTCCTTTTTTTTCCGGAACACCGACCACTAGAGGAAGAGTCGGTTGCCGACAGTCTGCAGGTGCCTGATTCTTTAAAGGCTATAGACAGCGCCCTTTCCGGCTCCGTATATGGCGAAATCAAGGCCGGACAGGGCATATTCCAGGTGTTGCGGGACCTCGGCGTCGACGTGCCCACCTCCCTGCAGCTTGTCAATGTGCTGCGCTTCGAGGTTGAGTTGCGGTTCCTGAAAGCCGGAGAGAAAGTTCGACTCACGTTTGGCAAGGACAGCACCACGGTATATGAGCTCGTGTATCAACCCACTATTGTTGTTGATCATATCCTTAAACTCGACACCTCAACCGGCACCTACCGCTATTCTATTCATGAACGGCCGACCACGATCCGCCACAGAATTGTGAAAGGAGAAATAGAACAGGGAAACACCCTTAACCAGGCTCTGCTCGATCGGAACGTGCCCCAGGCACTGACACAGGTGGTCAACGGCATCCTGATGTGCAAAGTCTGCTTCCGCACCCATGCCAGACAGGGCGACAGCTTTTGCGTGCTGTTAAAAGAGCGGTTCTATGAAAATACCTGGATTGAGGGCTCTGTGCTCTATGCATCATACACCGGAGCAAAGGCCGGATTTCATGAGGCTTTTGCGTACCATGATGAAGACCCAAAGTCCACCTTTAATGCCCATTACACCCCAACGGGAGAAGCGCTTATCCATTCCGGACTGCGGTATCCGGTAGACCATCTTCACATCACCTCCGGCTATGGCTGGCGCATACACCCCATCACCGGAGCAAGACAGATGCACTACGGTGTTGATTACAAGGCCCGCACCGGCGCTCCGGTATATGCCGTGGCAAAGGGCAACGTCGTTGTTTCTTCGTACGACCAGAACAGCGGCAATAAAATTGCCATCAGGCACTCTGACCGGTCGACCTCTTACTACCTGCACCTCTCAAAAAGGCTGGTACGCACAGGCCAGAGCGTGAGGACCAGGCAGATTATCGGCAGGGCGGGCGCCACCGGCAGGGTATCAGGACCTCATCTTCATTTCGGTTTCAAGAACGCGCGGGGACGGTGGATAAATCCCCTTACGAAAAGAATGATCGCCACGCCAAAGCTCAAAGGGGAAAGGCTTGAAAGGCTCCAGGACCAGATCAAGGCCATCAAGGCGTTGAAGGATTCGGTAGAATCCGAAAGCGCCTCATCGACGGCCCGTTTGTTCTCCGTTGATGAATGCGGCCGCGGGACGTGACCGGTGCGGACTGTTTCCATCCCCCCTCACCGCCCTTCTCCTGCTTTTTTCCACCCTGTCGATTAATGCATCATGACCTTCAGCGGCGTGACGACGGCCTCGTCTGCGATCACCACGATATAGACGCCCCGTGTCCAGCGCTCGAAAGGAATGACCAGCGATGAATGACGGCAACGGTCCGGACCGGTTATCGCGGTTTCCACTGCCACCCTGCCCTTGGTATCCACGATACGGATGCTTCGGGCGCGGTGCACGCCGCGAATGTGCACCGCGCCCGGCGTTGACCAGGCAATGATCTCTTTTGCCGCCGCGGCTAGGGATCGTGCCGGAAAAACGGCCGCGCCGGTCAAGGTGTGGTTCTTGAAAAACCTCCATGCCTCTTCGCTGGCGTTGATCATGGTGCTGGTATTGCTCGGCAACAGATGTCCCACGCCTTCAAGCGTCATGAGCACCACTTCGGTTCCCTGGTTGCATGGTCCGTAGTGCTCCTTGGTCACGACCGAGTTCGGATTGGTTTCAGGATACGGTTTGGTGATGGTCGGCGTTTCAGGACAGCCGTTGCGCGTCAGCCAGCCGCTGATCGTTGAGGCAACACCGCTGTAGCGGACCGTTGAATCCGCGGTGCCGTGGATATGCAGCACTGAAACGGGACGGGGCGGCGTGCAGTTGCGGCTGGACCCCATCAAAAGACCGGCAACCGGAGCGACCGCGGCAATGACGTCCGCCGCAGCGCAGGCAAGCCGGTAGCTCATGAATCCGCCCATGGAAAATCCGGTCGCATAGACCCGGTTGCGGTCGATGCCATGACGCGCATACAGGGTATCGATAAGTGTCTTGATAAAATCCACATCCTGGTTGCCGCTGACGTCCCACGTGTTCGCAAGGCCGTCAGGGTATACTGCAATGAACTTTTCCTGGTCAGCGACCCGGTCCATGCGCGAATACATTTGCTGCTGGGAACCGGTGCCGGTCAGGCCGTGCATGTTGATGACCAGCGCGGGATTGGAAAGGCCTGATGGGACATGCAGAACATAGGTCCGCGCCTGCCCCGCGACCATGATGGTGTCGGCCCTGAGCATGCCTCCGGCCGCAAAAGAAACGAGCAGCATCGCGGCAAACAGCGTCAAACGATTCATCAGTCCCCCCTTGTGAACGGTCTGAAATAACCTATTCAGTAATATAATCCGTATAGTGGGGAATCAAGAGGGAAACTCTGTCGCATCGGAACTTTCCGTGGAACAACCTCTCGGTGCGGCACGCTCACTCCTGGGCGCATCCTAGCAGTAAACACCCTGCAGCAATGATGGTGACAAAATGACTGGTTTTAAAAAGCAGGAACTCGCTGCGTCCCCCGGTGGATCCGGTCCAGACCGAAAGCACAAGGAGCATGCCTGCGCAGGCAAAGGAAAGAACGCGGCAGAACGAAGAGTGCGGTGTCAGGAGGCGTACGAGCATGACGAGGGTTCCGATAAAAAAGTAAAGGATTCCCTGGCTCACGAGGGACATGATAAGGATGCGCTGATGGGCTGCGAGGACGAGTTTGAAATCGCGCACCACGGCAGCGGCCTGCACGCAATACGCGATACCGAGCGCAACCGAAAGTCCGGCGGCAGCATAGTGCAGCAGTTCGGACGGGAGAAATAACCCCGGCATGTTACGACTTTAACGCATCCTGCAGAAACGGGGTCAGGCGGGCGCGGGAAACGGGATTGCGCATGAGCTTGCGCAGGGTCTTGTCGCGGATCAGACGGACCCGCTCACGGGTGAGGTTAAGCTCCTTACCGATCTCTTCAAGCGTGAACTGGCGGGAAAAATTGAGGCCGAAGTACATGCGGATGATACGCTCCTCCCTGCTCGGCACGTTTTGCAGCACACTGTCGAGCACTGCGCCCAGCTCGCGGCGGAGCGTGTCATTGTCCTGGTTCGGCTCCTCGCCCAGAACATCTTGTAACGTTTTCACACTGTCGCCGGACTGGGACTGCGACATGCTTGAGATCGGCGTTTCAAGCGAAATCGACTTCATTTTGTCCATGATTTCGACGATGTCGCTCTCGTGGTTCTTGAAGTCGCTCGTCATGATGGTCTCGTAGTAGTCGCCCAGGTTCTTCGCAAGCGCCTGCTTGAAATTCCGGAACAGGGCCACCTTGTTGAGGGGGATACGAACCGTTCCGGTCTGCTCAAAGAGCGCTTTCTGAATGGATTGGCGTATCCACCAGACCGCGTAAGAGATGAACTTCACCTTCATGGCAAGGTTGAACCGCTTGGCCGCCTTTATAAGTCCGAGATTTCCCTCGTTAATGAGGTCCATGTATCCCAGACCCCGTCCGCGGTAGCGTCGCGCAACGCTTACCACAAAGCGGAGGTTGGCCGTGATGAGAGCATTGGCTGCGCCCGGCTCATTGCGTTGAACGCGAAGAACAAGATCCCGTTCCTCCTTGTCGCTCAAGACACGAAACCGGTTAATATCACGGAAATAGAGGGTTTCTGAGTTTAATCGCATAATTTTCCGTTGGTTCAATGGCCCGTCCTGACCCCTCCTCATCAATTATATATGGTTTCCGGCCTAAAGGCAACAGGAAAACTTAATCGGTTAACATTCGCGCCTTTTCAACCATTCCAATCACTTGCTATTTCAACCGTTATGTCGTTTTTTCTTCTTTATAGTCTTTGGCGAACAGATTTTTTGAACTTTGACTCAGAACCACTATTCCTGAATCGCTAACGAAAAATCGTTTTTTGTCAGACTCACAATCAAATCCTATTTTATCTCCCGGCTCTATTCGTATGCCACGGTCAATTATCGCTCTTTTTACACACGCCCGTTCACCAATGTCCACATCCGGAAACGCTATGACGTCTTCCACACTTGCGAGACTGTGAACACGGACGCCTCTTGAAAAAACCGAGCGCACCACCTTCCCACCGCTTAGTATGCACCCGCCCGAAATGATCGAATCGAGCGCCTCACCTTTCCGTCTCTCTGTGCCTTCTCCGTCGAACACGAATTTCGCCGGAGGCGACTGTCCCGCGGCCGTGCGGATCGGCCAGTTTTCGTTATAAAGATTAATCACGGGAACAACGTCGCGCAAGGTCATGTTTGCATCGTAATATGCTTCGAGCGTCCCGACGTCTTCCCAGTAAATGCTTTGCTCGTGGGTTTCACCCGGAATGCGGTTGTTCGAGAAATCGTACACGTAAATGGGAAAATCCTGGTACATTTTCGGGATAATGTCCCTGCCGAAATCGTGTGATGAAATGGCCACGTTAGCATCGCTGTACAGCTCCCGGACGAGAAATTTGCTGTTAAAAATATAGTTGCCCATGGAGACGTAGGCCTTATCGGGCCGGTCCGGCATGGATTTGGGGTGCGCGGGCTTTTCCTGAAAACCTATCATGCGGCCGCCCGGGTCCGTTTCGATGATGCCGAACTGCGACGCCTCGGCCAGGGGTTTGGGAATGGCCGCCACCGTTGCCGCGGCACCTACCTGACGATGGTAGTCCAGCATCCGGGATATGTCCATTTTGTAAATATGGTCCGCGCCGAACACGGCGATATAATCGGGGTTTTCGTCAATGATGAGGTTGATGTTCTGGAATACCGCGTCGGCCGTGCCCTGGTACCATTTTTTCCCGGTCCGCATCTGTGCCGGTACCGGATCTATGAAATGGCCAAGCATGCGGTTCAGGTTCCAACCGGACGTGAGGTGCTTGATAAGCGAATCGGACTTAAACTGGGTAAGCACCTTGATCTTGAAAATGCCGGAGTTGATGAAATTATTCAGTACGAAATCGATGATGCGGTATTTCCCACCAAAGTACACCGCGGGTTTCGCCCGCTCCAGCGTCAAGGGGTGCAGTCGAGAACCTTCCCCACCGGCCATGATCATACCCAAGACATTGGGGTACCCGAAGGGCGAACGGAACGAGGACATAGGCGGCGCCGTTTCGTTGACGGAAAACAATGGGACAGCACAAGAAAATAGTAAATTCTTCGATGCAGGGTCAAAGAGCAAAGGCCAACGCACGCTCCTTGCACGTATTATATTTTACTGCATCCAAATCAACGCGAGGACACCATTATCATGTGGCGTACGGGTCTTGTTCTTTTTTTCACCCTGTTGCTCAGTAAGGGAACCGCGGCGCAGGGATTTACGCCTCCCCCGCTCCCAAAGACCGAATCACCGACCGTTATTGTTATTCCGGTACACGGCACCATTGACGCGGCAAATGCCGCGTATGTCGGCAGGTCCATAAAAGAGCGGGACAACCACAAGAATGTCATACTCGTTCTGGAACTCGACACGTATGGTGGCGAGGTCGACGCCGCATTCAGGATTGCCGACACCATGATTTCGATCAGGGGGTGTCCCACTCTTGCGTATGTAAAAACCAAGGCGATATCTGCCGGGGCACTGATCGCCCTTTCCTGCCACGGACTCATCATGCAGCACAACACCACGCTCGGCGACGTTGCGCCGCTCATGATGTCGCAAGAAGGCCCTAAAATGCTCGGCGAAAAATTCCAGTCGCCCATACGGGCGAAATTCCGCTCCCTGGCAAAAAGGAACGGCTATCCCGAGCGTCTCACCGAGGCAATGGTCACCACCGGATCGCCGGTCTACCGGGTTACCTTCAAAGACACGGTGCTCTACCTTGACTCAACAGAGCTGGCAGATCTCTCCACGGCAAGAAAAAATGCAATCGTTGCAACAACAACGGTCATCAAACGCGGCGAGCTGCTCACCATGGATGACGTTGAAGCGCAACGTCTCCACTTCTCCCGTATGAGTGCCGCCAGCCTCGACGAAGCGCTTGAAAAGCTCGGCTATGCCTCCCCGTCAATTGTCCGGCTTGAGAAGAACTGGTCAGAGGAGCTGGTCAGAATCATCGGTACCCTTGCGCCTATTCTCATGACGATCGGCATCGCCCTGATCTATATCGAATTCAAGACGCCGGGGTTCGGCGTTCCCGGTATTGCGGGGGTCTGCCTTATCGCGCTCGTCCTGCTCAGCCAATACATGGTTGGCCTGGCAAATTATACCGAAGCGTTGCTGGTGGTGGGAGGTATTGCTCTTATCGCGCTTGAATTGTTCGTTTTCCCGACAATGGGTATTCTGCTCATCCCGGGCGTCGCGCTCATCCTCATAGGCCTGGTGCTTTCCATGCAGGGATTCGTGCTGCCAAAACCTGAATTTCCCTGGCAGCGCGCCACGCTCGTCATCAACCTTGCCAAGGTGCTCGGTTCGTTCGTCGCAGCCGGTGTCTTCTCCATTTTATTTGTACGGTACGGGCTGCCGCGTCTTTCCACCGTGATAAAAGGACCTTTTTTAAACGAAACGCTCGGCGATGCTCATGCCCCGTCCGCTTCGTCCCTGCCGCTTTCTTTAGGAGACACGGGTGTCGTGACCACCGCCCTCAGGCCGGCCGGCAAGGCAACGATCAAGGGTGACGAGTATGATGTGATCGCCGACGGTGAATTTATCGAAAAAGGGGCATCCATTTACATCTCAGAGATTCAGGGTGCACGTATCATCGTTATCAGGGGGAAACCGGGATGATCGGAAAGCTGCTGCTGCCGATAGCCCTGCAGATTACCGGTATTGTTGTCATTATCGCGGAATTCATCATTCCGAGCGCCGGCATACTGTCTCTTATCGCGGCCGGGCTTTTTGGCTGGTCCCTGTACCTTGTCTTTAGCACGATCTCAACCGGCGCCGGGATCACCGTCGCGCTCATCGATCTGGCCCTGGTACCGGTGCTTGTGATCGTGGGTGTGAAAATGCTCGCCGCATCCAAGATTACCCTGCGTGACACGCTCGCACGAAAGGACGGCGCGGTTTCGCAGCCTCCGGAATGGACCCGGGTCCAAGGCAAGGAGGGTATTACCATAACCGCGCTCCACCCTGCGGGCAGTGTCATGATTGACGGTAAAAAATATGACGTGATCAGCAGAGGAGATTATATTGAAAAAAACGTTCCCGTCGTCGTGATTGCCGTTGAGGGAAACAGGATCGTCGTAAAAAAGAAAATGCAGAGTTGACCGTTGCCGGTATACGGCACGAGGACCCGTTCCGTTGCAAGCATCCGGTCGACCGATATAAAACCGTAATACGAACATTCAACGAAAGGACCGATCACCATGGCTTTTAACATCTCCATGCTGTTCATTATCATCGCCGGTATTCTGCTGCTCATCGCCGTGTTCGTTGTGGGCAGCGTTATTTCCCTGTGGATGCAGGCGCTCATTTCCGGCGCAAAGGTCGGGCTGTTCAACATCGTCTTCATGCGGTTTCGAAAAGTGCCGCCGCGTCTCATCGTGCAGTCGAAAATCATGGCGGTAAAGGCGGGCATTGATATTTCAACCGACGCGCTCGAATCGCACTTTCTTGCCGGTGGAAACGTGCTGCGCGTGATCCAGGCGCTTATTGCGGCCGACAAGGCGAACATTCCACTCTCGTTCAAGCGCGCCGCCGCCATCGATCTTGCGGGGCGTAACGTGCTCGAGGCCGTGCAGATGAGCGTGAATCCCAAGGTGATCGAAACCCCGCGCGTCGCCGCAGTTGCCAAAGACGGCATCCAGCTTACCGCCCTCACCCGCGTCACGGTGCGGGCCAATATCGACCGGTTGGTGGGCGGCGCGGGCGAAGAGACCATTCTTGCCCGTGTCGGCGAGGGCATCGTCACCACCATCGGGTCTGCGGTCTCCCACAAGCAGGTGCTCGAAAACCCGGATTCGATTTCCAAACGGGTGCTTGAAAAGGGGCTCGATGCGGGCACCGCCTTTGAAATTCTTTCCATCGACATTGCCGATGTTGACGTGGGAAAAAATATCGGCGCCGCTCTTGAAACCGACCGCGCCGAAGCCGACAAAAAGATTGCGCAGGCAAAGGCCGAGGAGCGCCGCGCCATGGCCGTGGCGTCGGAGCATGAAATGAAGGCTCGGACGCAGGAGATGCGCGCCAAGGTCGTAGAGGCCGAGGCGCAGGTGCCGCTCGCAATGGCCGAATCGTTCCGCAGCGGCAATCTCGGTATTATGGACTATTATCGCATGAAAAACATCATGGCCGATACCACGATGCGCGAAACCCTCGGTTCTACCACGGGTAAACCCGGTGACAGGGAAACGAAATAAGTGCAGGGGATGTTGATGTATCGGGCGTGGCAGTTGCCGGGTATGGTGATTACCAAGAGGTGGCCAAAGGAATACGGATGCGATCATGAATGTCTTTGATTTAGTCAGGGCCGACGGCGGCGGTTCCCTGCTGCCGATACTGATCTTCATTATCTGGATCGTTGTTTCGCTTATCGGCAATTCAAACGCAAAGAAAAAAAGACGCATGCTTGAAGAAAAGCAGCGCCGTGACCGCGAATCCGAGCCTGAACCGGACCCTCAATACCAGGACCGGGACTCCGTTGAGCGACCGCCGTCTTCGCCGAAAACCGAAGAGCGGCACGAGAGGTCCGTGTTTGACGATCTGGCGCGCGAATTGGACATCATCGTCGATGACGAACCGGAACACACCGATGTTCCGGTTTCACGCCAAGGGGAAGAACGACCGATCTCTGAGGAGTTCATCAGGTATGAAAACCATGAGACTGCCCTCGCTCCCATTGGCAGCAGCATCAACGGTTCGGATGCAGGCACCCGGCAGGAAGAGGAATCGGTTGCCGCATCCGCGATAACCGACGCGCCAAGCAGATTGCATATGGTGCCGCGCTTTTCGGTGTCGACAGAAGACCTTAACGATGCCCGCAGAGGCATGGTCTGGGCAGAAATACTTGCCCCGCCCAAGGCTCTGCGAGAAGAAAACCCGTCTCTTACGTTCTTTTTCTGATCACGTCCAGCAATTCACCCGCTTTTTGCAAGCCGGTCAGGTGATAACTTGCCAGCACGATAACGGCAAAGGGCAGGGAGGCGGCGAGTGCAACAAGTGCGCTGTCGACCTTTACTCCCCAGCCGGTATCGAGAGATTGGATTGACTGCTTGACCAGCATACCGACAAGCCCCGCAACAAGACTGATCGCGACCACAAGGGCAATCCTTTTAAGCAGTCGGATCGACTGCCCTTCGCCGTAGTTCCGGTGCCATAAAAAGTAGACAAAGAAAAACTGCAACGCCATGCCAGCGACCGCGCTCCCCGCTATTCCGGGCGCCCCACAAACCTTGCTTGAGATATAATACACCGGCAGAATCATAAGCGATACGGTGGTACTGGCGATCATGGGGGGAAGCGTTTTCTGGACGGCATAAAACGGCCGCGCGGTAAACACTGCCGCTGCAAAAAAGAACGATCCAACCATATACAGGGCAAAGAGAGGTGCGGTGCGTGCCGTAGAACCGCTGTCGAACCGGCCGTGCTCATACAGTATGCTGATAATCTCGCTTGAGCAGACGATACACAGCGTGGCAATCGGGATGCTGTAGGTGCCGATGCGCATCAGCGTCCGGTTGAGAAGCAGCGATATCTCCTTCATTTTCTTTTCTGCGGCAAGGCGGGTAAGGTGGGGGTAAAAGGCAACGCCCCATGCCTGGCCGAACAGGGCGATCATAATACCCATGGTCCGCAGGGAGTAATTAAGGCTCGCCGTCGCCCCCTCCTGCAGAAAGGACCCGAAAAACCTGAAAAAAATCTCATTTGAAAATGTCATGCCCAGCCCGAAGACGAGTGGCAGCGACAGCATGACAAAGGTCCTGAAATCCTTGTGCCGCGGATTGAAACAGATGCGGTAGCGCATTCCGGCCCTCATGGCTCCAGGGAGTTGCACCAGGACGTTCGCAATAAATGCGCCACCGAGTACCCCCCAGGCGAATCCCTCAATGCCGATGCGCGGTCCGAGAACAATGCCGCCAACTATGATTCCTGCGTTATAAAAAAACGGAGCCAGCGCCGGAACAAAAAACCGCTGCTGCGCCATCTGCACGGCGGAAAAAAAAGCTCCCCAGTAAAAAAACAGCTGGGCGGGAAGGATGATCCGGGTCAGTTTGACGGTCATCACAAGCGTGTTTTCGTTGGCAATATGCGGACCCATCAAACACAGAATGCTTGGGGTAAACAGCATTGCCAGGGGAATAGCGATGCAGAAGACAACCGATCCTATCGAAAAAAGATTTGAATAGGAACGCCATGCCCCCTCTCGGTCACCGTCGGCCCAGTAGCGAAGGAATATCGGAATAAAGGTAATGGACAAAAATCCTTCGGCCAGAAAATGGTTGAGGAGTTCCGGGATGAAAAACGCGGTCACATAGGAGTCGATATCCGCGCCGGTGCCGCCGAATCCGGCAATCACCTGTTCGCGCACCAGCCCGACGATTCTACTGAGCAACACCGACCCCATCATGATCACCGTTGCGAAGGTGAGTGTTTTTTTCAGTGATTTTTTTTCTGCGGCTGTTTCGGTATTCACGGATCGACCGGATGATAAGTGCTGGCAAGGAAACACTCTTACAATTTACTGTCTGCCGCTTCCGGGAAACACTCGGGCGCAAAAAAATCGGGGCCGCCGGACAAGCGGCGGCCCCATCGCCATTGTATCGCCGGTTCGCTTACTTGCGCCTCTTTGCTTTTTTCCTGCTGGCTTTTGCCTCGTTGATTACGCGATAGGTCTGCGAAACGGACAGTTTGAACTTCTTTGCTATTGCGGTCCCCGAGGTTCCAGACCGGTACATTTTTGCAATCTTCGAGTTTCTGATCGGATTATCGGCAATAGACGAGTCGATTCCGTATTTTTTCCGCAGCTGATGGACCGCCTGGCGGGTGATGCCGAATTTTTCTCCGATATTCGCATCGGTCTTGAGTTTTTTCTGAAGGCTGATGAGCTGCTGCTTGCTGATGCGTGCCATACGACAGTACTCCTCTCTTGGGTGGTTGAAAAAGATAATCCTTTATGGTGAGGTGTTGATTGTTTTGTCAAGCAAACAAAAAACTATATTCTTCTTACTCCGGTGTATACGGTAACCGATGGGGTTTTATATGCGGGGTACCCTCTAAAAATACATATTATGAACGCCTTTTTCAAGTCTTTTTCATGTGTCATGGTTGGTTTTTTCTGCGCTGTAAATACTGCGACAAATGAAACGAGATGACAGCAGGAAAATGCGAAGACGAACCATCATGAAAAACGATCCTGGCACCCGATGATTCCCGTCAGGCACGAGACCAGATTGAAACGGGTTCCCGCAGTGACCATCCTGCTCATCGCGGGTTGCTGCGCTCTTTTTCTCGTCAATCGCGGGCCGTGTGCAGGACAGGGGCTGGTCCCGCTTGACTTCATGTACGGCCTGTTTCACCCTGTCGACGCACTGCCTCCGGCGGGATATGCGCTCTTCTGCTCCCTGTTCGTTCACGCATCGCTTTTTCACTGCGTTTCGAACATGTGGTATTTATGGCTGTTCGGTCCCGCAATGGAGCTCCGGCTTGGCGCTCTCCGGTTCGGCCTGATCTATCTTATTGCCGGTATCGTCGCTACGACTATCCAGGCTGCCAGCTCGCCTCTCTCAACGATCCCAATTGTCGGAGCCAGCGGCGCCATCGCAGGAATCATGGGTCTCACGCTCATGCTCCTGCCCCGGTCAAAACTAGTATGCTATTTCCCACCGGTGTTCTTTTTTAAAATACCGTCATTTGTCTTCCTTCTCCTTTGGCTCTGTATACAGTATATTAATCTGTCCGCCTCGACTGCGGAAAAAAATCTTATCGCCTGGTGGGCGCATATCGGTGGCTTTCTGTTCGGCGTTACCGTCGGAATTGTATTCCACCTGCATACTATCCGGATAGGGCGGTTAAAAAAGAGGCGCAGGGCAAATGGCCGGTGAAAAGCGGCAGACACTGTACGAGACCCTCGTGTCTTTTCTGCGGGAGCATCCTGAAGGCGTTTCGTCACGCGAGCTTGCTTCCCGTTTTCTCAAATTGAAAAATCCTGGAAACAAGCTTGCCGCGGCCGCCGTTTCAGGCATCCTTTCTCTTGACCGGCGGTGTTCTATTGACGGTAACGGCATTTGGCACGCCGCTGCGGCATGTTCTCCTGAATCGACGGAAACGGATCTCCTGCGATCACTGCCCTGGTGCGCTCTGTTTTGTCTGTCTGATCCTGCCGGAAAACAGCTGCTGTTCTGTTCGGCATGGGACCTCGTCCCATCCCCCTCATGTGTCTTCTCTTCCTGGCTCGTGGATCCGAATGTGTTTCCCTTTGAAGAACGAGACGCTCTTACCGGATCCACGGCGTTCTCATTCGATCGCCATGCCCAGAATTCGTTCCCGGACACAATCAGAAGGGTCTGCTGTAAGCGCATCCCCCTGTTTCTCTCCTCCCGCAACCGCGCACTACTCGCCGAAAAATGCTCGGTCAACGGGAGGCCTCTTCCCGACGATACCATACTCATAGGTGTTCTTGCAAAGGTTGCCGGCATTACACTTTCCCGTCCTCTTTCTGTGGAAACCCTGGAACGCTCCCTGTTCGGCTCAGCGCTGGCCGGCGCAAGCGTGATGAAACAGGGGGAACGCTTTGCCGCATGCGCCTGCGAACTCCTTGAGCTGCTCTCCCGCCGAGGGATCGAATCGCGTGCGGACCTTGACCGCTTCAGTCAGCAGGAAAAAGAGCTGTATTTTGCAGGAAAATCTTTTTCCAGCGAGGACATTCTTTCGCTTTCAAACGGTCCCGGCATCTATGGATTCAAGGATAAACATGGCGCGTATCTGTATATCGGCAAAGCCTCCAATCTCAAACGGCGTGTTATGAGTTACTTCAGGGAAACCGAAGAGTCTCCGCAGAAATTCGCAGAGCTGAGAAACAGAATGCATGTTCTCGTAACCCACCGGTGCGGTTCAGAACTCGAATGTCTTATCCAGGAATACCGCCTCATAAAAAAACACGCACCAGTACTGAATACACAGACCGCCATTAACGAACGCAAGGGTTCTTTCCGGCCGGTGCATGATACCATTATTCTGCTTCCCCATGCGCAGCAGGGCAAGGGCATGTCGCTGTGGTTCAGGGAAGGACAGAAAATCAGGCTAAAATCCTTTGATGAATCATTCCCTGACGATCCCTCCTTTATTAACGAACTGCATTCGTTCTTTTTCTGTCCGGTCCTTCCTGCGGCCAATTCCGATTTCCCTGAACAGGAAATTGCGGCGCGATGGATACGGCAGGAACGCGATGCGCTTGTAACGATACCGGTCGGCAGGATGGCTAACGCCCGTGATGTTTTCAACGCCCTGCGAATTGCCTGGCAAGACATCCAGGAAACCGCTCGCCGGCCGGGAGGTGACACGGTATCCTTCCAGTATGGGTTTTAGCTTGTGAAATAGATTATTTTCTTCTTTTTGTTCTGGTTCAAGGCCAGAGGAATGACCGATACCGTTCACGGATCATGCTGTTTGAGCCCTGAAGCGAGGGAACAAGCAGAAAACCGATGGAATCAGATGTGGACGGCCGGAATGCCTTCCGCCATAATCCAGAGCAGTAACGTTGACTTATCTGCGGCTTTAATTTACTCTTAATAGAGGTGGCATCATAGTTATGAACAGAAATATCGATCACGATCGCTTTGTCGCAAAAAACAGGTCCCTTGCTGTTGCCGAAGAGATCTATCAGCGTGACGAAGATAGTGCGAAAAAGGGTGTTTCGGTCCGAGACAACCGCTCATGTTTCAACTGCAAGATGAAACAGGGGTGTTCCGAATTCAAGGCACGGCGAAGCGGCCGGGCGACCGGCGTCGTTTCGTTCGGCGGGGATGAAAGATTTATTTGCGATCGCTACGTACCCGCACCGGCACAGGCTCGTACAATGTCTGACAAACAGATCAAGGCGCTTCTGAAAAACATTAAAAAAGGTTTTTAGGCGCGGAGCTTACACGAGGAGCTATCATGGCGAACACACCGCTTGAACTCTATGAGCAGGCCTATCGTCTTCACTACCATGACAAACGGATTTCCGATGCAATAAAAACGTACGAAGCAATCATCCGGGATTTTCCTGATTCGAATGAATGCGGATATGCCGTCATTCAGCTCCAGAAGGTCAAAGCGAACGAGATCGCACGGGCCTTGAAAAAAGGGCCGGCAAACATGTATCCGCTGCTGATTGTCGCCTTTATGTCCAGTTTCATCGCCCTCGTCGTGGCCCTTGTCGGGGTGTTGTTGCTCTTCCAGCAGCTCCGCCTCGAACACCACCGGACAACGCTCGCTATGGCCGCTCTCGGGAAAATGTACTGCGGAAAAGAAGACAACGCCCTAAAAATCCTGGAGGAACTGAAAGGTATTAACCGGAACGATCCGCTTCCTATCGAGTTGTCATCGGATATTTACCGCAAGCATAATCAGAAGAAAAAGGGTTCTCCGCCCGTGCCATCCCAAGCTGCAGCGGCTGTCGCTGATTCACAAATCAACGATTATTCAGAGTCTGCAGAACCGGAGAACGAACCGGCGCAGGAGAAAACCACCCCGGCCACGGCACCTGAAAAGCCGCGACCCAAAGCTAAAAAAGCCGCACCGGTGCGGCAGGCTCCGAAAAAGAAAAAAGGCATTCTCCTCGTCGATCCTGACAGTCTGACCTATTTCTAAGGCCTCCGACGGTATGCAGAACGCGTTTGTAAAAATGATGTCCAGAATATCCGAGATAGAGAACTATATCCTCAAGGGTCTTGTGATTGACGAACATGGCCAGTGGATTCCGATTGCCGATAAAAAGGCGGTGGAGGAGGACTTTCTCGCACACCTCTCTGCCGGACAAGTGCTCCATGAAGGCAGATGGGTAAGCATCGCCGAAGCGAAATCCGCAAAAGCGCCCACGGAAATCGCTACTGCATATATGGACCTGAACGATCAAAAACCGGCCACAGAAAACCAGCCGGCGATACCACAAGACGACACGGCACAACGTCTGTCAGATCCCATCGAAGAAACGAAATCCGGCGAACCCGCTCCCGCGAAAGAACCGCACGCCGAGGAGGGTGGAGAGTTTCCTCCAGAGACAAAAACGATCATTTTCTCTCCTCCGCCAGATGCCGGTCCTGAAGCACAAGCGACGGCGCCGCTGGTTGATCCCCAATCAGGGTATGCTCCTGAAACCGGCGATTTTTTCATTGAAGAAACACCGGAACAACTGGCGCAACAATCCGAAGATCCTATACGTCCCGGGGAATCCTCCATGGTGGAAAGAACCACGACCTCGCTTCTTCTGCCAACGGTCTCTTCTTGGGAGCAAAGCGCACAGAAACGGCGCAAGCAAATACTTGTGTTCGGTTCGCTCTCGGTGTTGCTCGCTGGAATTAGCGCGCTGGTTATTCTGTTCTTTCAGATTTCCTGCTGACAGGTTGTGACCCGTCGATAATATGATCGACGATCCTTTTTCGCTGAACCACGATATCAAACAATTTCATCGTCCGACAACGAGCTGCACTACCCATGCGAACCCGCATGCTGTCATCACTGGCAATGCATCCCATTGCCTGAGCAAGCGCTTCAACGCTGCCTGCCCGCACGAGCAGGCCGGTGACATCATGCTCCACGATCTCGCCGATACCGCCGTCGTCAAACGCGATCACCGGCAACCCACATCCCTGCGCTTCCGCCACTGCGCGGCCGAACGGTTCCTTTATGGAGGCAGTACAGAAAACGTCGTAGTTGCTCAGTGTTGCAATCGGATCAGCGGAATGGGGAAGGAGGCGGCAGTATGAAGCAAGGGACTTTTTTTCTATAAGCATTTTTAACTCATGACGGTATGCCTGATCCCAGTACAAGGTTCCTCCAACAAGATCGAGGAACCCTGCCGTGGTACCCAATCGGGCATGCAATCGGGCAAAGGCTTTAATCAACAGATGACATCCCTTCCATGGAACAATACGTCCAAGATAAATGAAGCGAAGGTGTTCATCGCTTTTTGTAATGGTTCCCTTTGCCGGACCTATGGAAACGCCATTGTAAATAACCGTGGCTGACCGAGCCATGGAAGGGGGGAGGGACGATTGGACTGTTTGAGAGATTGCAATGACCATCGATCGCTCTGGTTTAAACAGCAGGGAATATAACCGGTGTGGAAATGATTTTTTCTCAAATAGTTCACGGATATGAAAACTGCAGATGCCCCGATACCCGGACCATCTGAGAAGAAACAACGTCATATGCGATTTGGGTACGTTTGCATGTATCAGATGAGGCCTGACCCTGGTGACATATTTTTTCACGCGCAGCACATAACCTGCAAACGACAGTATGCCCCGCCACTGTTGTATCATGGTGACCAGAAGCCTGCCGCGGCGCACATGAGCAAGCGCCCTTGCACCGGGAAAGGAAACGCTGGTCACTCCCCATAGGCGAGCCCGGCGCAGGAGTTCTCCCTCTTCGGCCGAAACGAGGTGGGTCTCACACCGGCCTGCGGCTTCCTCAAGAATGTCAAGCAGGGAAAGCTCTGCACCGCCAAGCTCTCGCGCCCAGTGATTGATAAAAAGAAGCCGCCGTTGTTCAGTTCCAGGCATACCGCTCCTGTACACGCATGAGGCCCCGCTCCGCCAGTTGTTTCATTGCCGCGCCATCCGTTGCGAGGTTTCTGATCGCACCGGCCAGCAGCACGGGATCATCGGGCTTAACAAGGACACCGCACTTCCCTTCGTCCAGCACTTCAGGAATACCCCCCACCCTGCCTGCGATCACCGGAACGCCATGCGCCATTGCCTCGATCAGGACAATTCCGAATCCTTCTGTTCCTGTTGAGACATGACGTGAGGGCAGTACGAAAAGATCTGCGTTCCGGTATTCAACGGTCAACGTTTCATCGTCAACATTATGTTTCATGGTTATCTGGTCGGTGAGTCCAAAACGTTTAATCAGCGTTCCAAGGTGTTTTTCCTGCGGTCCTGATCCGACCAGCGTCAATTGCCAGGGCAGGTCATCGCTCTCAAGAAGCCTGCACGCATTAATAAGAACATCGTGTCCTTTATGATGCACCATTCTGCCGACCGAAAGAATCCGCAGGGGCGTTGTAGATGAAAACGCTGCATCAATTGCAGACTGCCGACGCCATTCGGGTGACGGAACAACGATCCGCGGCGGATCAACAACGATCTCCTTGTCGATTCCCGCAGCAATTAAAAGTTTTCTGGTATAGGAACCAAGGACATACAGCGCTTGCGACCGGCGCAAGACGCTTTTAAGAAGAATCCCCCGTGGTGATGCCCGACCAAGCGAAAGCAATTCTCCGCCATACGTGTACACACGGTAGGTGACGGGGCGAAACAGCGATACCAGCCATGCAGCAATTGCGGCATATACATTGCCGCATTCAATTTGAAGTTCCCGGCATTCGTGCCCGGATCGCATCGCACAAAAGAGGAACAGGTTGATAATCGACCATTTTTTATTGACCAACGATAACGGATTCGCCACCCGTATAACACGACACGCAAGCGTTCCCGTGGTAACGGCAGACCGCGCTCCGCTCCCCACAACGATACAGTCCCCAGCGTTGAACCTGCGCGCTGCCCGTTCGAAAAGATATCGCTGAATGCCTCCCCGCTCCGGCGGGAAATCAAGCGTCAGGAGTAGTTTCATCCGCCTCTTCCGCCTGTTCTGGTGCCGCTTGTGCATGCCAAATTCCCACGAGAACACCGTTCCAGAACCAGAAATAGGAATCGCCGGGAAATGCATGAATATGCGATCCGGTGATGCTGATAATTGCAAAGACGATGTTCATGGTGACTATTGCTGTCGCGATTGAGACGTTCCATGAGACGCGCGATAAGTCAATCACTTTAAAGCCACATCGGATAAACACCGCAAAAAGTATCACGATGAGTATAAGGCCGGGATAGCCGAAATCAGCAAGATAGGTGATGTACAGAGAGTCTGCATTTATCACGCCGACGCCACGGCCCAGAAGCGCCAGATGCGGGTGTGCGGTCATATTAAAAATATACTTCCACAACGCAATGCGGGAAAGCATGGAGTGTTCCTGAAATGGATTTTCAATCGCTTGGGCCCGCTCATGCACAAGAAGAGTCATGGTCTGGTTTATCTGTTCACTTCCCGTCACCGACGTCACCAGCGAACCAACACCAAGCCCGGTCTGAACAACCGTCTGCGCCACATCAAACAGCATAAAACAGATCACCATGATTGAAAGGAAGACCAACCGCTGCCTGTAACCCCGTACCCGCACAATAAAAAGCCAGATAAAAAAGGTGAGGGCCATGCCGATCCAGCTTGAGCGTACGGAGGTGATGAGGACGCCTGTCCAGAACAACGGCAAAAAGATCCATATTGCCCTTCCTGCCGCC
The DNA here is from genome assembly GCA_016932075.1 of Chitinispirillaceae bacterium. The sequence continues at coordinate 13,216 of JAFGDP010000130.1, read as the reverse complement.
CTGCCATATCCTGAGAAAAAAACAAGGGCGATGACCGCCAGCTGAAGATAATCGGCGAACGCTGCGGGCGATTGAAAGAAGGAAAAGGGCCGGGCGATCCCCTTGATAAAAAGAGAGGTGAAATCAATGGAGGAAAACCAGATTTTTTCAGCCTCACTATAACCGAACAGCGACTGCTTTAATCCGTACAGCACCGACGCAACGGCAATGACGATGGTGATACCCCATAACCGTTGAAGGTGTTTTTCATGGTCAGCATAGAGCAGGCCGATAAAAAAAAGGAGCACTTGTGGACCGAAAAACCTGAACTGGAGCAATGCGGTACCGAGGGGAAGCTCATTCGCGACCACGGTTCTGACCACCATATATACGAAATAGAACAACACAAGAAACACAACACGGAAACGAATGTTGCCCTGTTGCAGCTGTTCCCTGAAGGCGAAAAACAGTCCTAAAATCATGACGGCAACAATGAGATCCCCGATAATAATAAGCGGGTCGTTTTCAGGACGGGCATACGCCAAGTAATAGAGACGGCGGAGCAAAGGGATAAACGGCATGATGATAAACAACAGATAAACACCGACCAGCGGAAATCGCAGGATCGGGTAGAAAACAAGCAGACTGAAGATGACAACAATTTGAAGTTGGTCCGGTACGTGAACGACCCTGAAGGCGACAATGTTGCCAACAATAATGATTCCGATAAAAAAAAGAATTGTGATGATGCTCTTTTTCATAGGGATGTAGGCCCTGCCGAGAAGCCACGTTGTCCGTTGCTTCCGCAATAATGGTTGGTCCTAGGCTTGGGTGAGTTCAACCCGTTCATCGGCAGCCAGTTTGATCTCAAGAACCATACCCTGGATCGTGGCGGTCCCATCCGCATGTTGAAGGGTGACTTTGCCTTTCCATGGATTCTCAAGCCGGAAAATACCCGCGCTGTTTGCTTTGATACTCACCCTCGTGACGCGCCCATCCCTTCGCGTTGCCCCTACTTCAAATGCGCCCTCGGTGCGGATGTTATCAAACGAGACGTTCCTCCAGCGCTGCGGTGCCCCCCGAAACAGGTAGTTGATCCCGCGCCGTGTATGCAGCAGCAGCTCCAGTATCTGGCCCGTTGCAGCCATGAAGGCGTCAAGGTTCAACATCTCATGGCGGTCGGACCGGGCCGCTCCTGATCCTCCGGGCGCCGTGAATCCGGCGAAAATCGGCTCAAGCACCGCAGCATGGCCTTCGTTCATAAACACGCGCTCCCAGATCTCAAGCAGCATTTCCGCCATATCCGAATTTCTTATCCGCATATGTATTGCGCTTGCCCAGGGAAGACTGCATGATTCCCACGCACCCATACCCTGGTCGATCCACGTTGCAATGGCCCGTTCAAGCGCTGTCCATTGTTCCTTATCGTCAATATCGATCGCCTCAAACGGCCAGACGCCGGCGAACATGCCGTGGAGCGGGTAGCTGTCATCCAGCGCAACGCCGTCGAACACACCGATTTCCTTTTCCGTCTCTCCGCTTGGCGCCGGGGTTTCACAGATCGCCGCGTTGGGAAGCGAGGCCGCAATGTCGGCCCAGATGGAAACCGGCTGCTCTCCGAGCGCCCGAGCCGACGCGATCAGGCTGTCACAGAGGAAATGGATACAGGCAAGCTGCACGCTTGGATTGGTGCCCTGGGCTCCAAACTCCCTGCCGCGATACCCGAGGGAAACGCCTAAAGGAACCGTGTACCGCCCGTCCTTTTTTTCAACTATCGTCTCATAAACACGCATGACGCCGCGCATGAAGGGAAATGCCGTTGCACGAAGAAAATCGATATCCTGGGTATACTGGAAATAACGGTACATGAGTTCCGCCACAAACGCGCCGTAACAGGGGTCAATGGCTTCGGTCCACGCCGCGCTTAGACGCGCGCACCGATCGTCAACGAGTGGCGGGAGCAGGAAGCCATCGTCGATCCCAAACGCCGCATGTGCATACTCCCGCATCTTGTCTTTCCAGGAATCAACCAATGTAAACAGCGTTTTGCAGTGGTCCGTGAGGTTCGTGCGAAACGCGGGCCAGTAGCACATCCGCATGTTGGCAAGCGCATGATACCCTCCTTCAAGCGGCGGTTCAACGAACTCGTCAATCCATGCCCCATACATGGGCGGCGCCACGCCTCCCGGCGCCGTGACCGACGCAAACATGTAGGTGCCATAATAGTACAGGAACGTAAGGGTCTCATTTGGTATCTCAATATGCGGCACCCATCTCCAGTGGTTGGCCCAGAAGGTCGCACTCGCATTCCGGATGGCATCTGACCCGTGCTTTTTGGCCTTTTCAAGCATGGACCGCACACTCTCTTTTGACCGGTCGGGAGAGTCTCCATATCGTATCGCAATGAAAATATCCCCCGGTACCACCGTTGCTCCCACACAGAGCACAGGATCCGATGGCCGCTTCTGGATCCAGCCGCTTATATTTTGATCTTCATAAAAAACGGGCCGCTCCAGCCCAAGCTCCTCAAGCTTTGCCCCGTTATGCTCCCATGCCGTGAAATAGCTCGCTTTGGGAGAGGGACGATTGGGCTGTACATGCACGTTGAGAAGCGGCTTGTCCATGGCACTGTATACACTTATTTGATACGGACCTTTGTTGTCGATTATATCGATGACCACTTTTCCGTTTTTTAAGTGCAGATATCCGGTCTTGATCACCGTATCTTTCGAAAAGGTGAGATCAATCCTTCCAAGCGGCAGCATGGTGGATCGTCCGTTTTTCAAACCGTTGGTTTTAGCCTGCTCAACGAGTCCTTCAAGAGCCACCGTGTCCTTTGTCTCGCATAACCGCCGGATCTTCTCATAGGTCGCGTCAGGGGAAAGGAAAACGCCGCTTCGATGGAGCCAGAAATCGCAGCGGTTCAGCGATATCCGGAGCACGTTGTCCTGGCCCCAGATCATGACGCCGACTGTCCCGTTTGCCAATAATAATCCCACCTCAGGACGCTGAAGCGGAAAGTCGCGACGGAGCACTTCGTTCATCTGACCGTTTCCCTTTTCGGCGAGGTGACGAAAAAAATAAATATGCTGCGGGTGTCGTTCAATCAGAATTATAACGAAAAAAAACAGCGGAAACGAGGGAATTTTCTCGCTTCCGCCCTCCTGTGCGTATCGATGTGCGTAATTCCCTCCCGGACTACCCGTTACGCATTGGAATGGTCACGCCGTTTGGCAGGCCCGCCACACCAGCGACCACGGTCCTGATGCCCGCCGCGCGCATCTCCTCTTCGGCGCGGATCAGCGGGTTGTAGTTCTGCAGATTGCGCTCGCCGTTCGGCGCACCGGCCTTGAACCACAGCTTCCGGCTTACCGATCCGAACAGGAGCGGCATGATCGGCAGGAATTCCGACGAGCCTTCGGTGGAACGGTGGGAAAAGAACGCGGTAAACCCGCCCTTCTTGATGTTCGCGAGCGCCTCGTCGATCGAAGCCACCCCGACCATTTTCAGTTCTTCCATGACGTACGGCGTGTCTTTGCGTGCGTCAAGAAATTGCTTGACTCTCGCCGGGTCCGCGATCCCAAGAACCGTTTCGGTGGCGAGGCAGGTTTCCGTGAAGGTGCCGGCCTGGTTGAGTTTGATGAGCACCGAGTTGCCGGCCCGGTCTTTGCGCTCTTTGGCTGCCAGGAACGGAATAATAAAGCGAAGCTGGGTGACGGCCGCGTCGTCGATGACGATCTGCACCCGGTCGCCGTACTTCTCATTCATGAGCTTGTGGGTAATAATGTCGGTCTCGCTGCCCGGGTCTTCCATGGTCACGAAGTTCGGAGCGCTCGACACCACGGAGTAATCGAATTCAACCATCTCTTCACGGGTCTTTATCCCCTGGCCCGAAAACCGCAGGTCGTATTTGCCCTCGGCGCGAAGATCGTCGGTCTTCTGAATCTCGGAAAACGCGTTGTCCGTGCCGATCGCATAATCCTTTTCGGCAAGACCGAGCTGCGCCGCGCACTCCCTGATCCGTTCCAGACCCTCAAAGTTGTCCCTGACCGGGAACACGAACCCGCGCTCTTTCGCCGTTCCCGTGGGCAGGCCGTCGCGCACCAGGTTCTTTTCGAACTGACGGAAGAACTTCGTCGCGGTGACAAACACGTCCTTGATCGATTTCTCGTTCATTGCGAAAAAGAACATCTCCTGGATGTCCTGCTTGGTGCCCGGAACGTGCTCACCGCCGCACACCATGTTAAAGGCGATGTTCGGCATGTAAAAGACCGACTGTTTTTTCCCGTTGGCCAGTACTTCCCACGGTTTGAACCCGGACGCATTGAGCAGGGTCTGGAAAAATACGGTCGATGACGCCAAACACGCATTGCCGCCCCAGATGCGCTTGTTCGGACCCGCCTTTTCCACCATGGCAAGGTCGAACGCCTGGCACGCTTTCAGAATGTCGGCCGGCTTCTTGATCACTACCTTTTTCGGCAGCAGGGGAGCGATGTTCTTCTCGATGGACTTGATCGCCTTGTCGTTCAGGATATAAATGGCCTCGTTTTCGCCGTCTGACGTGCCTTTTGCAATTCCGTTGCGTTCAATAACGGTCCAAGCGTCTTTTCCGCGCCGTACCCGTGCCGTCATCTCGCCTTCGAGCGTCATCGATGCATAGGAGGAGAGAATCTCCCTGCCCTTGAGCGTGAATCTTGTGAGAACGGTCTCTTTTGCCATAGAAAATGCTCCTTTGTATGGTTGATGTTGATTATCGGGCGCCTGTTTGAACAGGGTAAAATACATCATTTCATTGTTCTGAAAACACGCAGGTCGAATATCCTCTTTTCGAACAACAATCATTGTGATTGCGGATACATGGATTTCATCGATACCAGACCGTTTTGGAAATACCGGAATTGCTGGAAATACGTCGAAAAACCGCCGGGGATTCATGTATAGAATTCCGCCATTTTACTCCATCATTCTTGAACATTCAGCAACCTTTCCCTGTTTTTATCTACTAATTCTATATGGGATAGGGCGAAACTTGTTTTTTTCAATACCACCGACCTTTCCCTGCAAATAAACCGCTTAAGGAGGTCTCTATGTTAAAAAAGCTGTTATTTTCTGCCGTTTTTTCACTACTTCCTTTTTCTTCCCTGTTTGCTGCTGCCAATTTCCCTTTCCCGCAGGATCAGAACTATGACCACGGCATTAAACCCGCAGGCGCCGACCATAACGCGGTACAGTCGGCATACCAGGTGTTCATGGAAAATTACTATGAGGAAAGCGGCACCCAGGCGCGTATAAAGTGGGACACCGCCTCTCTCACGGTAAGCGAAGGCATCGGCTACGGCATGCTCATCATGGTGTGGATGGACAATACCAAAAACAACACGCAGCCCAAGTTCGATAAACTGTGGGCCTATTACCAGGCCCATCTTGACGGCAAAGGCCTGATGAACTGGAAAATTCAAGGCTTTACAAACAACGCACCCGGCACCGGCGGCGCCACCGACGGTGATGTCGATGTTGCCCTGGCGCTCTGCCTCGCCTATTACCAGTGGGGCGACGCGAAATACAAGACCGATGCGACAGCGCTTTTAGGGAAAATCTGGCAACACGAGGTCAGCAATGGCAATATGCTCAAACCCGGTGACCAATTTGATTATCCAAAAAACCCGTCGTATTTCATCACCGCCGGCCTCGACATGTTCAACAAAATCAAGTTCGACAGCTATAACTGGGCAGGTGTCGCGACGGGCTGCTACTCGCTGCTTAAAACCATTTCCAACCGGAATTCCTCCGGCCTTGTACCGGATTGGTGTACTAATGAAGGGCTTCCGGATGGCCGCGGACCGGACTATCTGTTCGACGCCGCCCGCACCCCCTGGCGCATGGCAATGGCATACTGCTGGTACGGCGACGCCGACGCAAAGACCGTGGCCGGCAAGATCGATACATGGATTTCAGGCAAAACCGGAGGTGACCCGACACAGATCATGTCAGGGTACAACATGCAAGGCGGCGCTCTCGGTACCTACAACATCCCGACCTATATCGGCCCGTTCGCCTGCGGGGCCATGGTCGGCAGTAACCAGACCTGGTTAAACGCCTGCTACAACCGGCTCTGCACCTTTATCGACAACGATAATTATTACAACCAGAGTATCAAGGTATTGTCGCTCCTCATGCTGACCGGCAACGCCCTGGATTTTTCCTCGGCCACGCCCAAGACCGCGTTTAAAATCACCACGGCCGTATCGCCTGCCAATGCTGGTTCGGTAACGGTCAGTCCGCAGAAGACGACCTATGCCGCCGGCGACCGGGTGACCTTTACCGCAGTACCCTCGGGCCAGAACGAATTCGCGTCGTGGGGCGGGGATCTGACGGGCGCAACGTCGCCCCAGACCGTGACCATTGCCCATGACATGAACGTGACCGCGTATTTCAACGCCGGCATGGGCGATCTGATTGACGACTGCGAAGACGGCAACAACCTCAACCGGCTGGGCGGGAAATGGCTCTCCTATAACGACGTGTCTGAGGGCGGGCTGTCAACCGTTACCCCGCTCGCCTCCGAAACGCAGCTCTTTCCCATGGCCGACGGCGGCGCCAACGGTTCGCTCAAGGCCGCAAAGATCACCTACACCCTTAACCAGGGCAGCAACCAGTACAACCCCTTTGTCGGATTCGGGTTCTGGCTAAAACCGAACACGCCGGGTGATACCACTCTTGATATCAGCGCGGCATCCGGGCTCACCTTTTATTTCAAAGGCGCGGAGTGCGACGTGCGGATAGAAACCACGAACATCACGGATTTCGGCTATTATTTCAAGCGTATCCCGGCGGCCGCGGACTGGACGCTCGTATCGCTCAAAAAGACCGACATGGCGCAGGCTACCTGGGCGGACTCAAAACCGTTTGACCTTACCAAGGCCACCAAAATCGCATGGCAGACCCCGAACACCGGCGTCACCGGTAACAGCGGTTCGATCTGGGTTGACGATATTCACCTTCCCGGGTACCAGATCAATGTCGGCGTGCAAGAGTCCGCTCACCCGGTTCGGTTCAATGAATGCTCCTTTTCCCTGGTCGGGCCCGGCATGATGCGTGTACAGTATAAGCTCATGTCCGAAGGCTCGGTGCGGATCGCTTTATACGATCTTTCCGGGGCCGTGGTGTACACGATGTTATCCGACAAGAAGAGTTCCGGAACCCATGCGGAACATCTCCGTTTTGACAGGAAAAAAGTAAAGAGCGGAACATACCTTGTTCACGTCAGGACGCCGCACCGGGCCCTTGCTGGTCCAATTACCATTCTGGAGTGAGCGGCCGGCTCCTCCTTTTTGTCTATTGCCTCTTGCTGTCAACGCGGTGCGGCATTAAACGGCTCGGGACTCAATGACGGATGGCGCACGAACGGGGACGCGCGCCGTGATGAAGGATTAATAATCATCTCGCGTCGATCGGATATGATCATCCCCGGCCGCAACAGAGACCGTTCAACCCTTCTGCCAAGAAGGTCAAAACGGTAAAATCCTGTTGCGTCCTCGGATCCACCCGCGGACAATACTCCCCTCCCGCCCGTCTCTGAAAAAGGCGTCACGGCAGGTACCCGGATATACCCCCCGGATAGCACAGTCAAAGCAAACGTCCTTCCAAGGAGTATCATTCCGTCGAGAAGATAGTGGATACCGTCGGTCGGATACCCCCTGGTATCAAAAATACCGACGTTGGGGATATCAGCGGCAACAGCGATCTCTGCTTCCCTGACAATCCGGTGATAGGTCCAGCTCGGCTGGGCATCGATCATGCCGATGATAAACGGCAGGTCGTCATCATCTACCTTTTCCCGGATATCTTTTATTAGGTTGGCAAGGTTGTATCCATACTCGTTTGCATAAGCGCTTCGCAGCGCGTCGAATTCCCCCTGCATCCAAAGCATTCCTGTGATTTCTGGCTGGTACTGGGTGTCAAGGGTCGCCAGAGCCGTATCAATTTCGTTCATGAATTTCATGTACAGGTCACCCACGGTCCCTCCGGAGCCCGGCGGGCGCCACCGCGTTGCAAGCTCGGTCCCGCCCACCGCGTATTTGATGAGCGCGAACATGCCGCCCGGACATGAATCGCCCAGCGTCTTCCCAAAGGCAAGCTCAGGCCCGAAAAAGCCGTTGCTCTTTCCGAAGTTGATGCCGCAATTGAGCCATTTCCGTGCCTTCGATGCGCTGATCTCGCCGTCAGCGTGAATGAGTACCTGTGTTTGCGGGGGCACAAGATCCGTCGGCATGCGGTCGGTGGAGGTCCAGCCCGACATGTTGGACTGGCCCGCAAGCAGAAACACCTTTATCGGGGTGGAACCAAGCGACAGACAAATCGGCAGAATGACCATAAACAAACCGGAGCGCATCTGCCCAACGATGGTTTTTATAGAGACCATTCTTCCAATCACCGGTATTGTATCCTTCCCTAATTCATTATAATATACTCAAGATCGTTTTGCGCTGTTCTTTTTTCAGCCAGCGCAGGGGTCATCCATTATTTTTGTATCGATCATCACCCGGAAATGTCATGATTAAACCGGATTTAAAAAAAGGCCTGTTTTTTGTTGCTCTGTGCCTGTGGTGCTTTCCCGCAGCCGCGACCTCACTGTCTGTCTCCACGCTTGACAGCATATGGGATTTCTCCCTTTCCCGGCTCAGGTCCGCCATGACGCAGCTCGGAAACAACACGACGCAGTTTCCCAGAAGAGCCCCACAGACCGGCGGCGTCTGGCAAACCGTCTCCGCAAGCGACTGGGTGAGCGGTTTTTATCCCGGATGTCTTTGGTATGCGTATGAAAAATCAAGAGATACGGCATTCCGTGCCGCCGCGCAGCGCTGGACCCTTGCGCTCGATGCCCAGAAAAACAACACCGGCACCCATGATGTCGGTTTCATGATCTTCTGCAGCTACGGCAATGCTTTTCGGCTGGTTCAGACTACATCCTACCGCCAGGTGATCCTCACCGCTGCCCAGTCCCTCTCCACCCGGTACAATGCAACGGTCGGAACCATCGATTCCTGGAACTGGATGGCAGGTCATGAAACCATTATCGACAACATGATGAACCTTGAGCTGCTTTTCTGGTCTGCGCGCAATGGCGGTTCCCTTCGGTTCGATTCCATCGCCTGTTCGCACGCGGACAAAACCATGCAAAACCATATCCGCAGCGACAGCTCCACTTTTCATGTGGTGAAATTCAGCACCACGAGCGGAGCGGTCATCAGCCGCGAGACCAGGCAGGGGTACTCCGACTCCTCCTGCTGGGCACGCGGTCAGGCGTGGGCGGTCTACGGATTCACCATGGCGTACCGGTTTACCCGCGACCCCCGGTATCTCGCTGCGGCCCGCAGCACCGCCGACTACTACCTGCGCCGCCTGCCGGCGGACCGCGTGCCGTTCTGGGACTTTGACGCGCCCGGCATTCCTGCCGACACGGTGCCGCGCGACGCCTCCTCATCCGCCATCGTGGCGAGCGCGCTCCTTGAGCTCGCCACGTTTACCGGAGCGCCGGATTCCGGGCGGTACCGCGATTCCGCCGTGTCTTTCATCCGCGCGCTCTGGTCCTTACGGTATCGCGGCCTCTCCTCGCAGGCCAGCATCCTCAACCACTCGACCGGCAGCAGAAAAGAGGGTCACGACGTTGACATGGGAATCATCTACGCCGACTACTATTTTCTCGAGGCGCTGCTGCGGTATGAGATGCTGTTGGGAACTACCGGGACCTCGCGCTTTACGACAATGCCGGCGTATCCCGTCACCAGGGAGCGCATGCTTTCTCGCATCAGCACATTCTATGATCTGCGGGGAAGAGCGCTTCCGGGCGCCCGGCCGCCGGCGCCGGGGCTGTTCATAGCGCAGCGATCGGACGCCAAAGCCCTGCTTCCCCGTCACCTGCGAGGTGCCGGGCGTTGATTCCCTTCCGTACACCCCGACCAGCAAAGGAGTTCTGCAATGGCAAACCCGGAAACTCTCGCGTGTGTGATCACCACGGGCAAGGGACCAATACGGCTGCATCTTTTTGCCGATAAAACGCCGATTACGGTCGCCAATTTCGTCAACCTCGCGATGCGCGGCTTTTACACCGACCTGACGTTTCATCGCGTGATCAGCGATTTCATGATCCAGGGCGGGTGCCCGCAGGGCGATGGCCGTGGCGGCCCCGGGTACCGGTTCCGCGACGAGTTTGTCCAGGAACTTCGCCACGACCGGCCGGGCATCCTCTCCATGGCCAATGCCGGGCCCGACACCAACGGCAGCCAGTTCTTCATCACCCATGTTCCAACGCCGTGGCTCGATGACCATCATACGGTATTCGGCATGGTGGCCGGCGACGAGGACATGGACGTGGTGAACCGCATTCAGGGTGGTGACCGGATCGTTTCCATTGCCATTGAAGGCGACACGTCGGATCTGTTGTCCTCGCAAAAACGGAACATTGACGCCTGGAACGCTTGTATGGACAAAAAATGAAACCTTCCGTATTCATTACCGGTGCGGGACGTGGCCTCGGGTTCTGCCTTGTAAAGCTCTTTCTGGAAAAAGGATATTCGGTATTTGCCGGACAATACCGGGTAACAAAAAACCTCGACCAGATCGTGGGTGTTCCCGACCTGCACCGAATCGATCTCGACGTAACCGACGACGCTTCGGTCCTCGCCGCCTCGCGAACCGTGGCTTCCCGGATCAGCGGCCTTGACGTCCTTGTCAATAATGCGGCAAAAGGCGAACGCGAGGACTCCACCATCGATGATCTTGCGTTCGACACGGCCGCCGAGATTATCAATGTCAATGCGCTCGGCCCCCTCCGCGTTACCAGGGCCTTTCTCCCCCTCCTTTGCTCGGGGACCATGAAAACAATCATCAACGTTTCATCCGAGGCCGGGAGCATTGCCCGCTGCTGGCGCAAAGGCATGTTCGGTTACACGATGTCAAAGGCTGCACTCAACATGCAGACGAAGCTGCTGCATAACTATCTGGCTACGGACGGTTTTCACGTCCTGAGCATTCATCCCGGATGGATGAAAACCGACATGGGGGGCAGAAACGCGGACATCGAACCGGAAATCGCGGCACAGGGCATCTATCGAATCATTTCTGGGCAGAAACGCTCCAAAACACCTTGCTTTTGCGACTATAATGGAAAGCCGCTCAGATATTAGCTGAAGCAGCACGTTCTGTTTTTATCACCGCCAGCCGGTCTAGCATCATTTATTTATTTTAAATGAAAACGACACCCATTTTCAATGGTACCCGGCGCCTATGACTGACGAAACGACCCCGGCCGATGATTTAACTATTTTCTATAACAAGGCATTTTTTTATTAAAAAAGCACTCTTTGCTCTTTTTTTGTTCGTTTCCGTTCCCGTGGCGGCAACCATGGACACCGTCATTGCCGGTGACGGAGGTCCTGGACCCTATTACCTCAATCCGAGCCGGTATATCGACAGCGCGACCCTGACCGTGACCCTGCCCGATTCGCTGCCTGTCCCTCCGTGGACCTTTATCAGCGACCATAACGCGCTGCTGTTTTCCGGCCCGATTGACAGCGGCGTTCCGATGCGCGTCACGTTCTCAACCGCCTTTTACGGTGTACCGAAATTCTTTTCCCTCTATAAAAAGTCCTATCTCACCATGCATGACACCGCGGGACTCACTGACACGCTTACAAAGAGCTCGACCGAGCCTTCGCACGATGAAATTCTCGCCGTATCCGGCTATAAAAGCTTCGGCATGGCGGTCGGCAATCTCGGCCAGGTCAATCTCGAGCAAGGGCTCGACGTCCGCATCGGCGGCGAGCTCAAGCCGCGCACGTCGGTTTCTGCGCACCTTTCGGACCAGGGATCGTCCCTTGAAGGCACCACGCGCGAAATCAGCGATTTCGACATGATCTACCTCTCCCTTCAAGATCCATCATACGGCGCTGTTGCCGGCGACCAGTACGTGGCCTGGCCGTTCAAAGGCCTTGTTTCGGGCCAGAAAAAAATCAAGGGGCTCTCCGCAACTTTCTCTCCTGAAAAGACACCGTTCTCCATCGGCGCGTTCGGCGCCCTTTCCGGAGGGAAAACCGTTATTGAAACGAGACAGGGCCGCACCGGGGTTCAGGGACCTTATTATCTTAAGGGCAGGGGCGAACGCGAATTTATCCAGCCGCTCTCCGGTACCGTCTCGATCAGGCTCAACGGAAGCGAACTGGAAGAGGGTGCTGACAAGGATTTTATCGTTGATTACGAGCTCGGCACCGTCACCTTTACCCCGCAGCATCTCATAAAGGACGAAGACCTCATCCGTATCGAGTACGAGTACCGACTCTTCAACTATCAGCGCACGCTCCTTGGCGGGACTGCCGGTGCGGCCGATGCCGACTCCCAGATCTCCGTTCAGGGCGTGTTCTGGTCCGAGCAGGACAATAAAAACCACCCGATCGACCTTGCCCTGAGCGCTTCTGACATCGACGCGCTCGTTCGCGCCGGAGACCGGATTCCGGACGCCTCAACCGCCCGGCCCGTGCACCCGAATGACGTTGCGGGTGAAAGCCAGCTCTACCCTCTTTACAAAAAACAATACAGCGGCGGCGACACCTTCTTCGTGTACGCACCCTACAACCGTGCCGCGCCGGACTCGGTGCTCAATTACTACTATGTGTGGTTTCGATCCTTGGAAAGCGGCGAGACCGGGGACTATGACTCGCTCTTTACCGATCATCGCGGCGCCATCTACGGATATGTCGGGAGGAACGCGGGAAGATACACCGACCGCTCCCGGATACCGGCGCCAGCTGCGCAGCGCGCCGGAGAACTGAAAACCACCATCCGGGCTTCCGGATTTCAAGCCTCGCTCAACATCGCAGGCCAGGAACAGGACCGGAATCTCTTCTCATCGCTTGACGATCAAAACAACCTGGCCTCCGCGACAGCGTTCTCCTTTTTTGCCGGATCCAGGGAACGATCGCGAAGAGGCGCATGGGTTTCGGGTTCGCACCGATTCACCTCACGCAGGTTTGACGCCGAGGCGCTCTCAGCCTATGAGCGAAAAGAGCAGTGGGACGACATCCGCCTTGCCGTGGAACCCGCCGAACGCCATTTCTGGGACGCGACCGTGGGTGTCACGCCGTTGCACAATGTTCAATCGTCGCTCTCCTACGGCCAGAACCTGACCAACGGCGAGCCGGTCACGAACAAAATCTCGCCTGCCGCGTCCAGCGTTCTCTTT
>JAFGDP010000129.1 GCA_016932075.1 Chitinispirillaceae bacterium | reverse complement strand
ATTGTCAGTGGAATAATACAGACTGATGGGATTGTTCCTCAGCAGCACATCACTGATATCAGCCGTATTCCAGGTGATGCTCTGGCTTGCGCCGGCAGCCCAGACCTCGCCTCCATTGGGTGAACTCAGGCACGTCGATGCTACTGTTGGAGCGGTGTTATCAATGGTAAACGTTGTGCTTGAGGTGTCATAGGAAACATTGCCGATCGAGTCAGTTACTTTCAGCTGTATACGAATCGAGGAGCTGTTCTCAGACGCAACAGTCCAGGAATAGGTACCGGTATTAGCCAGCTCGCTTTCAATCAAGTTAGGAAACGTAGCACCGCCGTCAGTGGAATAGTAGAGACTGATCGGATTGTTCTTGAGCAGAACATCGCTGATATCACCGGTGTTCCAGGTAATGCTCTGACTAGAGCCGCCTGCCCATACCTCACCGCCATCTGGCGACGAGAGCGCGGTCGAAGCGACTGCCGGTGCCGCATTATCTATCGTGAAGGAACCATTAGAAGTGTCATATGATGTATTGTCGACAGAGTCGGTCACTGTTATCTGCACCCTGATCGCAGTACTGTTCTCCGACGGTACGGTCCAGGAATAGCTGCCGCTATTGGAAAGATTGCTGGCAATCAAATTCGAGAACGTGGACCCGTTGTCGGTCGAATAGTAGAGACTGATCGGGTTATTTTTCAGCATCACATCGCTGATGTCGCCCGTGTTCCAGGTAATGCTCTGACTTGCGCCCGCTGCCCAGACTTCGCCGCCATTCGGCGAGGTGAGAGCTGAACTGGCAACACCAGGCGCGCTGTTGTCGATCATGAAGTCCGCGTCAGAACTGTCATAGGAGGTGTTTCCTGCCGAGTCGATAACAGTCAACAGCACACGGGCAGAACCAGTACCGACATCAGCAACAGTCCAGCTATAGGAGCCGCTGTTGGACAAACCGCTCACGATCAGGTTCGGGAACGTGGATCCGCCGTCAGTGGAGTAATAGAGACTGATCGGATTGTTTTTAAGCAGGTCGTCGGTGACGCTTGCATTGTTCCAGGTGATGTTCTGGCTTGATCCGGCCAGCCATACTTCACCACCGTTAGGAGCGCTTATCGAGGTCGATGGTACCGTGGGTGCAGAACCGTCAATCCTTATATCCTTGGTATCGGCCAGTGATCCGGTTGTCCCTGGCGTGGGCAGCGTCAGATTCGCATTAAAGCTGTTAGCATCCCTGATCGTTGCTCCGGAAAGGGCAAGCGCACTGTTGCTCACATAGTCGAGATCTCCCGATGCGTCACCTGCCATTACCGTGTATTCAAAGGTAAGCGTTGTAGTTCCTGAACCGCTTGCATAGGTTGCGTCCCGGTCAGTCGTTCCGGTTTCAAGTGTTATAACCGGGGTCCCACCGGCAACCGTCACGTTTTCACTGAACGTAACGGTAACGCTGATGGTTGCGCCGATACCATAGCTCCCTGAAACAGTGGAAGCGTTAACCTCAGTGACATACGGCACCTCGTCACCCGGGACCATATCGCCCAGTATCGTACCTCCCCCCACCGGGAATCCCGCGTTCGACGATGCGCCGTGAATGACCATTGAGTCGGCATTTAAACTGAACTGGAAACTATCGGATGTGCCGATGGATGTGCTGTTTAAATGGAGCAGCATCCAGTATCGTCTCGTTTCCGACGCCGCGACGCTGTCAAAACCGCCGATCTGCCAGAAGGTCGCGACCGAATCGGTATTGACGGTCGCATCTTTAATGAGCGCATCTGTCCCGATATCAAAAACACCGTTGGTTCCATCGTCCCTGAAAAACGACAGCTTTTCAATAGCCAGCCGGTTGCCTTTGGTCATACGTACGCGCACCGTATCGAGATACACCTTCTCGACCGGTGACGCGGAAAGGCTGAAATGCATGCATGGAATCGAGTCGATATCGGTAATTACCGGTTTGCCAATCACGCCATTGCTATCACCCACGTCAAGCGTCAGGCTGCCCTGCATGCCCCAGGCCGTGTCGCCCTGGAACAGGCCGCCATCACCGTTGATCATATAGTAACTTGATCTGCCCATGAAATGTGACTGGGGTGGCGCAGCGCTGAACATGAAGGTGTCGGTTGAACTCAGGGTCGCGTCGTTCAGGTCCATGACCAGCCAGTAATCCGAAGTATCCTGCACGTCAAGACTGTCGAGATGTTGTCCCGCCCCGCGCGCAAAACAGATTGAAGAGTCGCTGACCGTTACCGTCGTGTCCTTGAGCCAGGTATCGGTCGGCGGATTGAAGCTGCCATCGCGGTCGATATCGGCGAAAAGACGCATGTAATTGATCGTGCCCACATCCCCTTTGGTCATTTTCGCGCGGATGGTATCGATGTACACGCCTTCAGCCTGAGAGCTCAGTGCACGCAGGTGCATAAGCGGGATGGAGTCGCTATCGGTGAAAAACCCACCGCCGATAGTCAAGTTTGCCGCGCCAGGCTCGATCCGCGGATTACCGGCAATCGAAGACCAGTTGGAGTTGCCGCCGAGGTCGTACGAGTTAGTGGCAGTACCGGCGCTTCCGGTGGCGGTGCAGTTACCGATTGCCGCGAAACTTACGGTCAGCGTACCGCCTGCTTTTAAGATCCAGCCGGTGCCCGGTGCAAGATTCAGCAGATTGCCGGACTGGCCTGAAAGAGCCACGTTTCCGCCAACTTCAACGGTACGGCCGGCCAGGTTCGCTATTGTTGACATGGTCCCGTTTGTCACGGTTAAATCGCCGACAACGGTGTCAATGTCAATCCCGTTCAGGTCCAGAACCCCGGCCGATTGTAAAAACGACTGCGCGCGAAGCGGGTTGGTCGCCAGGCGCAGCGTATCGCTTCCCGTATGGTTTATCGCCGGATGTATAGTCGCAGCTTTGGGAGTAAAGGTCTGGGAGATTCCGGCGCTCCTGCAGAACTCCAAAGTGCCGGTTCCAGCGGCAAGCGTGCCCGCGACATTAAAATTAACAGTTGTTACGGCTACCTTCATCACGCTTGATCCAAAATCGATCCCCCCGCTTCCTGAAATTGACAATGAAGAGGCAACGCTGTCCGTAAGCCCTGAACCAAGATGCAACAGGCCGTTCTGTATCATTAAATTGACGCACTGAAATCCATTGTTTGATACCGTAGTCCCGCCACTGCCGTTTTGCCGAATCTGGTTCGCGGTATACCCTCCGGCCTTGGGAATAAAATTCTGCGCCGCCGTTCCGATGAACTGCAGCGTGCCGACGTCGGTGATGAGTGCGCCGCCGCTCCTGAAATCAGCGTTGTTCCTCACGCTCAGCGTATTTCCGGCATAATAAAAGTCACCGGTATACCCTGAAGTGAAAATGATGCTGGCAACCGTATCCACGATATTCAATGAACATGCGACAGAACCGGTATTGAACATCACCGTATCATCATTCTTCGGTATCCGTGTTGGCGACCAGTTGGCCGGATTGCTCCACTGGTTGTTGGACCCGCCTGTCCACGTAAGGGTTCCGGCCGGGATATCGACCAAGGTCTGGTTCTCTCTCTGGTTTTCATAACAGAGCTTGATCCAGTCGGCTGAACGCGAAACGTTTGAAGCGATGACTTCGTCAATAACGCCGGAAAACAATTCGGTAATGGTGGGATCCCCGATGTTTTTTGCACCGATAAGCACTTCGTTATTATCGTTCATCACCGGGGTGCTGGCGCTGCCCGAACTCCCCTCTAAAACACCATTAACGTATAGAGTTATCGAAGACCCGGATTTGACCCCGCTGATATGATACCACTGTCCAGTTGACAAAGCAGGGGTACTGGCTATATTTGTTCCAGCGTTGAACCTTGCTTGTGCAGAGCTGTTCACACTCAAAAGCCAGCTCTCACTGGCGGAAATGCCATACTGGCGTGAAAAAATAGACCTGAAGGAGCCACCAAGCGCACTGGCATTGACCCATGCTGAAACCGTAAAATTATCCGAAAACCTCAGTGGTGTGGCGGGTGACGAAAGGTGCAGATAATCATCGGTCCCGTCAAAATAAATACCAGTACCCGCGATTCCGGCAACCTGGTTGCCGCTACTCATTCCTCCGTAAGGATCGGCATCAAGTCCTGCAGCGGTCCTGTCCATAACAGATCCCGCAGCACCTGGAATTTCATTAAGATGCCACACCCCCCTGAAACCGGTGGTGGTATCAAAAACCGCCCTGGGATTTGACCTGTTCGCAGCGCCTACCTTTCCATAGTACATGCGGATATGCTGGAGCGAATCATTCGCCTTGACCGTATCGACGCGCACCCATATCTCTGCCGTGTCCTTGTTACCGGTAACGTCCACCCATCGTTCGATCTCATAATGGAGATGCCTGCCATTCGATTTTGCAAACCTGATGTCTGCTCCGCTTGCAAGCGTGTTGACAAATCCGCCAAAAGAACCTGGATTCAGCCGGAGCAGTACGGGGAAATTGTATACGTCGCCGACAAGCCCGTATGGCTTGGTGTTAAGGTAAAAATCCGTATGGTATGACCAGGATGAATATTCCTCGAGCGGCGTCGTGGCTGATATATATATGTCAGTAGTATATCGGAACATCCCTTCGAACTGAAGAACAAGCTCGTTTGCAGAGCTATTGACCCACGCATTGTAATCAAGATCTTTGGTACGGTCGATGGAATCCACTGCCACGTAAAGCGGCACTGTTCCTGCCGTATAGTTTGTGATCCTGAAGGCCGGAGAAACCCGGCAGGTGTCGCCATGCGCAGGAAGCAAGAAATGCACGGTATTGGAACTGGCCTGGATGATATATGCGCCTTCCCGCTCGTTAAAGCCGTCATTGTTCAGGTCGCCCATGGACGTTGTTACTGCGGTGCCCGTCATCATGGTAAGCGACTCAATGTACTGGACGCTGTTTGCAATGGTGTCGGCGAGAAGCGAGTTCAACTGCTCGCGCTGGATATCCATGTAGAATGCCATCTCATGAGGCTTGTTTGCTGCAAGTAATGAAGTTGTATCTCTAAACAAAGCTCCGGTACTGATGGCGGTTATCTGCTCAACCATCACGGTGTCACCAGGCGAGGTAAAGGCATTTGCTACCGGACCATAGGCATCGCGGAGTGTCAAAAACGACACCACCATGTTCTGGATGCTCGTTCCGGCCCCGACTCCACCACGCGCCTTGGTTTTATTGCTGAAATCAACAATTGATGGATCATAGATTTGATTAAAACGGTATTTGATGGAATCGATCGGGGTGGCATGGCCGAAAATGCTGTCATATCTGAAAATCTGACCGGTCGGATAGATGGTCCACTGGGTCATGAGCGAACAAGATGCGGCAGAATTTTGAAGCCTTCTTCCATTGAGTCGCAGAATGACTCGTGTGGCAGAACTTTCAGGAATTGCGTAATCCAACTGGTTCTTTACATTCTGGTTCGAATATAACGGCAAATTGTTGTTAAAAAACTGAATGTATCCCATGGTCCCGTATAGTGAGCCTGACGGAAGCAGGTTGTTCGACATGCTGGTGTCGACAAACAGATTGGGCGATCGATAGGAGGTCTTGAACCGGTGCACTTCGCCGTCATTGATGCCGTTTGCCGTGTCCATTTTCCAGCTCATGAAAAACTGCCGCGAATACGTATCGCCGAAGGTGTCGACGGGCATGTTCCGCACCCAAAAATTGGACGGGGTGGTTATTGAACCCCAATACATCTTGTTCAGTGCAGAAACCGGCACGGTTGAGATAAAAACAAGAAAAGCGCATAGCGATGCAGCGCCTGCGCCTGAACTGCGGTTGGCTTTATTGGCAATAACTACGGACAAAACCCCTTGCCTTTTCTTGCGTTTTAGATTGAGGCTCCCCCGAGTCTTCTTCCTGATACGCTGCTATTACTATATGGAATAAAGACACGCCCACTAATTGTAGCCGGAAATAAGGGAAATGTCAAGAGAAAAGTTAAGCGGTTAAGTTTCAGGGTCCTTTATATGAAATAGTGCTTTTTATAAAGCCCTTTGTTGCTTATGTAATAGGATAAATAGAGGTTGTTGAATGTAGGCCTGTTTTAATTCTTCCCTAGGAGCCTGGTTGCTGCTCCTGCCTCGGTAAAAACAATAGTTTTAGAAACGGTAAAACAGTACAAGGGTATCGGAGGTGATAATTGGATACCGATGTTCTGGTAAAAACTTTTTTATCCCTTCAGAGTTTAATTAACTCGAAATACTTGGGCTTTCTTTTTTTATATCCCCCCTCCCCTCCCCCCCGCTCCTTGCCAATCTTTTCACCGCGGGAGAGGAGGCATGAGGGGACCTTCTATGAGAGGGCCGTTTCCTTACGGGAGCGGCTTGATTATTCACAGCACCCGCATCTGAATCATTGTCCGGCTTCCGGCTGCTTCGAGAACGGCAAAATAGAGACCGGCGGTGACGCGTTTCCCTTGAACGTCGAGCGCATCCCATTTTACAAAGAAGTTGCCGCCCAGGGTCATTTCATCGACCAGATTCCGCACCAGCCTGCCCCGGACGTCGTAGATTTTCAGCGACACCCGCTGCGGCAGCGCATGCGACGGGATCGAGTACCTGAGCATGGTCGACATCACGACCGGATTCGGCACATTCGCCGCCAGGTGCATGCGGACAGCTGCCTTTTTCGTCTTGTCCTCGATCACCCGGCCGGGTTTCACCCCGGTGTTTTCTACGGCAATGAGCGAGGTATACGGCGTTACCAATCCATACTTGATTCCCAGCTTCTTCACCGCGTCCTTGAGCTCGGGCCGCTCGCCGTAGAGCGCGATCTGGTCGAGCAATTCGTTGATTTTGGCCGAGGCCCACATCCGCGGTATGAATGCGTGGTTTGTCTCGCTCTGCGGAAATGAAAGCCGCTGCGTCAGGGTAACGGGCGATGACCCGGTTTTGCCGCTGAAAATAACGTCCCAGGAGCCGGTGCCTTTATACCTGCCCAACACCGTGAGTTGCGCAGTGGCGAGCAGGTTGGGGAGCGGATTGGGCAAGACCTCTGACGTGGCAAGACCGCTGTAGCTGATCGCGCAGTTCTTGATGAGCGGGTATGAGATCATTTTCATGAAGCTCGTCATGATGGAGGCGATGCTGTCGTCGGCGGCGATGCCGGTATAGGTTCCGTTGTTCTCTTTGGCGAGCGCCCGAAGAAAGGTTTCGTCGATCTCTTCGCCGATGCCGAATGAATAGACGGCGATGCCTGCCTTGTTGTACGTCTTCACCGTGTCGCGAACGCTCTGCGGGGTGGAGCTGACCGGCCAGGTCGGTTTCCCGTCGGTTAAAAACACCGCGGAATTGACCGCGGAGTCGCTCCAGGCCGCGGCAAACCCCAACTTGAACGCATCCTCCATGTTGGTCAGGCCTATTTCGGTGAGTTGATTTACGAATTCGGTCGCCGCTGCCTTCGTTGCCGCGTCTGCGGTGACCAGGTTTTCCTTAAACGAGCGCACCGAGGAGGAGAACACAACGATATTGAACCGGTCCCCGGCATTGAGCAGGTTCACCATGGAGGTGAGCGCGTTTTTAAGCTGCACGATCCGCGTTCCTGCCATGGAGCTGGAGATATCCGCAATGAACACCACGTTTTTCTTGAGCACCTTCACGGTGTCCGGCGTGGTGATCCATAAAACATAATACGGATCGTCACCCGTGGAATCGAAAAACATCGCCTCAGGAGTTCCGGGTTTAGGGACATAGGTGAGGTTGTTGAGCGCGTATCCGTCGGATTCAAGCTTGTAAACAATCCTGAAATCCTTGTCGGAATAGGCGTTTTCATTGCCGAAAATTCCTTCATAGCTGGTATCGCTCTTTTTCGTCACGTAGTATCCCGCGCTCCCTTCGTGGGTCGGGGAGTTTAGTGCAAGAATTTTTTTCTGGGTCGTCAGCGCGTAGCTCAGGAAGAAGCGTTGCGGCGGTTTGGGCGACGCGCCGGTGGTCTTGAGGAAAAAACGGTATTCGACCTGGCTCAGGGCATAGGGAAGCAGCTCGGCATAGGTGATTTCGATGCGCCGCTCCTGGTGGATGCCGCTCGGATCGATCGGGAACACCCGCAGCTGGAACGAGTTGTTGCCCATGTATTCGAGAAGCGCGGGATCCACCCGCGGCCGTATGAGGCTGTCGAAAATGTGGCGCGCCGTGTCACGGTCCTTGACCGAGGCAACCGTACGGATGCCGTTAATCCAGAGTGCCAGTTCGGTGACGATGGCGTTGGCCGGCAGCGGGAAAACGAAAATCCCCTCCAGTTGCTGGGCAGTCTCATTTTTAAAGGTCTGATCAACGTGCGTCACCGCGATCTGGTCGGTAATCGTGACGTCGGCGTTGTAATTGGTGAGCCAGAGCGTTTTCATGGAATCGTTTGACAGCGGCCGGCGTGCGAACAGCGCACCGACGGCGGGCGCCGACTGGAACAGTATCGCGACAAGAAGCATCCCGATAACGCCACATCGTTTCATCGTACACTCTCCTTCAAAGGGGTGGAACAATCAGTTTTCGCGCGTGAGCGCTCTTTTCATTTCTGAATATAACCAGAAGAAAATACGCGTGCGATGCGGCAGGAAAAAAACCGTTTTCAGGCAGAAAACAGCACTTAAGACTGGTCGCTCGCGCCTCGGTCACGAGCCAGATCTTTGCCCGTTCCGGGTCGTCACAATGGATGATGCGGTGCTTTTTACGAAACCATGATCGAAACCGCTGCTACCGGGTGTTTCCCGGTTCCGCTTCAAGCGCGGATGCATACTCGACGGCCGTGCCGCGGATCGATTCCCCGCCGTGCATGTTCAGTTCCTGCTCAAATGCGTCCAGCACCTTGTCTTCGATCTGTATTCTCAGATCATTGTTGATCGGGTGCGCAAGGTCCTGAAACGTGCCGTCCCGTTTTCTGCGGCTCGGCATTGATACGAAATACCCCTTGTTTCCGTTGATCACTTTGAGCCCCCTGACAACGAACGCATCATCAAAGGTGATATTCGCAAACGCCTTGAGCTTCTCCTCGTTTTTTAGTATAATACGGACCTCAGTGATTTCCACGTCAGCCTCCTTTGGCAGTAATTATACTTGACATCTCTGCAAGCGCAGACAGCGTTGTGCATGGCATACCTCTTCCCCCGCCACTCACTGGACGTCGAACAAACAGGCCGGCATATTCTTACCATATTGGAATAAAATAGGTGCCGCGCTATACTTTGCCAATTAAAAAACAAACGACAGACAGGAAACCTTGTCGCTCGGTATCCGGATACTGCCGGGGACGCCATAGCCGTTGATTTTGTTACCTGCGCAATCGCGGTAACTATTATTTTTGTTTTCTGGCGCCGAAATGGTAAAATTGATTTCTCTGGCGCAACGATTGCGTGGTATGAAAAAACCAAAAGACATACTTTCACTGGCCGAATTCAGTTCCGATGAAATACGGAGCATGCTTGCGCTGGCGCATGAATTCAAGAAAAACCGCCTGTCAAATGAATCCGGTATATTCGCCAACAAAACCGGCGTGCTCATTTTTGAGAAACCGTCCCTGAGAACCAGGATCACGTTTGAAACCGCCCTGCACGAACTGGGCGGACATGCGCTCACCTTGACCTCCGATATGGTAGGACTCGGCAAACGGGAAAGCGTCGAGGATGTGGCAAGGAACCTTCACCGGTGGGTGCATCTCATTGTCGCGAGGACCTTCAGTCACGACACGGTCGTACAGCTTGCGAAATACAGTTCGATCCCGGTCATCAACGCCCTGACCGACACGTATCATCCCTGTCAGGCGCTTGCATTCGCCATGACCGTTGAAGAGCATCATCCGTCCGGCCAGAAAATAAAAGTGGTGTTTGTCGGCGACAGCAATAATGTCTGCAATTCGATCATGATGATCTGCGCCAAACTGGGATACGACTTTACCGTGGCCTGTCCCAAGGGGTATGAGCCGAAACCGGCCCTGTTAGCGAAAACCGGCGACCTCGCCCGGGAAAACGGCTGTGCCGTTTCGGTATCCAACGATCCATTTGCCGCAGTCGATGGCGCGGCAGCCGTCTATACGGACGTATGGACAAGCATGGGGCAGGAACACGAGCAGGAGCGGCGTAAAAAGGATTTCGCGGCGTTCCAAGTCAATGCGGCACTGCTGTCTCATGCGCCGGCCGAGGTTCTCGTTTCCCATTGCCTGCCAGCGCACCGGGGCGAAGAAATAACCAGCGAGGTGCTTGACTCTCCGCGGTCGATCGCTTTTGACGAAGCGGAAAACAGGCTGCATGTCCAGAAAGCAGCTATCGTCCACCTTTTTTCATGATGTAAAGGACCCATTCATGAGCGAACCACGCACTCCCTTCGGCATCAAAGCCTTCGACAAAATGATTTCGGGAGGCCTCCTCACCGGTTCTGCGAACCTGCTGGAAGGCGCCCCGGGAACCGGGAAAACCACGCTTGCCATGCAGTTCATTTACAACGGCATTGTCATGTATAAAGAGCCGGGGCTTATCATCACCTTCGAGGAATTCCCGCAGCAGTACTATCACGACGCCATGCAGTTCGGATGGGATTTCAAGCGTCTTGAATCCGAAGGGATGCTCAAAATCGTGTTTTCCGATCCGCAGACGGCGGTCGATGAGCTCAGCAAGATTGACGGACAGTTTGTGAGCCTCATCGAAGAGGCCGGCGTCAAGCGCGTGGCGGTCGACAGCATCACGCACTTTGAATCGCTCGCTATCGACCCCCATGAACTCAGGGAAATCGAGCGCAAGTTTATCAACGCGCTCAAGCGGGAAAACGTCACGAGCATTCTGCTGCGCGAAAATGACAGCCTGCTCGGTCCGGCCACCGAAGCATCGAGCAAGATCCCCTTCATCGTCGATTCGTATATGATCCTCCGGTATGTTGAAATCGACAGCGCCATCGAAAAGGCGATCTGCATGCTTAAGATGCGCGGCAGCGATCACCAGAAAGACATCAGAAAAATAAAGATCACAAACCGCGGCGTTGAGGTCGAACAGAAGTTCAGCGGGCGCGAGGGCATCATGAGCGGCATCACGCACTCGACGCCACAGGATGCGTTCGTCAACGCGTTCGGAAAAAAATGATGGGCATATTTTCGTCAACCCCGCTTGAGTTTCTCCTGTTCGCCGGTTACGTGGCGTGCTTCATGGCGCTGAATATCATTGCCGTCCTGATCTCCCTGTTCTACCGGAAAAACTTCCAGAGGCCCTCGCCACGATGGGGTTTTCTTGCTTCGTTGGTTCTCTGCATCCTGTTCCTTGCCATGCTGCTCGCGGCCCGCAACGGTTCGGTTCTGCTCATGACCGCGACGCGGATCGCGCTGGGCGGGGCCTTGATAACGTCGATGTTCAGCGGCCTCAGCCTGTTTTTTCTGATGAGAAAGGTGCGCAAATAGCCGTATGGTGGAACCAACCGTCATGCTCTTCGATCTGTCGGTTGCGCTGATCATGTATGTCCTTGCCTACCTGAGCAAACGGCTGGGCGATGCCATGAAAACGCCTCCGTGGTACCTCATGCTCTATGGCGCTATTGTCCTGGTTTTTATCTCCTGCGGACTCGAAATCGCCGCCACCGTCCTTTCGCTGCAGGTACCACAACTGATTACTCTCGCCACGCGTCTCGTCGCGGGGATACTGGCTTTTTGCGTCTGCCTCAGGTACTGGAACTGGCTCTTTTCCGAATTCTTCGGAGTATAGAGGAGTGTGTATATGGAAGACCGGATAAAAGTCCTTGTTATCGAAGATGATAAAGATATCGCCGACCTGGTGAAACTCGTACTCGAGACCGAAAATTTCAAGGTCGAGTCGGTACTCGATCCTGAAGTCGCCTATGACAAGGCAAAAGCGAGCGTTCCGGATGTCATCCTGCTCGATCTGCTCATGCCAAAGATGGATGGGTGGGCCGTCTTCAAGAAAATACGGCAGGACGACGCGCTTGCCGAAGTGCCGATTGCAATCCTCACCGCGAAATCACAACAGGTCGACCAGATGGTTGGACGCATCATGAACGCCGACGCGTATATTACGAAACCCTTCGGTAAACAGGAACTTATCGACAAGACTTATGAGCTCATCAGAAAAAGAAAAAAATCATCGCATCCTGGTAGTTGACGATGAAGCAGACGTTCTTGATTTTCTGACCATGTATCTGGAATCGCTGGGGTGGGAAGTGACCACCGCCGCGTCGGCAGCTCTCGCCCTGAGCGAACTCGAAAAAAGCAGCTTCTTCCTGATTCTGACCGATATCGCCATGCCGGACATGGACGGGTATGAATTTGTCTCCTTCATCAAGAAAAA
Source organism: Chitinispirillaceae bacterium (assembly GCA_016932075.1). The sequence goes on along the minus strand of JAFGDP010000129.1, from coordinate 3,635 downwards.
ATTCATTACCTCCCGGCTGGTGCTCATGACCGGTTTCGGCTACAATCCCCAGCACACCCTGATAAAAATCAACAAGTCGATCCGCTATCCCTGCCTTTTCAAGCCATTTAACCGGGAAAAAGTCGCGGATGCCGTCCTGAAAGCATGGCAGGAGTACAACAGAGAGATCATCGCCTCCGAAAATAAAGCCGGCTGACAACGGGTTTTGTCCCGGGGCATCTGCTATTTTTTCTGTTCTATGCAGAACCAGCATATCCTTATAAAAGGGGCGCGGGAGCATAATCTCAAGAACATCAACGTGACTATCCCGCGCGGACGACTCACGGTCATCACGGGTCTTTCCGGGTCCGGCAAATCGTCCCTTGCCTTTGATACCCTCTATTCGGAAGCCCAGCGCCGCTTTGTGGAGTCGCTGTCCGCGTATGCACGGCAGTTCCTCGGTCTCATGGAAAAACCGGACGTGGAGGCCATTGAAGGACTGTCCCCGGCAATTTCCATAGAGCAGAAGACCTCAAGCCACAATCCCCGTTCCACCGTGGGAACCATAACCGAAATCCACGACTATCTCCGCCTGCTGTACGCCCGAACCGGTACTCCCACCTGCTGGAAATGCGGGCGGATCATCTCCAACCAGACCGTGCAGGAGATTGCGGACCAGGTGGCCTCCCTCCCTGCGGGTACCCGGTACCAGATCCTAGCGCCTGTCGTATCGGGTCGCAAGGGCGAATACCGGGACCTGTTTGAGAAGCTGCTCAAAGACGGGTACGTGCGTGTGCGGCTCGATGGCACTGTTTACTCGCTCGAGGAAGAGATTCTACTTGATAAAAAAAGAAAACACTCCGTTGAAGTCGTGGTGGACCGGCTGGTCGCAGGAAGCGCTGCCAAATCGCGACTCACCGAATCCATTGAAACGGCGCTTAAAATGAGCACGGACGGTACCGTGCTCATCGACCGCACCGAAGGAAAACCTCTTCTCTTTTCCGAACGGCTCTCCTGCCCCCGATGCCACATCAGCATCAACGACCTGTCGCCGCGCATGTTTTCCTTTAACAATCCGTTCGGCGCCTGTGAAGCGTGCCACGGCCTTGGCTACCTTCTCGAGCTCGATCCTGAGCTCGTTGTCCCCGATCAGGAGCTGTCGCTTGCCCGGGGCGCCATCGTGCCCTGGAACGCCGCGACGACCTTGGGGAGCTGGAACCACCAGATCCTGCTGTCGGTCTGCCGCCATTTCGCGATTCCTGTCGACGCTGCCTATCGCCGCCTTTCCGACAAGCAGAAAAAGATCCTTTTGTACGGTTCCGGGAAAGAGCGCATACGAATGCGCTGGGAAGCCCGGACCCGCGAGGGCCACGGCGAGTTTCTCCGCGAATTCGAGGGGGTGATTCCGAGCCTGCTGCGGCGCTACCGTGAAACGCAGTCCGAAGAGATACGGCGCTGGATTGAGGGATTCATGACCCAGAAAAAGTGCCCTGACTGCGGCGGCGCACGTCTTAAGAAAGAGAGCCTGGCCGTCCTTGTCGGCGGTAAAAATATCGCCGACCTCTCCTCGATGGCCATCGACTCGGCCAAGAGCTTTCTTCACGCGCTCGGCCTGGGCGAACGGCAGAGGCAGATCGCAGCGCCGATCCTCAAGGAGGTGCGTCAGCGTCTCGATTTTCTCATGAACGTCGGCCTCTCCTACCTGACGCTCGACCGCGCCGCGGCCACGCTTTCCGGAGGCGAGTCCCAGCGCATACGGCTGGCAACACAGATCGGATCGCGGCTTACCGGCGTGATCTACATTCTCGACGAACCCTCTATCGGGCTGCACCCGAGCGACAACGAAAAACTGCTCGCCACGCTGTTCGCGCTGCGCGATCTCGGCAACACCCTGGTGGTGATCGAGCACGACCGAGACACCATGCTGTCCGCCGACCACCTGATCGATATCGGACCCGGCGCAGGCATTCACGGCGGCAAGATCGTTGCCGAAGGCACGCCGGCCGATGTGGCGAAGCATTCCTCCTCGCTCACCGGCGCGTACCTCAGCGGCAGGCGATCAATTCCGCGTCCCAAAGCACGGCGACCCGGCACCGGGGAAGCCCTCGTGATCAAGAGGGCTTCGGGCCACAACCTTAAAAACATCGATGTTGCGATTCCGCTCGGCATGCTGGTGTGCGTGACCGGCCTTTCCGGTTCCGGCAAAAGCACCCTCGTGAACCATACGCTCTACCCGGCGCTGGCGCGCGCCCTTTACAAATCACGGATCACCGGCCTTCCCTACTCGTCCATTACCGGCCTGAAAAACATCGACAAGGTCATCGATATCGATCAGTCGCCCATTGGCCGGACGCCGCGCTCAAATCCGGCGACCTACACAAAAACGTTTGAAGCGATACGCGACCTGTTCGCCATGCTGCCGGAATCGAAAATCCGGGGGTATCAGCCCGGCAGGTTCAGTTTTAATGTCAAGGGCGGGCGATGCGAAACCTGCGAAGGCGACGGCGTCCTGCGTATCGAGATGCATTTTCTGCCCGACGTGTATGTGCAGTGCGAGGCCTGCAAGGGGAAACGATACAACCGCGAAACCCTCGAAATCCTGTTCAAGGGTAAACACATCGCTGACGTGCTTGATATGACCGTGGACGAGGGTCTGCGGTTTTTTGACGCCATGCCTGCCATTAAAGCCAAGCTCGCCCTGCTGTCACAGGTGGGCCTCGGATACATTCATCTGGGACAGCCGGCAACGACCCTCTCGGGCGGCGAGGCGCAGCGGATCAAGCTCGCGGCCGAGCTTGCCAAGCGGGCAACCGGACGCACCGTATACATCCTCGACGAGCCCACCACCGGCCTCCACTTCGAAGATATCCTGATGCTGTTGCAGGTGCTCCACGAACTGGTGGACCGGGGAAATTCGGTGATCATCATCGAACACAATCTCGAAGTGATCAAGTGCGCGGATTACATCATCGATCTCGGTCCTGAAGGCGGCAATGCGGGCGGACGGGTAATCGCGACCGGCACGCCCGAGGAAGTGGTGAGGAACGGGGAATCGGCGACCGGGAAATACCTCAAGCCGTATCTGCAGGTAATTCAAGGCTAACCTGAAACGCTCCCCTTAAAAATGTACCTTGAAAAATCGTTATCAAATGCGGGCTGTTTCACGCCATGCAGAACTTGGAAACCGGGGAATCGCTTATCGCGCACGGGAAATCGGGCGCGTCGTGGGAGGGTTTTGTCATCGAGCAGATGGCCGGCATATTCGGCGACCGTAACCGGTATTTCTGGGCAACATATTCGGGGGCTGAGCTTGACGTCTTTACCGTTACGTCAAAGGGCTGGATCGGATTTGAATGTACATTAACCGATGCACCGCGGACAACCAGATCGATGCAGACCGCCGTGTCCGACCTCGGGCTCACGCACCTCTTTGTCGTATTTCCCGGAAAGATAAGTTACCGCCTGACCGGATCCATTACCTCCTTGTCGATCAACGATGTATACACATGGGAACGTTTCACGGGCTGAATGATCCGGCACAGTGCGTCTGGCCGGAATTTATCCGCCGAGTGATCTAGATGCGAAAAAGTGGACACGAGTTAAGCTACACTTTGGCGGCTTTTTCGAACTCAAAAGGGCTCAAATAACCCAATGTT
>JAFGDP010000128.1 GCA_016932075.1 Chitinispirillaceae bacterium | reverse complement strand
CTTCCACTGGGATGGTATCATCCCTGCCTTCGCGAATGATTTTTATTCCCCACCTGTTGGCCCGTTCGGTCAGGCCGCCGGCAAGCGAGAACAGATCGGAAAGCCGCGAGTTGCGCCGCAGGAGCGGGTATCTGCCCGGACGGATCACCTCACCATGGATGGTGATGAAATAGCCGTACTCCTTTTTCTTGTCAAGCCGCAGAAAAACAATGCTGCCCTGCGGAATAAGGCCGAGCTTTGTGGCGGATTGCTCATTGAGGGAGTAGGTCTTGATGTCGCTGTACGCGATTTCATCCTGAAAATCAGGAGTGCAGACTTCCACATGGACCGAGTCGGTGAGCGGGTGCAGGCCGCCGAGCTCGTGAATGATCACCTCGAACGTGAGGTCGGGCGAATAGTCGAGCAGAAGCGGTTCCCGGTCATACGCGAGCACCATGACCGGCAGTTTCTCATTAAAGTCGCGGTAGCTGAATGTCAGGACTTCGTCACGTTTATCAAGCAGAATACCGGCTGCCGCGGTTTCGTCAGCGATATCATACTGATGGTAGGAAATGTTACCGAAATCGTCGGTCCGTTTTACCCACACATACGGCAGACCGCCGTCATGAATGCCCTGGCTTTTTCTGAGCACGTCAGCGAGGGTAAGGGAATCCGAGTAGCGCTCCTGGATCTGCTGGCGCACGAATCCTCTGGTTTTGACCATGGTAATTTCCACGAACTGGGAGTCGTGGTAGGTGATGATGCTGTCGCGAGGAATAAGCATGGTCGCTTTCATTGCTTCGTTGTCAAAAATAGCAAGGGGCAGGGCAGTCCTTTTGCCGTCAGGATTGAGCCTGAGCAGGTCTGCGCTGGGGTACGCGCCAAGGGTGAGGCCGCCAGCCTCTTTGATCAGGTCGCTTGCGCTCCACTGTTCTTTTTGGAGGGAGTATTTACCCGGGACGGCAATACCCGGGCCCATGATATAGATATCATTCGCGGTAATCGGCGCCATGTCCCGTGCCAGGACAATGTCGCCGTCCTTGAGAGCGGTCTGTTCCCATCCTTTTTGCGTCAGGTCAATATCGATGACTTGAAAGGGGAATGTTGTCGATGATTTTTCATAGATATCCACGATCCGCTGTATCTGGATGCGCGGCGCAAAAGCCGTGCTGGCGAATCCGCCGCTCAATGCTATAAGGTCGCCCAGTTGTTCATCCTGCTTGATCTCGTACTTGCCGGGCCGTTTCACCAGGTCACCGATACGCACTATCTGTTGCGCTTTGCCGAAAAAGATCACGTCTTCGTTCTGGAGCGCGACAATCGGTTTTTTGCCGCTCTTGAGGAACTCGTAGATGTCCACGGCCGCTATCTGCTTCCCTTTGCGGGAAACGCGGATGTCACGCACCGAACCGTTGTTGTCCGGGCCTTTGGACATCATGAGAAAATGCCAGAAGGAATAACTGGCAGGCCCGTACACGGTGCCGGGATTGAGCGCATTGCCGGCGACATGAACGTACAGCGGGTGCGCGCTCACAATGCGAACATCGCCCTCAACACCCGGAGAGCTGGTGGAAACCCTTTGCACCATTGCCTTGAGAGCGCCGTAGGTCATGCCGATCAGGTATGCCTGGCGGTTGAGCGGTTCGATGAACACGTAGCCGTCTTTGCCGATAAGGTATTTGCGCTCCTGATTGTACCTGCCCCAGAAGCGGAGCAGTATTTCGTCGCCCGGCGCAATCACATAATCGTCCGGGATCTCGGTATAGGGCGGGACAACGAATTTCTGCTTGAACAGATGGTGGCCAAAGACCTCAAGAGTGTCTTGGGTCTGTATCCGTAAATCGGCTTCTCGAGCTGAATCTGCCCGGGCCGGGGGGCGCACTTGGGCTGCAGCGGAATCCGCCACACTGTCGGTTGTGTCTGGTGTCCGGCCGCTCGAAGTGTCGGTTTTGGTCGCCTTGACAGAATCAATATATTGCATGACCTTTTCACGCTGTTCCGGGGAAAGCCTTTCGAGCAGTTGCGGATTCTCGGCAAGCTGTTTTTTCGCCCTGTCCGGATCGGCCGCGATCTGTTTTTGCGCTTCCTGAATCTGCTCAGGCGTCGGCTGCTGCGCATAGAGGGAGGAGGATAAAACTAACATAATGAGCCAATAATACCTTGGCATATACATGCTCCTTAGGTCTTCGCTGGCAGATAACTTGAATTCATGACTTTAAAATATTTTATCTGAGCGGGTTAATTACATTTTAATATCACGGAAGCCTGTTTGCACGTTTTTTGGCTTTGTCCATAAAAGCTTTGAATTGTACAAAATATAGTAAATTGTCGCTGGATGAATTGACTTGCAGGTACAATGCAGGGAATGGGTTATTGACCGTGTCACGGTTATTTATTGCAGGTTTCATAATACATGTCATTTCGACGAGCAGAGCGAGGAGAAATCTCAATTGCAGGTTTTGATTCCGATTCCGATACCGACCCCGACTCTGAAGCTGCACTAATTCCTTCACTTTACCCGAAGCCGGCATTATATTCATTGCGGGTGATACCTATGAAAAAAATGCTGGTGATTATTCCGATTATAGCTCTGTTGTCCTCCTGCTCAACCCCCATGCGCAACTATCTGGAGGACCCTTCAAAAAAACCGCCGGTTGTTGATTCGGCCAAAACCCCGGGAAGCGACACGATTTCCCTGAACGTAAAAAAAAAGAGTCTCTGCGGCACTTTCCGCAGCCCCGGACGCTGACAGTTGAACAGTGGCAGGGCCGGCGGTTTTTTCTTCTTCCAAAACCTGATCTGTACTGCGGTTATGGGTATGAGTTGTATACCTGCCCTGCTCTTGAATCGTGCCGCGGAACCATTGACACCCTGATTGAAAACAGGTATCACCGCGTGAAGTGCGGCGCACTGGCAGGGACAACCATGACGGTTGTTTCGGTGGAAGCACACGGTGACGAGTGGCTGGTGGGATTCGAGGGTGGAAGCCGGGGCAGGACGTTCCATGCAAAAACAAGCGAAGGGGCGCTGCACGAGTTCGCCTTCGGCGACGACCTTGACAGCGCAAGAAAACGTTTTCAGGGAGGGGTCGTCTATTCTGCGCGTGGATTCTTGAACAGAACGGCGGACAGGGGAACCGGATCCATAAAGGTGCGGTTGCAGGAGCCGCTGACGGTGCTTGAGGTGCGGCCGGGTCAAACCCCGCTTCCTGCAAAGCCATTCTGGCTTTTTGTCCGGACCCGGCAGGGCGCAAAGGGCTGTATCCCGTTCTATTTCAGCTGGACCAATGTTCGCGCATCGCTGCAGCATGAGGGTAATCCATGGGATGATGATTTCTTTGAGTATGACCCGGCAGCGGTATACGAGGCTGACGGCGCGACATGGGAGATAATCAACAGCCATCATGTGCGAACCGGTATGACCCGCGATCAGGTCAGGCTGAGCTGGGGCCGCCCGCGGGAAAAGACACAGGGGACATTTGAAGGCATAGAACGGGAATGCTGGGTATATGACGGTCAGCGGCTCTGGTTCAATCGAGACGAACTTGTGGCAATTGAAGAATACGGCGAAAGCGGAAAACGGCATCAAATCCATCCGGGCTCACCCGCGATACTGCAGGAATGAGCCGGTCCTGCGCGGGATAATCAGGTCATTTCCCCACCTTAATTCCGGAAGCAGTAACACGATACAGGAACCATGGGCGATAATTCCTAAAAAGAAGTCGTTTTCTAAAATAGTGCATATTGAAGTAAAAAAATAAGCATAAGAATAAAAAATGGTTTATATTATCTTTCAGCCGGCACCGTGATACAGGGGAACGATACATGCCGAATATTTTCAATTTCATGGATTACCGCTCCTTTCTGTTGGCCTTTTATAATGAAGAAAAGGCAAAAAATAGAGGCTTTTCATATGGAGTCATGGCTGAAAAGGCCGGTTTTGCTTCAAAAAGTTTTATAAAGCTGGTTATTGACGGCAAAAAGAATCTTTCGCCCAATTCTCTCCAACAGATAAACAGGGTGTTGAAACTGACAGGGAAAGCGTTTTCCTATTTTTGCGACCTTGTTGCATTTAATCAGGCCAAAACAACCAGGGAGCGCGAGGCGTTTCTCCACAAGCTGTTTTCCTACCGCAAGCGCAATCCATCCCGGCTCATCGTGCAGAAACAATACGAATTTTACGCGAAGTGGTATCATAATACCGTCAGAGAGCTTGTCTGTCATGGTGATTTTAGCGGCGATTACCGGAAGCTCGGCCGGATGGTCAGGCCTGCGATTTCAGCAAGAGAGGCGAGGGCGTCGGTACAGCTCCTGACAAGGCTCGGATTTATTAAGAAAGAGGGGAAGCGGTTTGTTCAAACATCGCCCTTGATCACGACCGGCGATGAGGTGATGTCAGCGGCGGTAAGAAAGTTTCATGAGCAGAACATGGCATTGGCAGTTCAGTCCATGGATACCTGTCCTGCTCCGGAGAGGGACATCTCCTGTATGGTGCTTGGTTTGTCGGCGGCCGGTGTTGAACGGGTCAAGGCCGAAACACAAGCGTTCAGGAAAACAATAATGGCGATCGCCCGGGAAGACAAAAACCCTGACCAGGTGTATCATTATAATATGCAGTTTTTTCCGACCAGCGAAACCCGGGGCAGGGAACCATGAGACCGTTCTTTCCGATACTGCTCACAACTATCATGGCCGCAGCAGGATTGCTGTCTTTTTCCTGCGCGCCGCTTACTACTGCGGGCGGGTCTGAGATCGGCAACCCCTCGCAAATAACGGTCATGGGACAGGTGGTGTACGCGACCATCGGCACGCCGGTATCCGGAGCGGACGTGCGGCTCAGATCAACGGCCTTCTGCAAGGATACCACGCTGGCGGCCTTCCCAAAGCAGGCAATGCTTCTCAGGAACGCTGTTACGGATGAATCCGGCAGGTTTGTTCTCGATTCGGTTGATACCGGTGACTATAACATTGAAATCAATGACGGAAAATCCAATGCAGTAATGATTCCATGCGTCGTTCGGGGGGCATCGGCAATCAAAGTTCTTCCCATCGATACGGTACGTCAGACGACCGTGATCGGCGGGGCGGTCGCGATCGACCGGCCCGGCGCGGCGGTTTATGTCCAGGTATATGGTCTTGACCGGGTGGCGCGGGCCGATACCGGGGCCGGTGTGTTCGAAATCCTCGACGTACCGCCCGGAACGTTCAATCTGCGTATCGTTTCATCGTCATCTGCCTATGCTCCGGTCACTGTCAGGCAGGTGCGGGTCACTTCAGGAACGGCCACGGTTATTGACACGGTGCGGCTGGAGCGGTTCAGCGGATGGGCCCATTCCCGGAGCGTCATTCTCAATACGGCGCCTTCTGGTGCGGATGTTGCCGGAACTGTCCATGATTTTCCCATACTGGTCAGGCTGACTTCTCCGGGATTCGTTTTTTCCCAGGCACAAACAAACGGCGAAGATATCCGGTTCGCCAAAACCGACAGCACACCGCTGCCGTATGAGATCGAACAGTGGGACCCGGTCACCGGGCATGCCGAGGTGTGGATCAGGGTCGATACGGTATTCGGCAACAACGGCACGCAGTCTATCCTGATGTTCTGGGGAAATCCAGAGGCGGGAAACGCTTCGAACAGCTGCGCGGTGTTCGGGGTTGACAACCGTTTCATCGCTGCCTGGCATATGGATAATTCGTGCGGGGACGCGACGACCAATCATCATGACGGAACGAATTCCGGCGCAGACGAGGTTGCAGGCATCATCGGCCCTGCAATGAAATTTGACGGAAGCGATTCGATAAAAATCGCGGGACTTTTAGGGGAACCCGCGACGGTCACCTTGAGCGGGTGGGTAAAAACCGATACCATGCTGGCGAGCGGTCAGGAGATTATAACGCTTGGCGATGCGGTATTGATCAGGGCAAACGAGATCGACGGGTACGGTACCGGCGGATACGCGCGCCAGTATGGCGACACGGCCTATACCAAAGTGACCTCGGGCCTGAATATCGCGAAAACCGGCTGGCGCCATGTTGCATTTACCTTTGATAATGCGGCGCATGTTCAGTCGCTGTATATCGACGGCGTGCTGGTGCGGACCGAGTACAATACGTATGCGATCGATTACTCCGGAGTGGGCAGCAATACGTTAATTGGCACGCATGGAAACGGTAAAAAATCGTATAACAACCGCGGCATGATCGATGAAGTGCGCGTAGGTAGTGTGCCGCGGACGGCGGATTGGATCAAACTGTGCTATATGAATCAGCGAACGGACGACCGTCTCGTGATGTTGAGATAAGGTCCTTGGAACAAAACAATCAAGTGGAAGGAAGTGCGCGAATGAAACGGTTGATGTATGCTTCAATGGCAGCACTACTCGCAGTGGCGACAACAGTTCCGGGTCAGTCCTCATGGACTATCGTATCACCCGACAGCATGGTTCAGGGTATGGTCCAGCTCGCCAATCTGAATGGACAGGCGGATTATCCGAGCGGAGTGCGTCTTTATTATTCCATCAAACATGGAAAAGCGTCTCCGGTAGAGGTGGTTCCGGCATCGCCCATGGGGCTGGTGCGGTCGGACAGGAATTTTGTGGACGGACTGGCGTTCGTTTCCGAAGGCACACAACGGACCATTGATGAAAACTATACCATGGTGACCGGCAAAAGAAGAATATGCAGGAACTATTGTAATGAAAAAGTGCTGAGTTTTCAGACGACCACCGGTTCCTCGAAACTGGATGTCATCATCCGCGCCTATAACGACGGGTTCGCGTTTCGATATCGCTTTCCCGAAACCGGCGGTTCTTCGGCGACGGTGACCGGAGAAGCGACGGGCATACGGTTACCTACCGGTTCGTTGGCGTATATCGTCGCTTATGATGTGTTCCAGACCTGGGGGCCGGGAATGGAAAATTACTGGAATAACGGCATCTCAATCAATACCGCTTCCTCCCAGGTGTATAATTGCATGGAGAGAGGGCCGAACGGCTGGAGCATGCCGGCGCTTTTCAAAACTCCCACAGGACATTACGCGCTTATTTTCGAAACCGACGTGACGGAGACGTTCTGTGGCGTCCATTTACTGAATCCGACGAATGGATTATACCGGTTTTCACTGCCGCTTTCCGCCGAAGGGAACAACCAGGGTTCGGTTAATCCCAGTTCCTCGCTTCCCTGGACCATGCCCTGGCGTGTTATAGTCGTCGGTGCGAATCCGGGGCCGATTTTAGAAACGACTCTTGCCACTGATTTGGCGACACCTTCCAAGGTATCCGATGTATCATGGATAAAACCGGGGCGTGCCTCGTGGTCGTGGTACACGAATGAAAATGTACGGGTATACGGCAACATAACGCCATTCATCGATCTTGCCCAGCAGATGGGTTGGGAATACAGCCTCGTGGACGTAGATTGGAATCTCATGACCGGGGGGGATTATCGGTCGCTCCAGTCGTACGGGGCGTCGAGAAACGTCGCCATAAGCCTCTGGTACAATGCTGGGGGGTCAACCAATATCGTAAGCGGCATGGGCCCCCGCGACCGGATGCTCGATGCGAACCGGGCCAATGAACTTCGGACAATCAGTAGCGCCGGCATCAAGGGGATCAAGGTTGACTTTTTTCATAGTGAAAAACAGTCCATGATGCAATTGTATCTTAATATCTGCAAGGACGCGGCCGCCAATAAGATAGCAGTGGTTTTTCACGGATGTACCTATCCACGCGGCTGGCAGCGTACTTACCCAAATCTTATGTCCATGGAAGGCGTGCGGGGATCGGAGTTTTACAAATATGACGGGAATTTTCCCGCGGGCGAACCGGCGCGCAACACGATTCACCCGTTTGCGCGAAATACAATTGGTTCCATGGATTTTACTCCGGTGATATTTTCCACGGTCGGTAACGCGCATCGGACTACGTATGCACATGAATTAGCGCTTTCCGTGGTGTTCGAGTCAGGTATCCAGCATTTTCCGGACCGGCCTTCAGCCTATACTTCCCTTCCAACCGGGGTACGGACTTTTTTACAGCAAGTTCCGGTCGTGTGGGAAAATACCAAATACCTTGATGGGACACCCGGATCCTATGTCGTGCTTGCACGAAAGCAGGCCGATACCTGCTGGTATATCGGTGGGATTAATGGCCAATCCTCTTCGCGCAACGTAACCATACCGTTAGATTTCCTGCAACAGAACGCCACCTACAGTATGACCCAAATTTCGGACGGCAGCTCCAATTCGTCCTTTAATGTGGCATCGCCGAGGACCGTCACGCCGGAAAGCAGCCTTTCGGCATCCATGAGCGGCAACGGCGGATTTGTGGCGCGGCTGAAACGTACCGCAGTGTCGGTGACACGGATGTCAGTCGCGCAGGCAATACTGCCTTCACTCGTACGCGGTATCATACGGTCTGCCGATGGGGTTTTCATTCTTCCCGCCGGATACAGGGGAAAGGCCGTTGAGCTTACGGTATATGATTTAAACGGCAAGCTCGTAACAACATCGATCATACATTCAAGAACCATTACATCGCCTGAAACACTCAGAATACCTTCCGGAGCGTATGTCGCAACGTTTCGCGTACTGAAATAAATGATCAGGAATTTTACTCGCACGCATATTGGGCGCCCACTGTTTTTACTTCATACTATAGAAGGAGAATGATTCATGTTTGACAAAATAAAAAAGAAGGGGAAGGTCTGGTATATGAACATAACCGTCACGCGTATGATATTGCTCGGCTTGACGATTGGCTTGGTTACTCAATCTTCGGCAATTCGTGCGCCAAACATCAGGCCAACTATGGGCTGGAACAGTTATGATTGTTTCAGCTATGCGGTCACCGAAGATACGGTGAGGAATGTCGCCAAACTCATGGCTGACAGCCTTAAGCAGTACGGATGGGAATATGTATGCGTTGATTATATCTGGTGGATTCCGCGGGTCGGGCCAGGGATCAATCCGCAACAGGACGCTGACTTCAAACCCAAAGGGGCCATGGATGCGTATGGGCGGTTGCTGCCCGATACCACCAGATTTCCTTCCGCAAAAGGCGGAGCCGGATTCAAACCGCTCGCCGATTACGTTCATTCGCTCGGACTCAAATTCGGACTTCATGCCATGCGCGGCATTCCCCGGCAAGCGGTAGCCGCAAAATCGCCGATTCTTGGATCGGCCACGAACGCGACATGCGACCAGGCCGCCGATATGTCGAGCAGCTGTCCCTGGCTCAACCATATGTGGGGAGGGCTTGATAACCAGGCATGTAAGGATTACTATGTATCCATCCTTCAGCTTTATGCCGACTGGGGAGTGGATCTGCTTAAACTTGATGACCTGACCTACCCTTACTCCGTTCATGAAGTGGCCAATTACGGAGCCGCCTTTGCCGCGTGCGACCGGGAGATAGTATTCAGCACCTCACCGGGCGAGACGCCGGTCGCGCAGTGGAATCATATTTCACAGTGGGCGAATATGTGGCGTACGTTGCCGGATTTGTGGGACAACTGGCCTGAGCTCGATCATGCATTTGACGTAGCCGCGGCGTGGGCTGAAACCGGGATCATGGGTCCGGGAAAGTGGCCTGATCTCGATATGCTGCCGTGGGGACATATCGCGCTCTACGGGCCGATCGGCCAGCCGCGCTGGAGCGATCTGACGCACGACCAGATATACGCGATGATGGGGCTCTGGTGTATCGTGAGAAATCCGCTCATCTACGGCGGTTCCCTTACGGATAACATTAACGGAAGCAACGACATTGAAGGAAAATTCAACATGTCGGTTTTAACGAATAAAGACGCGATCCGTGTCAATCAGCGCAGTATTTACAATAAAAACATCACTACAGATGTCAGATACCCGGTGTGGTGTGCGGCGGATTCGGCGGATACTTCGATAAAGTATCTTGGGGTATTTAATCGTACACTTTCGCCTGCGACGGTCACAGTGGTTCTTGGCTCAGTCGGCGTTACGAATTTTGTCGAAAAAAAGAATATATGGACGGGAGAAACCACCCCGGGATCGGCGGAGCCGACTTTGGCGGTCACGGTCCCCGCACACGGGTGCGCGTTTTACATTTTAAACCCGAAGGAGATCTCCGTCATTCCCCGTACAATCGTACGCCAGGCGCCGATATCGACTCGGAATTCTATCCTTACATTAGGCGGCGCGTTTGTCCTCCCTTCAACGTATATAGGAAAAACAGTAGCGTTGAATGTTTACGATCTGGCGGGCAAACACCTCACTCGTTTCATCCTGAAAAACGTTGTGAACCGGACTGTTGATATACGCAATGTCATTGATGCGGCAAAGGGTGTATACCTGGTGGTACCCGAACGGTTGCCACAGCAGCACTAAAGAGAGGTGTGAGGGCGACCGGAAGGTATAACCGTTCGCCCTTCATTCATCATCCTGCTTTTTAAAAAAGATCCATCATCATGCGGGTAAGAATCCGTATTTTACAATCAACATCTATGGAAGGAGCGACCGGATATGTTTTCCAGAATATATGGTTTCATGATTATCATGGTAGTAACCTGGATAGGGATACCTTGCGCTGCTGAGGAATCTCCCGAGACTAAACTCGATTTCACCGGGTATATGTTCATTCAAGCCGGGCAAGTGGTAAAGGGCCATCATTTCGGCAGTATTACCCTACCTCATCCCGAACATCAATGGATGGAGGAAGCCGATATCGGGCTGTTTGCCGAGGAGCGTATTGACGACCATCTGAGTGTGCGTATGGGTATAGAAGCGGTGATGGGATTCTCGTTTAATGTGTGGCCGCAGAAGGATGACAAGTATAACGACACCAAAGTGTCCAAAACCGTTTTTACCATTGCGCAGGGAGAGGGTATATACACCTTTGGCGATACTTCGAGCACTGCCTTTGAGATTGAGGCCGGCTATTTTCCCTATAAATATAATCATGACATCAGAAATCTGGGGGAGTACCTGTTCAGGACAACCTGTTATCCGACGGTGATGAGAAACCTCCCTGATCGTACCTATACCGAACTTCTCGGTTTCAGGGCCGGTCATTTGGTTAATACCTCCTTTGGCACCTTTCATCACGATCTTATTTTAAATTCCGAAACCAAAGAGTACCCACTGTATGATTTTACACTGGCGTATCTGGGCGATTACTCACTGGGCCGTATCTTGACCCTGGGAGGCGGAGTAAGTCTGTACCGCATACTTCCGGTTGACAGCAGAATAACCACTCCCGAACCGAACACCAATAATCCTAATTTGTATTATATAACAGCCGAGGGTGATACCGGACTGTTTTCCTATGGCGGAACCAAGCTCATGGCCAGAGCATCGGTTGATCTTAAAGGATTTATGCCCATATCATGGTCATTTTTTGGCAAACATGATTTGAAAGTTTACAGCGAGGCAGCGTTACTCGGAGTCAAGGATTACCCTGTGACATTTGATTCGATAAGGACCTACCCTGAAAAAAAAGAACGGCTGCCGGTAATGGCCGGGTTTAACTGGCCTACCCACCCGCTGGTTTCTTATACTCTGATGCCGGGAATCGCCGCCTTTTTCATGAACAACGATAGCTTGAGTAAATTGAGCGTTGCTACGATTGGTGCCGGCAGCGCAGGGATACTCGCCGGCCTCGGTGCCTGGTATCTGGAAAAAAGGTTTGCACGGGCTTTACGGCTCGATGTGCTCAATCTGGAGGCCGAATACCTGGATAGCCCGAACGTAAACAGTTTTTATTCTCCTTTCTATCGTATGCTTCCCCTTCCCGACAAGGAGTTCTCCTACCAGAAGCACGCGCGGTGGAAATGGTCGGTATATGCCAATAAAACCATCGGTACGAAACTCGTGCTTTCGGGACAGATCGCCAGGGACCATTTTATTCCGTCAAGCAGTACGCTCTACGGTCAGCTCAATGACTATACGGATATCACCTTCAGCCCAGGCGACTGGTGGTGGATGTTCAGGGTGCGTTTTAACTTTTGAACAAAACCGGGATACTACCGGCGTCCGTACGGGTGTCGATAGGTTGGTTTTTTACCGCGGGTGGTAAAAGGCTTTTCCGGCGGATGATTTTGTTTGCAGTATCGCGTCATAACCGATCCTTACCGGAAATAGAGGGACATTCTCTTGCGTGCAATACCGTACCGCACTGAAGCTCCGGTACTAGTCATTCTTTTCCTTCCCGTGCTGTTTTTTTTGCGAGATCTTTTCGTCCCGGGAAGAGTCATGCTTTTTCCCGGCTGTGATGGACTTTTTTATTTCTATCCCCTGACTCTGACCGGCATGGAACAATGGCGTCAAGGAATCGTTCCCCTGTGGACGAACCTTGTTCAGTGCGGCTTCCCCCTTCTCGCTGATGGTCAGGGGGCGCTTCTCTATCCACTCAATCTCCTTGCGTTTCTTACTCTGCCAGGTCCGATAGCAAATAATAGCGTGATTGTGCTGCAAGCGCTCATGTCCGCGCTTTTCATGTACGCGTTTGCTCGTACCCTTGGGATCATGCGCTGGGGTGCGGTAATGGCCGGTTGGATCTGGACCTTATGCGGTCCCGTTACGGCAACCCTAGGTTCTCCGGCATTAAACGGCCTGACCTGGTGGCCCCTCTGGTTTTTGCTGGCGCATCAGCTTGCCATGAGGGTTGAATGGAGGATGGTGGCGATAGCAGGATTATCTATGGGAGTTGGGTGGTTGGGAGGATTTCCACAGACAACCCTATACGGTATCTTTGGCTCTTCATTGTATCTCATTTTCAAGATATTCACCTTTCATGGAAAGAAATGGCGGCAAAGCCTTTTTTCAATCGCGGGGTGGGCTTTAGCGGGGATAGGGGGTATGGGCATTGGGGCGGTTCAGATTATTCCCACTTTGGAGATGAGCCTTTTTTCCATTAGGGCGGGGGGCGGCAACTTCGCGTTTACCACGCTTGGTTCCATGTTCCCGACAGGGTTCGCCGGTTTTTTTATTCCCGGATGGAACCATCTTTTTGAATTTAGTCTCGCAGGCCCTAATCTATTCATCGGACTGGTGTGTCTTGCGGTCGCACTCTTGACGCTCCATCGAAAAAATAACAATAGGACGATACTGTTTTTCTGGGGATTGGCACTCCTTGGTTGCTTGCTAGCCATGGGTAAATATACACCTCTTATTAAATGTATCAACATCCTCCCCGGATTCAATTATTTCCGCTATCCTTATCGTTTCATCTACCTTTCCCTTTTCAGCCTGTCTATTCTTGCCGCATTCGGTTTTAACCTGCTCATTCCGGTTTCTGCGCATTTTCAGGATCATGTCCGCAAAATGGTGATCCGGCTTAGCGCGGTTACAGGGGTAACCATACTAATCATCGTCGGAGGATTACTGCTCTTTTCTATTTTGAAAACCCCAATTGTGACGGCTATTCGTTCGTATGCATTGGAGACTGTTCTGCATAAGAAATTTGGTGTGCAAAATTTGGATTATTATCACGCAAAAGTTAGCCGGATGATCGGAGAGATAATAAATGCACTTGATCCTTTCCAGGCCGGGCTCATCGTTGCGCTTCTGGTGGCGTTCACTGGTATTGGAATACTGTTCGTCATTCTTTATAAACCCCAGTGGGGCAGGAGATGCGTGGTTGCTCTTTATATCATATCTCTTATCAATATTCTGTTCATCGCCGGAAAAGTCAATGCACCTTCTCAAGGCGTTATCGTCGCGCCTCCGCTCGCGGATTACTGCCACCGCGGTGAATCGAATGCTTATCGATTGTATAATGTAAATTTACAGAAGGACATTATACGGGGATTTTATTCCTTTGACAGAATCGACGCTAACAGTAATCTGTTGTTCGATATCGCCCATATCGGCGTCTATAGCGCACTGGGATCGTTACGGTACCACGAGCTTCTGGGTCGGCTGGGCGCCGTCAATCTCGCGCTTGGCGTACCACCAGTCAGAGAGGAAGACATCGAGCAGCATCACGCGATCCTGAATCTTCTGAACGTACGGTATGTCGTGAGCAATGAGCCCTTGCATAGCGAACAAATTCACAAAGAACCGTATGGAACCCCCTTTTTATACCGGAACGATCAGGCTATGCCTCGTGCATTCGTGGTTCCTGAAGCGCGTGTAATTGAGAATTCCAGAGATCTGCTCGACTCAATGCACTCCGCTGCTTTTAACCCTTGGACGGTGGTTCTCCTTGAATCAGCACCCCATGGCAGCCCTGAACGAGGAAACGCCTCGCCTGCGCGCATTTTGTCATACCGCGACCGCAACATCAGACTGGAGGCGGACGGGCCGGGGTGGCTCGTGGTGACCGATCTGTTTTACCCCGGGTGGAGTGCAAGGGTCGATGGAAAAGAGGTTCCGGTGTACCGGGGAGATTATGTATTCAAGACCCTCCCGCTGGATCAGGGTACGCATACGGTTGAGTTTATGTTTGAGTCCCAAACATTCAGGAATGGATTGGTGATCACAACCATAACGTTGTTGTTTGTCTTGTTATTATTTGCTGCTGGCCAAATACGTACAAAAAGAAAAAACGGCGGCAGCTTATACCTAACACAACATAGGTGAGGCTTTTCCTCCGGCAGCCCCACAAATCCACGGAAAAAATTGTTGCAGTAACCAGGGAAAAATTGGTTTTTTGCCTTGTTCTAATTTATTATAGGCTAGGTGTTTCTGTAACAAGGAGAATACGAATGGCTACTGCGCGAATTACCGGGATATTGATCACGTTACTATCAACAGTATCCCTTTATTCCGCCCAGCCTAAATCGCTTGAGCAGCTTCAGCGGGAGTTCGTTGACTGGCGCTTCGGCATGTACCTCCACTTCGGCATTGAGACCTTTACCGGCGATTACTGGGAACACAGCACTCCGCCCGATGGCAGCGGCTACACCCTTGCGGCGCTTGACTGCGCGAGCTGGGCCCGGGCAGCAAAGGCGGCAGGCATGGCCTATGCCGTGCTCACTGCAAAGCACCATTACGGGTTCTGCCTCTGGAACACCTCCACCACCACGTACAGTTGCATGAACTACGGATTGAAGAGAGACGTGGTCAGGGAGTATATGGACGCGTTCAGGGCAGACAGCCTGATCCCCTGCCTGTACTATTCCATCCTTGACGCCAAGCACGGCGTGGACGGTGACCATAGCTCCTCGTCCCGCGCGCTCTGGAACGGTAAAAAGGAGTTTATCTTGGGGCAGCTCAGGGAGCTTCTGACCAACTACGGAAAGATTCCGCTCCTTGTCGTCGACGGATGGTCATGGCGCAACGGCCATAACAATCTTCCGTACCAGGAAATTCGCGAATTCATCAAGGAGCTCCAGCCTGAATGTCTTGTGTATGACCATTCCGGAGTGTCTGAACCGTGGGAAAATGACATAGTGATCTTTGAAGAACCAAAAGGCGTGTATGCGCCGACCACGAACACCTATGCCGCGACCCAGGAGCAGACGATTTACGGCAACAGCACCTGGTTCTGGAAAGCGAACAATACACCGATAAGCACATCGAGTATTGTCGACCACCTCAACAAGCTGCAGGAACGGTATGTGACGTTTCTTCTCAACTGTCCGCCCAACCGTAACGGAACCATGGACCAGAACATTGTGTCGCGGCTTGCCGAGGTAGGGCAGACCTGGCAGAAGAATACCACCCGCGCCCCGCTTCCTGCGCAGCCGCACGTTGTGGAGCATCCGGTCACGCCGGTTTCCGCGCTCGGCAATACGGGAAGCAGTGCCTGGAGCGCGATCGATGCCTGGAACGACATCTACAGCGCGACTTCGGTGGGCCAGTCGCTCTGGACAGGATCAGGATCACTGCCGCAGTCCGTTATTCTGGATCTGGGAATCAAATATTATAACCTGGAGATTCTTACCTGTCTGCCACGCCAGGACTTTGTCGGCGGAGGAGTTCCCGTGACCCAGGGGAATATTACCGGGTACAACGTTTATCTGAGCGACGATAACAGTACCTTTACCAAGGTTGCCGAAGGCACGTGGGCATCGGATAAAACACTAAAGACGGTTGAATGGATACCTGCATATGGCCGTTATGTCAAGATTGAGGCAACGACAGCGTATGGAAGTAACAATGCGGTGATCAATGACATTACAGTGGGTGGAAGACTCAATAAACCTTCGACAACGCCTGTCGGGGTTGCCTTTAGGGGTGCAACGTCGCAACGAGCGCGCTACGATCGCACGGTCTTCACGATTTCCAGCGGCATATTCCGCAAAGACAGAGAACCGGCATCAGTTTATTCGCTCTATGATCTTTTTGGCAGAACTGTTGTGCGGATCAAGCCGGCAGCTTCCGCAATCGATGTGCGCAAAAACCTGCACATGCCGCAGAAGTTATATGTACTAAAGAAAAACTAATAGTCAAACGGCCGTTATGCTTATCGCATGATCGTAATCTTGCGCGTAAGTAATTGTCCTGCCGAGCGGATATTCATGATATAGACACCCGCATCAAGCGAATTGGCGGAAAGGACCAATACCCTTTTCGATCCGGCAGAAAACCGCGCGCATTGTTTTCCACTCATGTCATAAAGAGTGATGCCGCAATGGCTGCCTGACGGCAGAGCAATGCGCGTGGTCCCATGGTTCGAACGGATCATGATGTTCTGCTCTGATACCATTCCCAAGGGTCTGGCGGCAATTGCAGTGTTATTGAGAGTAACCGCAACGCCAACATAGGTTCTGGCCGGCGAGGAGGCGGTTCCGGCAGTCACCGCTACACGCGTTTGTGTGGACTTGGTCTGCTTGACCGTTCCACCGGTATAGTCCATGAACGAAAGAGAGTCTATCGTGTTTGTTCCGCCTTTAGAATCAACGATAAGAAAGAATTTTCCGGTTCTGCTCCCACCGAGAGAGTCGATGAGGTCGGAAACATCAAGACCGATTTCGATCGAAGATGAGGCGCCACGACCACGTGCGGGATGGGGTCCTCCTGAATAACAGAATTCCCGGTTGAGCTTGCGGATTTTTGTCGGGGTGGTCGAGGCCTGATCGGACGAAACGCCGAGGGAGAGACAGATGGTATTCCGCACGCTGCTGGTCAGGTTGACTTTGAGCGCCGCGCTGGGAGTACAGATTCTTTTTACGGTGATATAGTATAGATAATTGTCATTGATAATTCCTCCCTGTTCAGGAGGCAGCACCAGCGTCCGGTATCCGGCCCATACAAATCCGCGGTCCCATGCCGCAGTACCCCAGGTGTTTGCTACTTTTACCGCGCCGATTTCCCAGTCGCCGATATCGACTTTACCATCGTTGTTCTGGTCCACGTTGTTGGTAAACCTGCCGTCGCCGTTGAAGTCACACCGCACGCTGTCATTGTACCCCACGAGCGCCAATGAGTGCATTGATACCCTGCACAGTCCCGGATCATTTGGATCCGTGCTCCATCCCCATTTTTTAATAAAGCTTTTTCCCGCCTCTGGACCTGAGGGCACTGACGTTTCGACATAGCAGTAGATGTTCCCGGTGACCAGGAAAATGCCGCCATTCGAGGAACCGTTACCGTGGTCCCTGAGCCACTGCTTCATCTTGGTGAGTGCATCGGCGTCCGTCATTCTGAGCGAATCGATTTTGTCGACTCTATTCTGCATGGAGCGGTAATATTTGTCGTACCCATGGAGCCAGGCGGTCGAGTTAAGGTTCGATGTGCCGAAATCAACGACATTGGGAATGCCGTTTTCCTTAACAATCTTCCATGCAGGAAGATAGTGCCGGTAATATACGTGCAGTGTCTCCTCCCTTGTTTCATCGCCGTTATTCAGAAAGTCGAACGTATGAAAGTAAGGATATTGATTCGCTGATGTTTTGGCGGATACGCCTCGCGCTGCATTTATCTCGTAATTGAAAATGTACCCGATGCCTGCGGCGTTCCCGCAACTCTCTCCCTGCTGGCTGACAACCGGTGGAAACCAGATTTCGGTGGAGTTGTCGATCGAGGAAGGGAGGGATCCGCTTACCGTAATGGGAATCTGGGCGAGCATGACCGAATTCGCAACAACCGCCGTCAGCAGAGAATTTCGTAATGTTTTTTCCATAGCGATCAGTCCTTCGCGAAATGGTGGATACTATTGGTTATTGAGTAATGGTTATATAGTCTGAATACACCATTGAATTCTGCAGATAATCAGCCACTAAAATTATTATCGGTTCACGGAAATCGTTTCCGTTCACCAGGTTTGCCTCATCGATATAGACCTGAGGCACCAGCTTGGTCAGAAAAAATTTAAACGGCAGCGATTGAGACTCTTTTTCCATTTCATTGACGAGAACCCAGTCAATCATACTGTCGGATCTAAAATACACGGAAAAGAAGCCTGAAATGTCCTGATTCTGGCCGAACTCAATCCGTATGGTATCGTTTCTGCTATAGGTCGCGATCCCGGACGGATTGGTCAACTCCACGGCCCGAGAACCATACAGTTGAAACGTATCGGTAGTGGCCCACGCGTTTGTTGGCAGATCCAGAAGTTGAATATACCCCTCCTTGATCCCGAAATAGTCCATGAATGCCGAGGATGAATCCTTCGGTATCCATGTCACGGTTCCCTTATTGCTGCTGCTTGGCGTGATAGTGGCGATGATATTCCATGTTTTACCGGAGTCCAGCGTGAGCTGCGCCACAATGGAGCTGACTTTTGATGAGTTGTAGTCAAAGGTGAGTACAAGCGTATCTTTTCTTGCGGACTGATCAGGAGAGGGATAGGTGACATAAATGCTTTCAAGTGGAGACACATTGCTGAATGCCGGATCATTGCTCTGATCAGGACCAGTGCCTCCATTATTGCAGCCAATTAAGCCACAAGCCATGAGACATGCTGCGATTCCATGGAGTGCATCCCTACTCGTCATTGTCGGTATTCCTCTCGTAATTTTTTGTTAAGCGTTTAGATGTTGAGAGAAATATTTATTTTCTTCCTAATAATTCACATTAGGCAATTAAATCAACTACTTTCCACCAAGTTCTAATTGCAATTAAGCTCTGGCAAAACAATTGGATTATCTTGTTACGTAAAAAATGAAGTTCCGCTCTCTCCCTATTTAAAATATAAATAATAAAATGTTCTTTTGCATTAAATTCCCTGGTTTTGGCATCGGCTGACACTTAAAAGGATAGAATTCGTTTATGTGAGCAAACCGTATCGCGCAACCGATTGAATTTAAATGGGGATAGTAACGTAGGGAGAGAGAGGTCAATGTGTTTCAGATTGGCAACAGCAGAAACGTCATGATTCGTGAAATCAGTTTGAGGGATTGATATATTGGGTATAACAAAGTTCTCTCCAGAGTTATAATGCCTTGGATTCATGTCGTTGAAAATCATCTTCTGTCCGCGGATCTTTGATTAGAACCGCCATTCGATCCCTGATTTCAACTGGTAATCGGTTGATTCAAGTCCTGCGACCGGCCGCCTGCCAGAAAAGTCTATTCGTTTTTCCAGCGGTTGTTGCGGTTGACTTTCAGGTCGCCGCCAAGCGCGAGCAGGGCTTGAAAAGACAGGCGGATACTTTCATTTCCGCATTATTTGGTAATCATTCCTAACCATTTTGCTTACAAAAGTAAACGAAATGAGAGAATGGTGCGGTGTTGAAACGCAGTATCTATTTATATTGAAACGATAGGGGTCTCGTGCCACGTGAAGATCCCGGTATTGACAAATAATCAAATTGACGAGGTGCATGGTGCTCTGTTTGCAGGGCGGGATCGTAGTCGTTGCATTTTTCATGTTTGCTGCATGCCGGTTTTGTGCAGCGGACACGAACCGGACCGAACCATTCATCCTCGGCGCTGATATTTCATGGATTCCCGAGCGCGAAGCGGCAGGAACACGCTATTCTGACAGCGGTGTGGTAAAGGACATCTTCCAGATACTTGCAGACCACCGGTTCAACTATATACGCCTGCGGATATTCAATGATCCGACCGCACCAAGCGGCGGCAGCGTTGAAACCACGGGCGCGGTGTACAGCGGGTATTCTTCCCGGGGATACTGCGGTCTGGAATCCACCAAAGCCATGGCGCTCCGTATCAAGGCCGCCGGCATGAAGTTTCTTCTTGATTTTCACTACAGCGACAACTGGGCCGACCCCGGCAAACAATACAAGCCGCATGCCTGGGCTAATGCGACCTTTGCCCAGCTCACTGATTCGGTCCGGCAGTATACCAGAAACGTCCTTATCGAGCTGAAGAACCAGGGCACCCTTCCTGACATGGTGCAGGTGGGCAACGAGATCGTTGGCGGCATGATCTGGCCGGACGGCAGAAGCAGCACCATGGCGCAGTTTGCCGCGCTGGTCAATGCCGGCATTGACGGAGTAAAGGAGGTCGATTAGAGCATCGGCATTGGTATCCATTCGATCTCCGAGAACTCGCCTTCGAACTGGCTGCGGAACCTGAAGCGCGCCGGCGTTACGCGGATCGACGTATTCGGACTTTCGTACTATTCTGAATGGCACGGCACGCCCGACGACCTGAAACGGATGCTGGGTGAGATTGTCGTCAATGATTCCACGGTTAAAATTGCGGTGGTGGAATATGCGGACAATCACCGCCGTGTCAATGATATTGTGGACAGCTTGCCGAACAGCCGCGGCATCGGCACCTTTGTGTGGGAGCCGACCGACTGGCGGGAGACCCTGTTCGACCGGCAGGGAAGCATGCGCGTGACCAATGCGCGGATCGATCTCTATCCCCGGATGTCGAAGGATTACGGCAATGACGATATTGT
>JAFGDP010000127.1 GCA_016932075.1 Chitinispirillaceae bacterium | reverse complement strand
GTCCGGGGCTTCGATAAACGCCCACCGCGCCATGACCGCGCCCATGCTGTGAAAGAGAACCGAAATCAACGCGATGATCAACCCCTGTACGGAAAACGTTCCCGGCTCCGCGCTTGCGGCGGGGACCGGCCCGTAATCATGAAACACGATATAGGCGATGCCGCCAACGATGAGTGCAATACCAAGCAGAAGATTCCACGAAAGCGCCTCTCCGAGAATGATCCAGGCGAATATGACCGGTAGTATCGGCGCGAGCGTTATGAACTGTGTCGTGCGCCGCGGTCCGAGCAGGGTGAGCGACCTGAGGTAGAACATGTCGCCGACCACCAGACCAAACAATCCTGAAAGCACCAGATACAGGAACCCCTTGAACGGCACGGCGAACAGGTCGAACCCGCCCGCACACAGCGCATACACAATACCGATCGCGCCAAGCATCAGGCCTGCCATGGCAAGCCTGAGCACGTTCACATTGTAGGCGCCGATCTTGCGTCCGGCCGCGGCAAAGCATACCGGTGATATGGTCCAGAAAATGGAGGCGCCGAACGCCAGCGCCATGCCAAGCAGCATACCGCTCATCCCCTTCCCCTGCCGCGCTACCGGAACTTGCGCTTACATGCCAGGAGCAGCGACGCCATCACCAGTGTAATACTGTTGGCGAAAATGACCGGCCACTCCTTGACCATAATACCGTAGGTAAGCCAGCAGATAATCCCGGCCCAGAACATGAACAGCATGATCAGCGACAGGTCCTTGGCCGATCTGGTCCTAATGGTTTTGACAAGCTGCGGCAGAAGGGACGCGGTGGTGAGTAATCCTGCGACAAGACCGATCATCCTGGCAAGGTCAATGGTCACGAATCCTCCGGCATGGTGCGGATTGGGAGCGTAAATGCTGAAAATACATCGCGGGAAAATACGGTGAGACGATATTGGCCGCGCCTGTCATACGATCCCGCTGCAAATCAGGAGGAAAACACCCCTTTCCACTCCCGGCGCCCGCAGAAGCACCTCAGGAGATATAAATCCTGTCCTCCGGCCGCATTTTAATAGTATTTTATTACCATTTTACTATTATCCCGACAGCTGTCCTTTATGGATAAGGCATCATTTCCCTGGAGTAATAAAAACGTTAGGGGGGGAGCGGTACTTTTTCTCCTCCTGTTCGGCGCCCTGGTTGCTTTCCGCAGCGCTTTCTTTATATTCCTCAATCCCAATACGTTCTCTTTTTCCGAGTTTGCTTATGCAATAGCCGCGGGATTCCGTTTCGATCTTTCCGAAGCCGCGCTCATGCTCGGCATATTTCTGGTGCTTATGTGGCTATTCGGATGGAAAAACAACTACCACATTGCCTTCGTCATTTTTGCCCTGCTGGTAAATGTCCTTCTGGTTTTTCACCTGCTGGACTATTGGTATTTCAAGATCATGAACAGGCGCCTTGATTATTTATTCATGATTTACATCCCCATGGCAAAAGGATTCCTCCCTTCAATAACGCATGAAATGCACCCGCATAAATTTTTTTCCGTAATGATTTTCATTAACTTCTTGTTTACCGGTATTCTGGTGCTGGCTTATAAGAAGTACGCTATGAACCGGCGCATAACGGCGTCCTGGCAAAAAAGGATAGCGTTCCTTCTGGTGCTCTTCATATCCGTTCCTGCAAGCCTGTGGGGCTATGAATACGAAACCTGCGATTCAAAGCAGTTTAAAGATATCGCATCGCTCAGCCCTATTGTTACGCTCAGGCATTCTTTTCAAAAGGAAAAAGAGAGGAAAAATCTTTACGCCGCGCATCATAAAAACTGGAAACCCCTTAAAAATAACAAGGTCGATACCTCGGGCATTGGAGCAAACGTTGCAGCTCTTAAAAGCCTTCACGGAATAGCGGTTGATGAACGCCGCGTTGATCCCATGCATCCAATCGTCAGGCCGTTTAAAATAAACAGGAATAATCCCGTTTTACAAAACATTCATCGGCATATCGACAAACAAAAACCGCCCAACATAGTAATCATAATGGTTGAATCGTTGTGTGCCACCGATGTCTGCTCGTGGTATAAAAAAGCATTTAAGGGCTCGACTCCCGTCATCGATTCGCTCTGTAAAAAGGGGATAAAACTCAGCCGCTATTACACGACGAACGGGTTTACCATAAATTCCCTTATTTCCGTGCTGGCTTCAGCATATCCACGCCTCGGCATGAGCGTGACCAGCACCGATCTTATACCCTTCATGCTCAGCATCTCCGATATTCTTAAAAAAGAGGGGTATGCAACGGCGTACATGAAATGCGGTTCAATAAAATTTGAAAATGTCGACCGCTTTACGGAACTGCATAACTTCGACCTTATTCTCGGCAAGGAAGATTTTCCGAAAGACTGCGAGCGGATTCCCTACGGCATCGCGGATCATGTGGTGTACCGCGAAGCCGCACGCTGGATGAACGAGAACAGGGACCGGCCCACCTTTGTAACAGTGGCATCACTGGTCAACCATCACCCGTGGGACCTTCCGGACCCCCGGTTCGCGTTCTACGATTCATCGGTTCACTATTTTAACGTGCGCAACTGCATACGCTATTCGGACTGGGCAGTGGGCGATTTCATCCGGAAATGTGAAGAATACGGGTTGGCTGATAATACCATCTTTTTTATCATGGCCGACCATACCGCCGACTGGAAATACCGAATGGAAGTTAAAAACATCGTCACGACCAAAACAAAGGCGGAACAAATCTGGATCCCCTGCTTCATATACGCACCCGCGATTGTTCCCCCGGAAATTGTCTATGATTTTGTTGCCAGCCATGTGGACATTGCCCCTACCATCCTTGATATGTTGTCGCTGCCGGTCGAGACCCCCTTTGTGGGAAAAAGCATTTTTTCTGATGTTGATCCGCGGGAAAGATTCGCGGTCTTTATCGGAGCGTGGAGCGATTATCAGCTTGCCGTTGTATCAGAAAAAGGATACCATAGAATCGATTTCCATGAGAACAAATACGAATCCACCGACCATGGACCGGTAAACGAAAACGACATCCCTTTTCTCAATATTGTAAAGAAATCACTATTGGGATTCAACGCCCTGCTTAACACCAGAATGCTTTGGGACGGCGCCCGTAACGTTCACGCCTATTCCACAGCGTCCGTTTCCACCCGCCCGTAATGCCCCGCGACCACAAAAAAACGGCTGACGTTTTTTTCAAAGCGGCCGTTTTCGGCATGGCAACGTGGGTGCTTTTTAATGCGATTTTTTTCCTCGGCACCCATCCGGCAAAATGGATCGCCACCGTATTCGACCGGATGGTGCGATTGACACTGGTGTATGCTCCCGATTCAGTTTTCCGCGATTTTTTAGTGCACGGCCTGATCACCGGCATTGCGGGTTTTTGCGTGTATGTGCCGAACATTGCGGCGCTTTTTTTCGTCTCACACCTGCTTTACGAAACAGGCGTCTCCACCAACGCGGCACGATTCGTTAATCCCCTTTTCCGCCATTTCGGACTGAACGGTTATTCTTTTCAGCCGCTCCTTTTCGGCTTCGGCTGCAGCGTGAACGCGATCATCAGCGCGCGCTCCATCGTGAACCCCAAACACCGTCTCCTTACCATGCTTATCACCCCGTTTGCGAGCTGCGGATCAAAATTCGGCGTCTATGTCATGCTTATTTCCATGGTCTTTGAGCCGCATTGGGCCGGAACGGTGCTGTTCGGGATGTATGCGCTGGGGATAGTCGCTGCGATCGCCTCCTCGCTACTGTTTCGCAAAATATTTTCAATAAAAAAAGAGGCGCTCGCCGGGGAGATCCACGCCGTTTTGATAAAAGCGCCTTGCATGCGCACGGTGTTACTGCAAACGCTTCGCGACGGTCTCTCGTTTTTCTTGAAAGCGGGAAGCGTGATCGTGGTGGCGGCATGTTGCATCTGGACGCTCTCGTATTGGCCCGGCATTTCCCAGGAGCGCTATGCTGAACTTGCCGCCTATGCCGGGAAGACGCACCGGCAACTGCCACCGCGACAGACTATAGCCTACCACAACAGCTATGCGGCACGGCTGGGCCAGTATGCGGAACCGGTCTTTAAGCCCCTCGGCCAGAACTGGAAGACATCGATCGCCCTTATCACCAGCATTGCCGGCAGGTCGACGATCATTTCCACGCTGGTCACGTTATACGGAATCGAGCAGGGACCGGACAGCCATCGGGTATTGACGCATGCGCTGACCGCCGACACCGGCTTCTCGAAACGGTCTGGTCTTGCCATGATGGTGTTCGTTCTTCTCTGTGGCTCCTGCCTTGCATCGATCACCATGTTTTTCAATGAAACGAGGTCATTGCTGCAGACCGCTCTTTTTGTCGCGTATCCGATCGTTCTTGCCTGGGCGGCAAGTTCACTCTTTTTCACGCTTGGCACGATCTGGGTCAGGACGATGGGATGACGCGAATAGTCCAAAAGCTTCATCGGTCATTTTGGACCGCGGTGGTATCAAAATCGGGGTACAGGCGCGCCCCTTCAGGGCCGCGGGCCAGATACACGGATTTTTTGAGCATCTCCCTGCCCCCATCGGCGCGGCACCGGTGAATGCGCCACTCCTGCGACTGGTCAACGAGGCCCCGGTCCGCGAAATAGGTGCTCGTAACGATAATCGTTCCCATGATAAAAACATGTTCGCCTTCTGCAACGTGCGTTGCGTTCAGCGTATAGTAGGTCTTCAGTTCCATCCCATCCCAGTAGCGGTACAATCGAACAACATACGGCTCTCCGAATGCGGGCAGCGCGAGCACCTCGCTGGCAACACTCCTCCCCTCAAAAAGAACAGACCCCGACACATCACCAATGGGGCAAGGAATGAGGGGGGAAGCGGCCCAGTTGTTCCGCGGTGAATTAACTGATCCGAGAGAGCCTATCTCCAGAGGATTGGGCATGATCGTCTGTCTGGTGCTGTCAAGACGGCACAAATCATTACCCTGCGAATACGCCACCTGCTTCACACCATGGGGGTCCTGTTCGAAATAGCGAACGATCGAGGCGGCCGCCAGCGATGCCGCCTCGTTACTCTGCTGGAAAAGCTGCGGTATGACCACATGCCTTTCCCCGTTGATACTGAGCGTTTCCTGCTTTTGTGTAATGGTACGAAAATAGACAGCGTCGCTCCGTACCGAAGTGACAACGCCGTTCGTGATGACCGTGCACGCCTCTGTTCCATAAAGAAAGGCCGTATCGCCGGGAACAAGGAGGAAATAACGTTTTGACAATAGATATGGCGTATTGCTTTCGTCAGGCAGACCGAACGTTGCTTCGTTAATTGACCCCATGTTCCAGTCATCGCAGGAACAGAGCAGCGTGCCTGCCGCGAAAAGCGTACCGGAAACAACGGAAAAAACGGCTTTCATTTTGCTTTGTTTGATCATACCGCCGTTCGTGCGGGCCGGATTACGCGCGCACCCAACCGTTTTCTTTATTTTTAATGTCCCGCATGAAGGGTGGTTGCCTCTTTTGTTTCAATGACCGCGCCGTCGCCTTTGCTGCGGCGGACAAACACTTCGGTATTCCAATCGGTAACAGTCGCCGGATCGTACGGCAGCGTAAACAATCTGTTGTATGTAAACGTGAGGACGACGCTGCCGATAAAAGTAAAACGCACGCCGTTTTCCCTGTATGCGCCATTGATCGGATAGTAGAGCCTGAGCGAATACCGGGCGGTATCTTTCGTGCTTTCGTTCGGGTCGTAATACGAAAACGCCCTGCCGGGCTGTACCATGAGACTGGTCATGCCTGCAGGGATGAGGGGTATGTCCGCCATGAAAACCGGCGTCACGCTCCAGTTCATGCCGGTGATATACGGAAACGGCAACAATGTTTTTTCTTCGATCGTGCCGGTTACGGTTTCAAGGCTCCCGTCGTATTCCGTGAAGGCGATCTGCTCCTCTCCGTTCTTATTAAAAGCGAAAAAACGTGTAACGGTCTTTTCGGCAAGGCGGGTGGGGTCGGAACACTGCGTGAAATCGATTTTATGAATTCTCTGGCTGCTGGCAAAACGGGCGAATATGGGGTTCATGCCTGCCTGGGGGATAACGTCGACCGATTTCATGGATAAAAGATCCCTCACGAACCATTGAACAGCCGCTTTTTCATAGATCGTCAGCGGCGATTTCGGCGTGCATGAAGAATCGATGAATATCCCTTCGGTCATCAGCCGGTCAAGTTTTGTATCCAGTTTTTCCGAAAGGACGGCGCTCATGAGTTCTTCCCGGTGATTGTGGAAAAAATAGACGTCCGCAATCGCGTCATTCAATGCGGTCACGACGGCCGATACATATTCCGGCAAAGGAACGTCAGACGGATCCTGCAGCGAATCGAGACAGGTCCGCAGTGCGGCGAAAAGGCTCGAATCGATTGCCTCATGGAAAAGCCTTCCGAGAAAGGTGGATTCGTAATTATTGAAATGATAGCCGCACGTCTTCCAGCTTGCGATATCGGCGGCGACAAACAGCGGCAATCCATACGTCGAATCGTTGATCGTCAATAGCGTATCCTTGCGGCAGGTAATCCTGGCGTACACGGAGTCATGCGCCGTGGAATCAAGGGTGCCGTTCACCCGCACGCTGCAGACGTGCGTTCCGCGAAAATCAAACGCACGCCCGAATTCCTTCGTATTGAATAAATGAAATTCTTCCATCCGGTGAATCGTCTGTGCCTCGAAACGGCTGAAGGTGGTATCGGTAAGAACAGCTCCCGTGGGGATATAATCACATCCCGTCCCCGCCATAAAGAAGAAACAATACGGCAGCACCACACCATAAACGGCGCATTCCACTGCCCGCCGGCGATTCGCATTCATAGATAAAATCTCAGCCCTGCCGAAATGGGAAAAATCCAGAATAGGGATTTGGCATGTTCAGGCGAGACGTCACGATACCCTGTCTGGATAAGCGCTATTTGAACGCCGCCGTCGATATAGAGGTACCCGTAACCGTAGCTCAGTTCCACGCCACCGCCGCCGCCGACAAAAACCTGACCGCGCGCCCGTCTGTCGGTCGTCTGATTATCCGCAACCGATACTATCGTGTACGTGGAGCTGTCGGGAAGAAACAGGGTAAAGGATTTCCTTTCCACCACCTCATGCGATGATGTCAGATAGGCGGGTTCGCACCGGACAAAAATATAGGGGGAACATGGTCCGATGGTGAACTTGCATCCCACGCTCATGGGCAACGACAGGTAATGCAGCCATTCATCAGCCCGGGTGGTAAAGTAGGAGCCCATGAAATCTGCCGTCGAATCCGAAATCGCATACGCGAGCTGCAGGGAACGCACCGCTGCTTTCGCAAAAAATACTCTCCTAAAAGGAAAAACTACGCCGAGGTCGAATATGAAGTCGGCATCTCCCCGGGTGCTGTAAAATGGCGATTCCACATCAAAACGCGAAAAACCGAATCCCATGGAGACGTCCAGAAACAGGTCAACAGGCAATTGCTGCAACGCCATGCCTGACATGAGAACCGTCTTATACCTGCACCTTTTCCCGTCTGAGTGTCTTGCCTGCACGGCAGTATCGCTCTCAGAAACCCCAACGCTCCCTGGCAAAGCCGACTCGCCGCCGGAAGCAAAAGGATTTAAAAATTCCGCCGCCTTTGCCGCGGATGCGGTGTCTGCTGTTTGTATCGCGCCACTGTCCGGAGTTGCCGCTGCCGCATTCTCTGCGCTGTCCGGTATCACTGCGACCGTGTC
>JAFGDP010000126.1 GCA_016932075.1 Chitinispirillaceae bacterium | reverse complement strand
GGTCACCCCGGTGCAGATGAACAAAGACCAGGCGAATTTTCTTGAGATCGTGTTTAATTACAATGCGCTTAAAGTGCTCCCCGTGAGCGTCATGGTTCAGAAACCGATCATTAAAAAGAACTGACAAGGAGGAGGCGATGAAGAAGACCGTTTTGGGGATCGTCATAGCGTTGATCGTCCTTATTGGCGCCGGAGCGATCTACTGGTTCGTATTCAGGAAGGACCTTGCCGACCGTATCATCATCCCGTACATCGCGCACCAGAAGCCGCGGATCGATCCGCATGTGCCGAGTTCGGTGCCAATCGCCGACAAACTTGACGAAGTGCTTTTTGACGGTTTGTTCAATTATACGGCCACCCCGAGCGGGGTCGTGTATGAAAACGGTCTTGGCGAACTCATGGGTATTGATAATAAAAGTGTGGTGACGATACGGCTGAAGCCATACCGCAAATGGCATGCGAGTTTCACGGTGACCATGGAAAAGAAAGAGATCGCCGTCACTCCCCGGCAGGAGATCGTTTTCACCGCGCAGGACCTTCAGTTCACGCTCAGCCGGATACAGAAGCTCGGGAGCCTTTCTCCTGATTACATCCTTGTGTCGCAGGCGGTCCCTGATTTCAGCTTCAGCGGCCCCGACGGCAGTGGCGAAATCCGGTTCCAGTTCAGGGGCGACCGCACCTGGAGCCAGGATGACATCAAGGAGATACTCTCGTTCAAGGTCCTTCCGGCAAACTCCGCCATGGAGGCGTCACAGTATACCATGGGAACAGGGCCTTACATGCTCTGCGGCGAATATGAGGACGTTATTTATATGCAGAAAATGCCGGGCAGCCTCACCAATGTCACCAATGTCACCCTGAAGCCGTTCATTGATAACAGCACGTATACCACTGAACTGAAAAACCGCAATATAAACGTGCTGCTTTCCACGCCGTTCGGCGCCGTTTCCCCAATTCTGCGTGACAGCACTGATTATTTTTATAAGTCAAGTATTGCCACCGCCTTCTTTGCGCTGTATTTCAACACGCAGAGACTTTCTCTCGAACAGCGGAGGGCCGTGCGAAGCCTCGTGAACAACAGGGCCGTTCTGGATCGTTTTTTCAAAATCGGCACCCCGCAGCAGCGGCACATCGCGGATTACCGCGGCCCGGGAGACAATTATGAAGACTACCTCAACCACAGCGTGTTTCCGACCACTTCCTATTATATTGAGGATTCGGTCGTGATCCCTTCGCAGGACAGGGGCGCGGTCGACATGTCGGTGCTGGCGGACACGGTGAGGATCCAGACATGCCTTAACTTCGATTTCCGGGAGGAACTTGCCGCGCTGATTGAAATATTGAACGATCCGGCCATTTCCCGCGGCATGATAAAAGTTACCGCAGTATCGAATGCTGAAATCTCCCAGGGCACCTACGACGCCGTGCTGGTGGTGTCTACCGGTTACCGCAGCAATTTTCTTTTTGATCTGTACAACGTATTCCTCAGAGAACCTGATTTCGGCTCCTACCGCGTCAACCTCCAGACCGTTATCGACGGCAAGGGCAGAGAATCTGTCAGCGAGCAATCTCTTGCCGCAGAAAAGAACTTTTTCAGGCTCGATCTCTCCAGAGACATACCCGGGCGCACCGAGGTCAAACAGCTGCTCGATTACACCTACCTTTTCATGTCTTCACGCGAGATAGGCGATAAGCAGCAGAGTGCGATTCTCATTGACCAGCTTGAACAGAAACTCGCTCTCGGCGCGTGGCTGTTTTCACTGCCGTCGCTTGCATACCTGAGCACGCAGTTTGATGCCGGCACCATTGATATGTACGGAGCGGCGTCTCAGTTATCAACGATAGAAAGATGGCGCGAAAAACCGAAAAAGAAAGGTCTGCTGGGAAAGTTGTAGCAACGCCCGATCAATGCTCCCCGCAGGCATCGGCGGGGGGCTTTTCCGCGGGATACCGACGGCTGCCATGCGTTTGAAATTATGCTGCATACTGCCGTTACTAATAAATGCCTTGGCCGGGCAGGAGGCGGCTGATTTTTTTGTTGTTTCCGATCCTCGCGCATACACTATTTACAACCATTACGAACAACCGGTTACCGATGAGGAAAAAGCCGTTTTTGCGCCCTATTCGCCGTTCCGGATTATTGAAAAGGACATACTGCTCGGAGATCAGATCACCCGTGCGCTGAAGTTCGTTTTTCAGCGGGAGACATTTTATCTGCTTAAGGATGAGGATGGAAAGTATGAGGGGAATCAGCACGCATCGGGCATCAAAGCATTCAGCGGCGTCGCATTATTTGAGGATACCATAGAAATACGTGGCAGCGGACTGACCATCGCAAGCATGGACGGCGGTCACCGGCCGATTCCCAAAGGGACGCTGGTGGTCAGGGTTTTCAGGTCCGGACCACGCTGGTATTGCACGGCATTTCTTGATCGCATGGTCTACGGGTGGAGTTCACTTGAGCCGCGGAGCGCCTGGCGCAAGCCTGAATGCGCCGTCCCTGCGGAAAGCGCCGTAAAAAAAGATTCCACTTTTCCGGAATACCTGCGTCAGAAGGTACGTGCAAGATTTGCTTCAGTGAATAAGTCCTACAGGACCTGTTTTTCCCACTTTAATACTCTTACCGGAAACGAGAAGAGCGTTCCGCAGTGGAATTGTGAAGACCGCGGCGGACGTTTACGCTGTCGGCTTTCAGTGCCCTATGCCAACGGCCACCAGCTTTTTGAAAGCTCACGGAGTCTGGCGCAGGAGATTGGCGCTCTGTTTGCCGGAACGGATTTCAGGGTGACCTGCAAGGGCGGGGAGATAACGGTGGATAACCGGGGAAGTGGAGATTGAACAATCGTGCGGCAGGCAACATTTGCTTTTTGTCCTCGTAATAATCCATAGAGCATCATCAGGTGAAAACGGGGTGGTTATGTTTTTAAAAAAGCGGTATGCTATGATGCTTTCGGTGTGCCTCTTCGGTTCGCTGTCGGCCGGGGAGATCAAAGGGAATTACTACGCGGACGCGAACAGGGAGATATTCATTTTTCCGAGGTCCGCTGCCATGGCGGGATCGGATATGGTCATACGACGCAGTGCTTCGCCGCTCAGCAGCCCGGCAAGCCTTCCGGGAGACTCGATGAAAGAGCTGTCGGTAGCGTATGCCGGGTACTTTCAGAACGCCTACAGCACGGGCGCGTTTTCGTATGTAGGCCCTCTTGACAGCGTGTCATGCCTTGGAGTATCGGCCAGTTATTACCTGGTGCCGGGCATCGAAATGTATGATGATACCATTATCCCGGCGAATATTCCGACAAAGACGGGCAGCGACATTTTTTTCCGGATAAGCTATGGACGGAAAATCATACGTTTCGGAGAACGGATTACGATAACTGCCGGCGCTGCGATAAACGCCGAACGTCTTGATCTGGTAGGATGGACCGGTTATGGCATCGGCACCGATGCCGGGCTGAATGTTTTTTACGCGGCAGAAGAGTTGGGCACCGCCGGGGCCGGAATGATTATCGAGAACTTAACGGCTCATTATACCAGCTGGAGCTCCGAGTACCGTGAGTATGCATATCCGCATGCGCGGATAGGGCTCGGCTGGCAGAAGGAAATGGAATATATCTATGGAAGATTAAGCGTCACGTATCTGACCCCCGACCTATTGACAAATGAGGGAATTAATGCCTACGGCTCCGATGCATTGGATGGCGGAATCGGTGTGGAGGCGCCCGAGGTGAAAAGAGTCGCGGAACATCCGCTCATGGTATTTCGCGGGCGCGGAGGCATGGAGTACACTATCATGAATACTCTTTCCTTCAGGATCGGAGCAGATTTGAATAATGGCACGAAAAGCTTCGGAGGAGGATTGCATTTTTTCGGTAATCGCGCCGGCTTTGATTTCGCCTATCTCGACCACCACCTCGCCTCGACCTACAAAATAAGCGTGATTTTTAAATGGCGGTAATGGTATAATTGTTCCAAAGGGGATAGCCTTCCCCTTTCCCATCTCGTCTGTCTGCTATCACCGGCTGAAGTCTCTCCTTGAGACAGGGAGGGAAAACGGATGTTTTCCTGCCGGTTGAGGGGCATCGGTATAAGAAAACACGGCATGAATATGGCGGATCGAATGACGGAGTGTAAGGTTCTGATCGTGGATGACGACAAGGTCCTGTGCTCGGTTATGTGCAGGTATCTCCTGCGGGACGGGATTA
Source organism: Chitinispirillaceae bacterium (assembly GCA_016932075.1). The sequence goes on along the minus strand of JAFGDP010000126.1, from coordinate 1,119 downwards.
ATGCCAGCGTCGCGTCCGACGGAAAGACGGCATTACAGATGTTCGACAAGGTGAGACCGGACGTCGTGGTTTCCGATCTTCGTATGCCGGAGATGGACGGTCTGGCTTTTCTTGAAAAGATTAAAAAGAACTGGAGCACCGTCCCTGTCATCGTCCGGTAGATGTCGTGGGGTTTCTGCTGGCGCATCAGCATCGTTACGAGTTCTGCTACTGGGGACGAGGCTCAATCGACGAGATTGATGTATGGGAAATATGCCGCGGAGCCATAGAGAAATATGACGAGAAAACGCCGAACAAAATAACCGCGCGCAAGGTCGGTCTCAAGCTTTTAAAGCGCCAGCCGAAAACCGGCGGCAGGGTCAAAATGCCCCTGGTTTTCAGCCGCTATATGCCGGTTGATGGAGAGGGGGGCAGGATCGGGGTATTTTTCGCAGGAGCATCGACGACGTGCCCGGAACGGGACGGAAGCGAAGCGCTTATTAAAGGCATGGTTAACCAGATCCGCATTGCCTTTGCCAATGCGCAGCTGTACAATGGCATGAAAGTGAACTATATGAAGACGATAAGGGCGCTTGCGGCGGCTGTCGACGCAAAAGATCATTATACCCGCGGTCACTCCGAAAAGGTGATGGCGATGGCCGAGGATCTTGCCCGTGAAATGAGAGAATGCGATCATAAGCATATCGAGGTCATCCGTGATGCGGCGCTGCTCCATGATATAGGAAAAATAAGCATCCCGGGTAACATCCTCAGCAAGCCGGGCGCTTTAAGTTTTGAAGAATATGACGGCGTGGTAAAAAAACACAGCGAGGTCGGCGCAAATATCGTAAAAGAAGTGCCGTTTCTTAATGAGTTGTATTCGCTTATCTTACACCATCATGAGCATTATGACGGTTCCGGGTATCCGCACGGTCTCAAAGGAAACGCGATTCCGCTCGGCGCCCGCATACTGCATGTCGCTGACGCTTTTGACGCGATGACGTCTGACCGCCCGTACCGTTCAAGTCTCGGACACAAAGAGGCTATAAGGCGCATCAGTAGTGTCCGGTTAAAAATATGAGATAAGGGGGTTGCAGACCTATTTTTATCGTTGGATTGTAGTAAAAAAATTGACGATAG
>JAFGDP010000125.1 GCA_016932075.1 Chitinispirillaceae bacterium | reverse complement strand
GTATAATAAGAATTACACAGTGCCGGATGATATTTCCTTAATTGGCTATGATGACGTTAGAATCTCCGGCTATCACAGCATTTCCCTTACGACAGTAAGGCAGGAAAAATCGAAGATGGGAAAGATTGCGGCACAGGAGCTTATCGAAAAAATAGAAAACGGCCAGAATAATATAGTTAAGCAATTATTAATCGAACCTAAACTCATAATAAGGAAGTCCTGTTCAAGTCCGCGAACAGGAAAAGTAGGAAAAAGATAGTCAATAACTATCTTTTTCCCGTTTCTTTGCAACGGCAATGGTGAGCGCCATTATTGGAAAAAATTACAAATCGCAGCCGAGTACTGGCTTGCATATGACGGCATCATGATCGATCGGGTAAATGATCTGCACCTTCTCGATCCATTGTTCCCTTTAAAATATCGCGACTTTATTTTTTACAGTGATTCTAAAATTCTGTCGACAACCAGCTGACGAAACTCAGGCGACAACATCATAAAGTATGCGGTAAAGCCGGTCACGCGTACCACTAGATCTGGATATTTTTCTGGATTTTTATGTGCATCTAAAATCTTGTCTTTCTTGATAATGTTCACGTTAATTAATGTTCCGCCTTGTTCGATGTGCCCTTTTAACAGAGCCATGACCTTCTCGATACCGCCCTCCTCGGCTTTTATGCCCGGGTCGAGCTCGAGCTGCCAGGGCGCTGTGTTACCGTATCCCGGTTGTATCGCGGCGATGCCGTTGGCGACGGCGGTTGCCGCGCCGTCGCGGCGGAAATTGTTATTGGGGTTAGCCCCGTGCGTAATGGCTGCATGGGCATTCCTGCCGTCGGGCGTCGCGCCTACCGCGGCACCGTATTCGAGCGTGTTAGCCCAAGAAAACCACCCGGGAATCAGAATGCGGTCATTCGGCATCGGGTAGTTGTGCACCATCTCAGAAAAAGTCCGGCTTATCTTTTGCGCCCAAAAATCGCCACGGCTGTTGCCCTGACAATACCGGTCGGAAGATTTCAAAATCAATTGAGTTCTGTCGTATGGTGCGCCCGTGAAATCATGTTCGAGCGCTTCGGTCACTTGCTGCCAACTCAGCACCTTTTCATCCTCGACCCGCTGCTGCAGCGCCGCAAATGAGTCGGACACCGTTGCAAGTCCAGCGCCGTCGATGCACAGGTTAAAAAATTCGGCGCATTGGGTCACGTCCAGCCCTTGTTCGAGGGTGTTATGGGTCATCAGATTAAGCACCAGTTCGGGCATGTATTTGTACATGTGCTCAAGGTGGAAATTAATACCCTGCGCGGTTGTATCAATGGCCTTACTGAGATGAAAGACAAACCGTTCCCACAGTTTTTGAACAGTCGGCTCGGACTCTTTCGAAATTTCCAGATACGCAACCTCGAATACCTTGGCCGTATTTATCTTTACGCAGTCGTTCAGGGTATATTCCAGCCCGGGCAGCGAGTTCCAGTGACATCCGGTAGCAGTGCGTTTTCTGGACAGTGCGACGGTCATGCCGCGGTTTTTCGTAAAGCCCATGAGGCCCTTGTCGCCCGAAAAGCGGGGCCAGCCGTTGCCGTCCTCGAATAGGTACTGGACGCCCTTGCGAAACAGTTCCTGATTGATACCGTCGAACATTCGAATCGTGATATTGGCCGAGACATTCAGCCAGTGGGCGGCCTCGAGCAGTAAAAACGAGAGCTCGTTGGTCTTGTCTTTTCCGTCGGCGTCCGGCCCGCCTATCTGACAGTAGTGCGGGTTTAGAAGGATCAAGTTGGCGAAGATGAACGTCGCCTTGTCGTCGTCCAGAATCCCGGCGGCTTTGTCGCGCAGATAGTACGGATATAACAGCTCGTCAATCTGCATGCCCGCGCCTTCGCGGTTCAGCGTCCATGAAGCATTTTGGAACCAACCGATCCACTGGCACGCCTCCAGGAACGTGCGCGGCTCCCTCCGCGTCAGATTCACGTTACACTCGTACATTTCGCGCAGCGTCTTAAGCAGATCGGGGTCGGTCTCCGTCTCGAGAAACCGTTTGATTACCGGCAGATGCCGCCCGATATAGTGTATAATCGCCTCGACCACCCGTTTTTCGGCGTCGTAAAACGGGTATCTCGACGCGTCGTTAACCGCGCGGTAATGTTCGATCTTTTTCAACAGTCCCGGGAAACCCAGCTCAAGTCCGATGGCATAGTCGGGCGCGAAATGGTTGTTCGCGCCGATACCGCTTATTAAATTGTACTTATTCTGATTCTCTTTCAGATGTTCGTACGAGGCGATGAAATCGGGCCAGTAGCACTGCCACGGGATGTTCGCCGCCTCCTGCAGCATCCGGGTGTGCCTTCCCGCCAGAATCTCCACCGGATCGACGTAGATGGGGCACTCATCCCAGAACTTGGCAAGATTGACCGAAAACCCGTCCAGCCCGTAGATGACGCCATCAGCCCGGTCGGAGATCTGCTCGAAACGAAAACTCTCGGGCATGGGAATGCCGCCGTGGTCGTCGGAATTGACGAACCCCAACTGCGCCGTTTTCTCCTTGGAATGCCTTATCTTTGTCTGATGCAGCAAATCCGCTCTTTGACGATAGGTGACCATATTTTTCATGCCTCCGTATTTTCAGTCCTTCACCATTTTATTCCTTTATTTTGATATTGGCGAAACGAAAGGGGACCGCATATTTTTGAACCATAGGCCCGAACAGCGCCTTGAGCGCGGCATTGTCGGGCTTTTCGAACTGCCGGATAAATTCGATGTTTTCAACCTGTTTGCTCAATCCCAGTGGATGATAGGGCAAAACCTCGTAATAGTCCAGATTCCTTAACCCCGCCGCAAATTCGACGATATGCTCAAGCTCATCCGCCGCGTCGTTTACGCCCGGAATAACCGGCGTACGCAAGACGATCCGGGCCCCGCGCCGATCAAGTTCCGATATGTTTTGTTTGATCGTCTCGTTGGAAACGCCGGTGTATTCCCGATGTAGTTCATCGTCGAAGGCTTTCAGATCGATCATCCAGACGTCGACGAACGGCAGCGCCTGTTCTATAACCTTAAACGGCAACGAAGCGTTGGTCTCGATTCCGCAGTGAATGCCCTGCGCTTTAGCGGCTTTCAGCAGTTCGATCAAAAACCGCGGCTGTATGAACGGCTCGCCGCCCGAGACGGTCAAACCTCCGTTTTCGCCATAAAATGGCTTGTCGGCTAAAACCTCAGTCATCACCTGTTCGACAGTCATCTCTTTGCCGCATAGAATCCGCGCGCCGGAGTAACACCCCTCGGCGCAGTGCCCGCAGTGCAAGCAGAGCTTGGGATTGAACACATATTCGGGATATGGGTGGATGGCCTCAGGGTTATGACACCATGAGCAGCGCATATTGCAGCCCTTGAAAAACACCGTCGTGCGAATTCCCGGGCCGTCATGAAACGATGTACGCTGAATGTTTGAAATCATGCCGGTAATACTCATAGCTTGTCTACTCCGCCCTTCTTATCTTTTTCCTGCTATGCGGCCTTACCATTCTTCTTATCAATGATTGGAGGAATTGTCATGTCGGTAATTTATTTAGGCGTTTACTCGCCGAAAAACGGGCTTCCCTCCGCAATTCGACTTTTCCCGCAACCCAGTCGGTTTTTCCTGCCTCGTTTTCAAGAAGCTCCGGTAAGGTCTGAGTATAAAATCCTAGTGTTTAAGCTGTCAATACTATTTCTCATTAATTTGTAAATTTCCATGTCTTTTTCAGGAAGCCTTTATTATACTATTTCCGTCGAAGGTTTAAAGAGCGATTTTTTGCTCATCTTTTTTCTGAAATTACACGATGTTAGACAAAATCATTTTTTGAAAGCTTTATAGAATTAGGTTTATGAATTAAATCCGCTTATATTAGCGATTTTAGCAGTCGTATAATAATGTGTGAGCAATAACATATCCGTAAGACGAATCCCACCAATTCGGCGTTTTTCTCTGTTCGCTTACAGACATGGCGAACCAAACGTTCCTGTTCAAGAACGGCGACCCTGACGATGGTCTGGAGGCTCTCTGAAGAACCAATAAACGAGTCGGCAGTAAATTGCGGAGAACTGTTATTTCGTCTCATCCAGAGCAACTAACAAAATCCCATCCAACCAGGCTGCAGGGTCGAGCAGCAATCTGAAAGATTGCGATCAGGCCGGAGCGCCGACCAAAGCGAGTAAAAGCGGACACGCGGTCCGCGAAAGGGAGCGGAGGCCATGGCGCGAGACTCGCAGCGCCATGCGCAAGTGAGTACGCAGGAGGTGTACGACCGGAGGGGATTCCCATCGGGCGTGTGAAATCCGCTGCTCCTGCTTGCCCGTTTAGGTTTTTTCAGGCTACTATGAGTCAAAGGGTTAGCGGGGACCGGCATATAATGACATCGGAGAAACAGATCGAAGAGGCGTTAATAGCCAAGCTTGCCGATAATAAATATGCGTATCGTCCGGACATACGCGATCGCGGGGCGCTGGAACGCAACTTTCGGCAGAAGTTCGAGGCGCTTAATCGGGTTCGCCTTACGGACGCCGAGTTCGAGCGGCTGCTGGAACAGGCAGTCACGCCGAATGTGTTCACCGCTGCGCGGACCCTGCGCGAGACTAACACTTTCGAGCGGGAAGACGGCACGCCCCTCCAGTATACCCTGGTCAACATCAAGGACTGGTGCAAAAACACCTTCGAGGTGGTTAACCAGCTGCGCATCAACACGCTGAGCAGCCATCACCGCTACGACGTTATTCTCCTCATAAACGGCGTACCTGTCGTACAGATAGAACTGAAGAACCTGGCTATCATCGTCAGGAAGGCCATGCAGCAGATAGTGGACTACAAGAACGATCCGGGCAACGGCTACGGCAATTCCCTGCTCTGTTTCATACAGCTGTTCATCGTCAGCAACCGGAGCGATACCTGGTACTTCGCCAACAACAACAGGGAGCATTTCAGCTTCAACGCGGACGAGCGTTTTCTCCCCCTGTACCAGTTGGCGGACGAGGAAAACAAGAAGATAACCCATCTGGACACCTTCGCGGAGCGTTTCCTCGCGAAATGCGCGCTCGGTGAAATGATAAGCCGCTACATGGTGCTGGTGCAAAGCGAGAGGAAGCTTATGATGATGCGGCCGTATCAGATTTACGCGGTCAAGGCCATCGTGGACTGCATCCATCAGCACCGGGGAAACGGCTATATCTGGCACACCACGGGAAGCGGCAAGACCCTCACCTCCTTCAAGGCGTCCACCCTGCTCAAGGACAACCCGGACATAGACAAATGCCTGTTCGTTGTTGATCGCAAGGACCTGGACAGGCAGACCCGGGAGGAGTTTAACCGCTTCCAGCCGAAATGCGTGGAGGAAAACACCAACACCGAGACCCTGGTACGGCGCCTCCTCTCCGACAACTACGCGGACAAGGTAATCGTCACCACCATCCAGAAGCTCGGCCTCGCACTGGACGGCGGGGGCAAGAGGCAATACGCCGAACGGCTTAAGCCCCTGCGGATCAGGCGGATAGTCTTCATCTTCGACGAATGCCACCGCTCCCAGTTCGGGGAAAACCACAAGGCCATACGTGAGTTTTTTCCCAACTCCCAGCTCTTCGGCTTCACCGGCACGCCCATCTTCGATGAAAACGCGACCTATACGCAAGCGGAGGGACAGGAGGGCTCCTACAGAACCACGGCGGACATATTCCAGAAACAGCTTCACGCCTACACCATCACCCACGCCATAGAGGACCGGAACGTGCTGCGCTTTCGCGTGGACTACTACAAGGCGGACGGAACGACGAAGCGCAAACCCGGGGACGTCATGACCCAGCGGGCCGTGGTGGAGGCGATATTGGACAAGCACGAGGCGGTCACCGCAGGACGAAAGTTCAACGCCATCCTCGCCACGGCATCCATCAACGACGCCATCGAATATCACAGGCTATTCCGGGAAATTCAGGAGCAACGGCGGGTTAAAGACGATCAGTTTATCCCCCTCAACGTCGCCTGTGTCTTCTCACCCCCGGCCGAGGGGAACCGGGACGTGCAACAGATTCAGGAGGACCTTCCCCAGGAGCGGGCGGACAACGCGGAGGCCCCTGAGGAGAAGAAGGCCGCCCTTAAAACAATCATCCGGGACTACAACAACCTGTACGGCACAAACCAAGACATCAACACCTTCGATCTCTACTACCAGGACATTCAGAAGCGGATCAAGGACCAGCAGTACCCGAACCACGAGTACCCTCGGGAGAAAAAGATCGACATCGTCATCGTAGTGGACATGCTCCTGACCGGGTTCGACTCCAAGTTCCTCAACACCCTGTACGTGGACAAGAACCTGAAATACCACGGCCTCATCCAGGCTTTCTCGCGCACCAACCGGGTCCTCAACGACACCAAGCCGGCGGGCAACATCCTCGATTTCCGCGGCCAGCGGGAAGCGGTGGACGCGGCCATAGCCCTGTTCTCCGGCGAGAAGGCGGAACGGGCCAAGGAGATCTGGCTTGTGGATCCGGCACCGGTGGTCATCGAAAGGCT
>JAFGDP010000124.1 GCA_016932075.1 Chitinispirillaceae bacterium | reverse complement strand
GGCCGTGACCGGCGCGGCGAAACGACCATGCGCGTGGACAGGGGCGGACTGGCGTCCCGCACGCGGTACCGGCTCGAAGCGTATGAGGGCGGCCTCTCGCGCGTCGAGCTTTTTCTGGACACGGGAAGGACGCACCAGATACGGGCCCATATGGCCCATGTCGGCGCACCGCTCGTGGGCGATTCCCGCTATGGCGATACCGCGCGCGACAACCGCCTGTTCGCGAAGCGCTCCGGCGTTCCGGCGCGGCTCTATCTCCATGCATGGAAGCTCGATGTGCCGCATCCGTCAACAGGAAAGCTGCTGCGGGCCACCTCCCCGCTGCCGGCGGAATTCGTCGGTATCATGCGGCAGGGAGGCATGCCGCGTTGAATTCAGGTCTCCTGAGATGGTATGATAAGACTGGCTGCGCCTGAATCCGGCGCATCAAAGAGAAGGAACAAAGAGAAATCCGGCGCCTATGATGGCAGAACCGAAAATCCCGCGTGAAACCGTGAAGGGCAACGTGTACATCCGCAACATGCTTGCCTCGATCGAACGCACGTTCCTGCCCATCGGTACCACCATCGGCAAATACCGCATTATCGAGGAGATCGACCGCGGCGGCATGGCCGTTGTTTACAAGGCGGTCCAGCTCGACCTTGACCGGGAGGTCGCGCTCAAGGTCATGCCCTCGAACATTTCCATCAACCGGCGCTTCATGGAACGGTTCATGAGCGAGGCCCACGCGGTTGCGCGGCTCAGTCATCCTCATATCGTGTCCATTTTCGAAGTCGCGATGGAGAAAAACATCTACTACCTTGCCATGGAGTATATATCCGGCCAGAATCTGTTCTACTACCTGAACTTCAATAAACCCAAACTGGTCGACGTGCTCGAGATCGTATCCAAACTGGCGGATGCGCTCATGTACGCGCACCAGCAGAAGATCATCCACCGGGACCTGAAGCTAAATAATGTGATCATGCGGGATCGGCTCACGCCCGTGCTCATCGATTTCGGCCTTGCAAAGGCGCTTGAGGACGAGGAAGAGGGCGGCATAACGCGGACCGGCGAGGTGATGGGGTCGCCTGCCTACATGGCGCCGGAACGGCTCCTGGGCGGCGTGGTCGACCACCGCAGCGATATCTGCTCGCTCGGCATCATGCTCTATGAGATGCTGACGTTCAAGAACCCGTACCTTGATCAGCGCAACCTGCACCAGACCGCAATCAACGTGATGGAGGCCAATCCCATACCGCCGCGCAAGCTCGTGCCGTGGCTGCCCCGTGAAATCGAATCGATAACGCTCAAGGCAATGGAAAAGAATCCCGATGTGCGGTACCAGACCATGGAGGAGTTCAAGGCCGATATCAATCGGTACCAGCGCAATGAACCGGTGCTTGCCCAGCCGCCGTCGCCATGGCTGAGGCTCCGCCATTTTCTCAAGCGCTACTGGCCCATGCTTTCCATTACGCTGACGGTGGTCGTTTTTTCAATGCTGTTTGCCCTGTCGCTTTACATCCAGAACCGCAGGGAGCAGTCGCACTGGCAGCCCTTACTCAGCGAGCGGTTCAACAACGAACTCGATAATCAGGAGTGGTACCTGTGGCCCGTTCCTGATACGGCCCAGGGCGACACCGCGGTATGGAGCGTCAATAACGGCATTCTGACAGGCAATTCCGTGCCAATGACGTTTATCCGGCTCGAGCGGCGCTTCAATCACGACATTAAGATTGAATTTGATGTCGGCCCTTTGGAAAAGGACTTGTACAATGTGGGTTTATTCCTGTTCGGAAACCGGCCGGACAGCGGCTACTGTTTTCATATCAACCAGCGGGGGAGCGGGGCGAGCGGCATTACGTTTCCCGGTAATCAGTTCTTGTTTCATACGGCGGATCCCGCGAGGGTTGACCTGTCGCAATGGAACCGCATCTCCATTGAGCGGATCCAGAACTCGATCACCTTCGGGGTCAACGGCGTGGTGGTTGCCAAGGTGTGGGATTTCCTGCCGCCGCTCGGCAAGAATCATGAGCGGCTCGGCTTTTTTATAGAGGGGAGCGGCGCCGGTTTCGACAACATGCGCATTTACCGACGCGCCATTCCGGCGATGCCGAGCCCGATGCTCGTTGCCGAGCGTTTCTGGGAGCGCGGCGATTTTATCGCCGCGCTGGAGGAGTACCGCACGCTCCTGGTTGATTTTTCCGGCTCAGAGCGCGCCAGGGAGATCCAGTTCAAGATGGCGGACTGCCTGGTCAGACTCGGGCGTCTTGATGATGCGCTCAAGCGGCTCAGGAAGATACCGGTGTCGCGGGGCAAGGACGAATCTATCGAGTCAAGGAAATTTTTTCTTGAAGGCATCATCCATGAAGGGCTCGGGGAGCAGACCTCGGCGGACAGTGTTTTCAGGCATCTCGCCATGGATTATCCTGCGAGTGCCGCCAATGCGTCCGCCATGGCTTTCGAAATGATGCGTATCGCCGACCATATCAAACAGGGCGAGCTCGACCTGGCCGAGCGTGAGATCGTCCTGTTTGCCAACCAGTATCCCCGGTTTGAGGACCTGTGGGGACGGCTGAACCTCCTGATCATGGACGCCCACGTCAAACGGGGAGAGCTCGATTCCGCGCAGGCGGTTGCGGAACGTCAGCTTTTGTCTCAGGACAAGAACAGCGAACTGTATACCAGCGTCAAAACGGCGCTGGGGCGGATAATGCTTGATAAGGGCGATAAAAAAGCGGCGAACGATCTGTTCAACCAGTGTATCACCGCGCATGTCTCATCCGAGGGCGCCTGGGAGGCATGGATGGGCCTCGCGAGCATTTATGAATACGATTTCCGGTATCCGGAGGCCACCACGATCTATCATAAGGTCCACCGGGAATGCCCGAAAACATTTTTCACCCACTGGATGGCCGCAATAAAACTCGGGGAACTCAGTTCGAGGGACTCCCTGCATCCGCGGTACTTTGAGATGGCGGCTCGCGATCCGCACCCGTTCCCGCTCCCGCGCCTTATTGCACGGTTCTATCTCGGAGAAATCAACGAGAGCCAGTTCAAGGCGGTGTGGAAACGCTTTTTTAACGAGGATTACTCCTACCTCTTTTATTTCGCCCGTAAAGCGCTGATCAAACGGGAAGAGGTCGTTGCGCGTATCTATCTCGAGGACCTAAGGCAGATTGTCCCGGTGCAATCCTGGAACTACATGGTTGCGGTCAAGGCGATCAACCACTTGAGGAAGTGGTAACCGTTTATTCCGGCCGGTGCAATAAGGTATTTTCAATAGCCTGCACAGAGGGCGGACCTGTTTATTTCAACCACCCCGCAGGAGTGCGGGGGAAGGCCATAGACAGCACAGAAAAACAAGGTCGGGTAGGGTACGGGGGATAACACAGGACAGACGTATGCTTGATAAAAAAGACGATACTTTTTTTGATGAAAAGGGCAACGAGGACAGGGCGTCCGAAGAGCTCGTGAAGATGATCGATGCTGCAAAGAGGAGCGTCCGCACCGATATACGGCCAGGCGCAAAGGTGACCGGAACCGTTACCCGGATCGGGTCCGAGTATGTGTTTGTCGACATCGGCGCAAAGAGCGAAGCCGTGCTCGCGGTCGCGGAGCTTACCGGCAAGTCCGGGGCCGTGACCGTTACGCCCGGCGACAAGGTGTCCGCGTTCGTGGTTTCTGACGCATCCGGAGAGATCGTGATGTCCAGGAGTCTGTCCGGCAAAGGCCGCACTGCAGCGGTGCAGGAGCTTTGTGACGCGCTCAATGACCGGGTGCCGGTGCAGGGCAAGGTGACGGGCGTTGCCAAAGCGGGCCTCTCAGTCAAGGTGCTCGGCCACCGCGCATTCTGCCCGGTTTCGCAGATCGACCTCAAATACACCGACGATATCAACCAGTACCTCGGCAAAACCATGGATTTCATGATCACCCGTATTTCTGAGGGCGGGCGCAACGTGGTGCTCAGCCGCATTCCGCTGCTTGAGGCGGGCCTGGAAAAAAAAATAGATGCCCTGGAAAAAGCGGCCGAAGCGCGGTTCGTCCTCAAAGGCACGGTTTCCAGGATCACCGACTTCGGCCTGTTTGTTGATCTTGGCGATTGCGAAGGGCTCGTCCATATATCCGAAGTGTCGTGGGAGCGTGCCGAAAACCTGGCCACGTCGTTTCGCGTGGGCCAGGAAGTGGAGTGTATCGTGCTTGGTGTGGAGAAAAAATCGCCCCTGCGCGCGAGTAAAATTTCTCTTTCGATCAAGCAGACGCTTGACGATCCGTGGAAGAGTGTGGCGGAGAGGTTCTCACCCGGGCAGACCGTTTCGGGAAGGGTGACGCGGCTCATGCCGTTCGGAGCGTTTGTGGAGCTCGTTCCCGGGGTGGAAGGGCTCGTACACGTCTCTGAAATGTCGTGGGTCAAGCGTGTGCATCATCCCTCGGACGTCGTAACAGTCGGTCAGGAGGTGCGCGTGGTGATACTTGCACTCGATGAGACGAAAAAGACCGTTTCCCTTTCACTCAAGGACCTGTCAAGCGACCCGTGGAAAGATGCGCAATCTCGTTTCGCGCCGGGATCTGACGTGACCGGTACCGTGGCGCGCAAGGCGAAGTTCGGATATTTCATCGACCTGGCAAACGGGGTGACCGGCCTGCTTGCGCTGCCCAATATCGCGGCTGATAAGAAGGGTTCGGTCGTGGAAGGCGAACAGATCACGGTGCATGTCGAGTCAATCGACATGACGCAGCGCCGCCTATCGCTGTCGCTCGGACGGTCGCAGTCCCGCCAGGATGCGGCAGAGGTCCAACACTACATGGCCAGGCAGGAGGCGCCGGCAACACCGGCCGCCCCGAAATCAACTGAATTCGGCGCAGCGTTGCTTGAGGCGCTCAAGAAGAAACGGCAGTAATGCACCAGCATGAAGCGTATCCGAATATGAACCTTCTCATCGTCGGGGGCGCAGGGTATATCGGGAGCCATGTGACACGCGAATTCCTCGATCGCGGGTATGCATGCACCGTGTTCGACAACCTTTCGAGCGGGTGCCGGCAAAACCTGTTTTCCGATGCACGGTTTATTCAGGGTGATATACGCAGCGAGCGCGAGATAGCTGATGCCATGAACAGGGGCTTTGACGGGTTTGTCCATCTCGCGGCGTTCAAGGCTGCAGGCGAATCCATGGTCGAACCGGAAAAATATGCGGTCAATAATATTTCCGGCACCATCAATCTGCTCAATGCCGCGGTTGCCGCGCAGGTTCCCTGCTGCGTGTTTTCGTCCTCGGCAGCGGTATACGGGGAACCGTCCTCCCTGCCCATTAACGAAAACCATCCCGTGCAGCCGGAAAATTTTTACGGTTTTACCAAGATCGAGATCGAACGGCTTCTCCACTGGTACGATACGCTGAAGTCGCTCCGGTTTGCCGCGCTCAGGTATTTCAATGCAGCGGGGTATGATCCGGACGGGAGGATCAGAGGGCGTGAGCGCAACCCGGCAAACCTGCTCCCCGTGGTCATGGAAGTGGCTGCCGGCCTGCGCGAAGAACTTAGGATTTTCGGCGACGACTATGAAACGCCTGACGGCACCGGGGTGCGCGATTACGTGCATGTGAGTGACCTTGCTGCCGCGCACGTGCAGGCATTCGAGTGGTGCAGGGCAAACAACAAAAGCCTAACCGTCAACCTCGGCAGCGAATCAGGGATCAGCGTCATGGAGATGCTTGATGCGGCCCGGACAATCACCGGCAGGGCGATCCCGGCCACCGTGGCGGGACGCAGGCCCGGCGATCCGGCAAAACTTGTTGCCTCGTCAAAGCGGGCACAAGAGCTTTTAGGCTGGAAAGCGAAGCATAGCGATGTGGCGACGCTGGTCGCAACCACGTGGAAGGTGTACCGAGACACCATGGAACAGCGACACTGAACGTTTCATCTGCTCTAAAGGTGCTGCCAGACATGCGATGGACCACAAAAGACATTGTCAACTATTACAAGACGAATGAATTCGCCTATTGGTTGTATGGACGAAACATGCACTACGGTTATTGGGCCGAAGGTACCGTCACTTTGCGTCAGGCCACTCGGAAATTCAACGATGTTTTGATTGAGAAAGCAAAGATCACCAAAGATGACGTCATACTGGATGCCGGGTGCGGGGTCGGGGGTGCGAGTATCTACCTCGCGAAAAAAATCGGCTGCAGGGCGATAGGCATAACGTTATGCAAGCGTCAGGTCGACAGGGCTTTTAAGAACGCGAAAAAGGAGGGCGTGGCGCCCCTGGTTGATTTTTATGAGATGGATTACCTGCATACTGCCTTCAGTGACGGTTTTTTTTCGGTTGTATGGGGATTGGAAAGCATCTGTTACGCAAAGAGCAAGGAACAGTTTGCCCGCGAGGCGTTTCGTTTGCTCAAGGAAGGCGGACGAATGATCGTCGCCGACGGGTTCGCCAGCAGGCAGCAGTATGAAGGCAAAGACAAGCGGCTCATGCAACGATGGCTTGACGGGTGGATCGTCAATTCGCTCAACACGCCGGATGAGTGGAAGACCTTTGCCCAGAAAGCGGGTTTCACGCGGTCTGATTACCGGGACGTTACACGGCGGATCATGCCGACGGCCAAACTCCTGTATTTTGTCTCCATGCCGTTTATTATCCTGCACCTGATCGATAAGGTCATCCCCCTGATGCCGTACCCGACTGACGCCTGTTACAATCAGTACCACGCGTTAAAAAAAAGGCTCTGGGAGTACGGTGTTTTTTATGCGGAGAAGTAAGTGCCGAATATCTTCCGTCGCCTGGCGAAAGGAAAATTAGCTACCTCTCCAGCACGCTCCTCACCGCTTCGTTCACCGTGTCCTCAGGCACATTGCTTTTCACCACAGACGTTCCTTTTTTTTCAGGCACCACGAACCTGATGCTTTGGCCAGACACCTTTTTGTCAAAGAACATGGCCTGATACAGGTCATCAATGCGCGGTGCGGATGGAAGATCCGGTCTGAGCAGCTTTCGGGACAGGAGATCATAGTCCGGCATGTCGGCGCTGGGAATTGTCTTGAGCCGTTTTCCCAGTTCTATGGCGCATGCCATGCCGTACCACACCCCTTCGCCGTGGAGCAGACTTTCGAATCCGAAATATTTTTCCAGCGCATGGGCAAAGGTGTGGCCGAAATTGAGCAGCATGCGCTCGCCCGAGGTCTCGCATTCGTCGCGGCTGACCACGGCAGCCTTGATCTCTATGGATCGCTTGATTCCTTCGAGCAGGATATTCGTTTCATGGCTGCACAGCGAGTCGTGATGCCGGGTGATGAAATCGAACATGCCTTGCGCGCCGATGAATGCGTTTTTAAACAGCTCCGCGTATCCTGCCTGGTATTCGCGCTCAGGAAGGGTGTTGAGGAAATCCGTGTCGATGAATACGAGGCGCGGTTGATAAAACGCGCCGATAAGGTTTTTCCCGGCCGCGTGGTCCACGGCGGTTTTGCCGCCCACGCTCGAATCGACCATGGCAAGGAGCGTGGTGGGTACCTGGACATAGGTGACGCCGCGCAGCATGGTCGCCGCGGCAAAGCCGGCAACATCGCCCACCACCCCTCCGCCGAATGCGATAAGGACGCTCGACCGCTCGAATCGCGCCGCAAGAAAGGTGTCGAGGATCTTGCTCCAGGTCTCAATGGTTTTAAACCGCTCGCCATCGGGAATGACATGAACGGTGAGGTCGAGTTCAGTGGACCAGCGATCGATAAGCGGCTTGTAGAGGCCGCTGATCGCGGTGGTGGTGACCAGGCCGAACCGGCTTTTCGGGAACAGTGTTTTGAGCGTTGAGGGGAACGCGTGGGCGGTTCCGGAATCGAGATGGACCGGGTAGGAGCGGGCGCCGAGTGAGACAGTGAGTTCCATGGTGACAAAATACGTTGCAACAAATCGAAAAAAGAAGCGTTTTGCTGAACGTTATCGTTCCGGGATGTGCTTGTCGTTACTGCTGCCGAATCGGCACGTTGTTCCCTGCTTTTGAGCGAGGACTTGAATGATGGGCAGATTATCCGAGGTGTTCAAATAAAAAATCCTTACAAAGAATAGCTTTCTGAATAGGGCCGGTACAATTCTCATTCATCAATAACCTCGATCCCCGCCCCGATCCTCCTGAAATCCTCGGCAAAACTCGGGTAGGTCACCTCGGCCGCTTCAGCGGTATCGATGACTGTTTCTCCCTGCGCATGCATACCGGCAAGCGCAAGCGCCATGACCACGCGGTGGTCGTCATGGCCGCTCACATGGGCGCCGCTGAGCGTGCCTCCGCGGATAAGGAGCCCGTCGTCCCGCTCCGTCACCTCGGCTCCCATTCTGGCAAGCTCTCGGGCCATGACGGTTATGCGGTCGGTCTCCTTGATGCGCGCCTGCGAAACATTGACAAATTGCGTTGCTCCCTCGGCCGTACAGGCGGCCACGGCCAGCGCAGGGAGCGCATCGGGCATGGCATTGAGGTCAATGGTCCGGCCGATAAGGCGGGACGGGCCGCAGACCGTGACCGTGTTTTCACGGTGCGTAACAGCGGCGCCCATGTGCTGCAGCACCTCGAACACGGCCTTGTCGCCCTGCGGGTCGCTGAAGTCAAGACCGGTCAGGGTCAGGGTCGTGTTTCCCATTGCCGCGGCGCATGCGGCAAACGTGGCACCGGAGAAATCGGCAGGGATTTCCGTTTCGAAGGGTGTATAGGCCTGTCCGCCTTTGATCTCAAAAAACGTCAGGTCATGGTCATGCGAGAGCTCGATGTCCTGCCTTGTGAGCCACCAGAGCGTAAGCTCCACATACGGCCGCTCATGGAGGTTCAGAACGGTGATTTCGGTGTCGTGCGCGAGAAGCGGACACGTGAAGAGCAGGCTTGATACAAACTGGGAGGAGATGCCGTTTACCACGGTCGCGCCGCCGTGGAGCGGGCCCTTGATGATGAAGGGAAGGTCGCTTGGCGGATTAATAAACGTAAAACTGGCACCGAGCCTGTTGAGGGCCGAGAGCAGATGTCGAAATGGACGGGAGCGCAGCGAATCGTCGCCGTCAAAACGTCGTGCCCGGTTGCCGAGAGCCGCTGCTGACATGAACAGGTTGGTGCTGGTACCTGAATTTCCCATGTCGAAAAGCTCTTCCCCTTCGTTATAGCGTTCCCCGATTCCGGTGACACGTATCTCGCTGGGAGCGGTCTGTATTTGGGCGCCAAGCGTTCTGGCCGCGCGCAGCGCAGAAGCACCATCGCCCTGCAGGAGCGGATTGCGGATCGTGGAAACGCCGTTTGCGAGTGCGGCCACGAGGAGCGCCCGGATGGTATGCGATTTCGATGGCGGTATGGCGATGGTTCCCTGGAGCCGACTGGGCGTGATTCTCCATTTCATACACTGTTCCTCAGTGCCGCGAGCACTGCTGCTGCAGGTGGTCGAGATCGAATATTTCTTCGCGAACGTCGATTCCTGTCCAGAGGGTGAAGGAGGCGAGCCCCTGATACAGGAGCATGCGAAGACCATTTTGTGTGACGCATCCCGCATCCTCAGCCTCGGCAAGAAGGCGGGTTTTGGGTGGATTGTAAACGGCGTCAAACACGACCATGTTGTTGTGAAAGTATTTTTTGTCAATGGGCGTTTCGTCGGTGGAAGGATGCATGCCCGCGCTCGTGCAGTTGACCAGAAGCGTGCATCGCGCCATGAGGTCCGCAAGTTCCGGGGCGTTGGAGGAATAGGCCGGCACCGGAAGACTGGCGATGCAGGAGACCTCGGCGGCAAGCGCCGCGACCCGCTGGATATGTCTTCCGACAAGGGCTATCGTTTTCGGGATCCGCTCCAGCGCCAGCGCCGCCGCAAGGGTGCGGGCCGTGCCGCCGTTTCCCAGGATGACCACCGAACCGCCCCGCACGTCATGGCCGATGCTGGCGAGCGAACGCAGGAATCCTTCCGGGTCCGTGGTGGTACCGTAAAGCTGTCCGTTGCGGAAATAGAGCGTGTTGACGGTGCCGAGGGCGTTCGACAGGGGAGAGAGAACGTCGCACAGCGGAAGGACCCGCTGCTTGTGCGGCAGGGTCACATTGGCGCCGAGGGCGCCGGTGGCGCGCATCGCATAAATCACGTGGTGGAGGTCGGATCCCTTGACCGCAAGCGGTACGTAGGCATAAGGAAGGCCGAGCGTTGCAAACGCATGGTTATGGAT
>JAFGDP010000123.1 GCA_016932075.1 Chitinispirillaceae bacterium | reverse complement strand
TGCAGTATATTGCCAAGACTGAAACCGTAATCGGTGAGCCGATCAATGCCGGCAATATCACCCTTATTCCCGTGTCCCGCGTTTCCATCGGTTTTGCCGCTGGCGGGGCGGGCAAGGACGATAAGTGCGCGACCGGCGCGGGTACGGGCGGCGGCATAAACATCACGCCGGTGGCCTTTATTGCGGTCACCGAGGACCGCGTGCAGGTGCATCCGGTGACTCCCGACGATCCCTGTCTTAGCAGGATCCTCGAGATGGCCCCTGAAGCGATAAAGCAGGTCTCCCGGTTTTTTAAAAAGAAGGATGGCAAGGATGAGGGGGGAGAGAAGTAGGAAGTAGTGCGATGTTCGACAAAGACGATCCTTCAATCCTCTGGGTAACCCATCACGATGCGGACAACGGGAACGGCACCTATGAGTCGCCGTTCCCCGCTATGGAGCGTGCGCTGTCGGTGGTCAGACCGGGAAACACCATTGCGCTCAAAGCCGGAACGTATCCGTATGCTGTCACGTTTCAAATCTGCGGAACGTTGCACCAGCCCATCAGGATAAGCGGTGAAGAGGGCGTCATCGTTCAGGGCGCCTGCTGGTTTTTCTATGATGTGAACAACCTTATCGTGGCGAACATTGGGTTCCATGAGGCGTCCCACGGCGCCATTTCGGTTATCGGATCATGCGGACACAACCGTTTTGAACGGCTCAGGTTCGTCAACTGCGGTCTGCAGGACGACTCGTCGTGCACGCTTTTTTTCGGCGGCTCCGGCGGATCGTGCAACGTGGTTGAGCAGTGTCGGTTCGAACGAAATTGCGAGACAGGATCAAGGGGAGGTCGCGGGGCCATCGCTCTTATGGTGTCTGAGGGGGACGGCGATTCCGGCGCGCCTATTACCAATCATGTGTTCAGGAAAAACCAGTTTGTCAATTATGGCACCGGCATCGTGGTCGGGTCGGGCGATGCGCCTGCAGGACAATACGGTCATATCGTAGAATACAATTCCGTGGAACAATGCACCGGAGACGGGATTATCGTAAAATGCGGTGACACCACGATCCGCGGTAACCTGGTGAGAGACTGCCGCAAAAGCTCGATTGCAGTGACGGCGGGTTCCCATTCTGTCATTATTGAGAACAGGATAATGGACAGTGAGGCCGGCGTACGCATCAACGGTCCCGGTCACACCGTGGAGAATAATTGCATGATCCGGTGCCAAAACGAGGCGATACGGGTGTGTGGTGCGTTTGCGCAGCCGGGCCGGAGCGCAGCGACCAATTTGTTCATTGAGCATAATACCCTCATCGATTGCGGAACCGCAGGCAACGGTAATAAAAAGGACGTGACAGGCGCCGGAATCCGCATTGATGCGGGTACGAGCGGTATTGTCAGAAAGAACCTTTTCAGTGGACAAGGCGCACTCTGTATCAATGACCGTTCAGATGCTTTTCTACTGCGGGACAATCGGATGGTCGGAGCAGTCGAGCCGGTTGAAGGGGTGATTGCTATCCCGGTCGCGTTCAAGGACAGCCGCAGAGACGACTACTCCAATGATTCCGGTTTCGGCGCTTCAGGCTGGATGCTCACACCGGACGTGTATGATCCGCATGCCGATGACATTGATGCTGCGTGCGATTACCGCGACACCGCTGATCCGGACGGGATGGATGATGAAACCGGTGTCGTGGAGCCGGCACATTTTGAATCGTTCATGGGGAAGTTCTATCAGAGCAACTCTGGCCGCGACGGGGGAAATGCCGCATCATGATGAGCCAGGAGGGGTGAGCAGTGCCGCACATTCAATGTGGTGCGTATTGGGATAAAAATCAAACAACGCGGCTTTCCTGATCGTGTATCCTGCTTTGTGCACCAGAAAACCTATATCCCTGGCCTGCGTGGACGGATTGCACGACACATAGAGCACTTTTTTCGGCTTGATCCGGGCAATGGCTTCGCGAACGCTTCGGGTGAGTCCGGGACGGGGCGGATCGACGATCAGACAGTCGATGCGGTGGGCCCGGGGCATGCCGGCCAAATCTTCCGCCCGGCCTGCCAGCGCCTCAATATGTGAAATACCGTTGGCATGAAAATTTTCCCGTGCCTGCCGTATCTCCGCCTCCACCGATTCAACAAGCATTCCCTTCTTGAAACGGTCGGCGAGCATGATTGAAAAAAAGCCGCTCCCCCCATAGAGGTCGAAAAAGAAATCGCCTTCGACATTGTTTTTTACCCAGGACCCAAGGGAATTGAGCAGGGGCCGATTACTCTGGAAAAAGCCGTTTCCTGATAGTGCGAACCGCCTGCCGTCTATGTTCAGGAAAACGTGTGAGGTTGTCCGTCCTTCAATAACAGGCCATGATGCGAGCGTATTGCCGTCACCAGCAATGGCCTTGAGGGTTACCGGGCCGCGGGGAGGAGTGACGGTGCGTGCGGCAAATTCGGAAAGCAGCGCATTGAGGGGCGTGACTAAAAGAGGACAGTGTTCCACCGTGACCACGGAAGTGGTATTTCGGGCAAAAAAACCGGCGCGACCATTCGCACTTATTTTTATCTGGATGCGGTGGCGGTAGGCAAATTCCGGTCCGCATACGGTTTCGAAACCGGGTAAATCCTTGATTCTGCCGATACGCTCCAGGGTCTCACGGACAATCTCCCGTTTCGCCGAAACCTGCGCATCATATGCAAGATGCAGCCAGTCGCACCCGCCGCATATATTTACAAGAGGGCAAGGCGGGGTCCTGCGGGAAGCGGCCGGAAAAATGATTTCGAGCGGTCGGGCCAGGGCTACGCCGCCTTTTTTTGCGTACGGTTCGACCAGTGCGGTTTCACCCGGTGCAACACCGCTCACTAAAAGGGCGCCCTTATCGGTCCGGGCAAGTCCATATCCGCCGAAGACCAGTTTTTCTATTGAAACACGCTGCGGCATGTACGGCAAAAATAATTCATATAACAGTCATATATTTGCAGCAACGGCAGGCGAAGTACATTAAAAAAGGTGAAACCAACAGAAGCCTGGTATCTGTTATTCAGTTAGCGCGGAATGCTTGCCCCTGCCGGGAAAGGCGCTACTCCATAATCTCCTTTTCCTTTGCCACAAGCACATCATCCACGTTCTTGATGAATCTGTCGGTCAGTTTCTGGATTTCGTCGAGCCCTTTTTTTAGCTCGTCCTGGGTGATCTCTTTGTCCTTTTCAGCCTTTTTCATCTTTTCATTGGCGTCGCGGCGGATATTGCGGATGGCGATCTTGCTCTCCTCGCCCATTTTTTTACAGTTTTTAAACAGTTCTCCTCGACGTTCCTCCGAGAGCGGGGGAATCGGCAAGCGCAGCAGATTACCATCGTTCTGCGGGTTGAGACCAAGTTCTGATACCTGGATCGCCTTTTCGATCGGACTGAGCATGTTTTTTTCCCACGGTTGTATCATGATGAGCCGTGCGTCCGGAATGGAGATATTGGCAACCTGGTTGATCGGCAGGGGAGATCCGTAATACTCCACCGTTATACCGTCGAGCAAGGCGGGGCTGGCGCGGCCTGTCCGGATGCGCGACAGTTCCTTTTTCAGCGAATCAATGGCTTTCTGCATGCGTTGACTTGCTTCCGCGCTAATGATCTGAAACGCACTCATCATCGACCTCCCGTGGTGACGATTGAACCTGTTTCCCGACCTTCAAGTGTTTTGCGAAGGTTGCCTTTTTGGAGCAGTTTGAATATGATGATGGGAATGCTGTGTTCCATGCAGAATGAAAAGGCGGTGGCGTCCATAATACGGAGGCGTTTCGCCAGAGCCTCCCCGTGCGTAAGCCTTTTAAGTTTGCGTGCCGAAGGATTTTTTGCCGGATCGCTGTCATACACCCCGTCCACTTTCGTGGCCTTTAAAAGGGCGTCGGCTTCTATTTCAGCGCACCGCAAGGCTGCGGCAGTGTCGGTAGTAAAGAAAGGATTGCCGGTTCCGCCAGCGATAATGATAATAGTTCCTTTTGCCAGATACTCGCGTGCCAGGCCAGGCGTATAATAATCACCCGATCCCTGGATGGCTACTGCCGTGAGTACCCTGCACCGGCACCCTTCTTTTTCAAGGAAATTATTGAGAGCGAGGGAGTTCATGACGGTCGCCAGCATTCCCATGGTGTCGGCGACAACCCGGTCTATGGCGACCGTGTTCGCGCCGCGCATGAGGTTGCCCCCGCCGACGACGATCCCGATTTCGACGCCGGTCCGGTGAACGGCCGCGATTTCCCGGGCAATGGTCTGGCATGTTTGAGCGTCAATCCCATGGCCGGCTTCGCCGGCAAGCACTTCGCCGGAAAGCTTGAGAAGGATTCGCCGGAAGGTATTCTTTTGTTTTGACATGGCACGCGCTTTTGCTTCGGCGCAGGTCTATTCTTCGGCGCCAAGTTCCATGCGGATAAATGAGACGACCGATATCGTCGCTCCGGTCTCCTTTTCCGTCTGCTTGATCCGGTCATTGACCCGTATATCCGGATCTTTGATGAACGCCTGTTCGGTGAGCGTCACTTCCTGGTAAAATTTTGCCAGTTTGCCGTCGACGATTTTTTCCCATATTTTTTCCGGTTTGCCCGAGCTTTGCGCCTGGGTAAAATAGATCTCCTTTTCCTTGGCGACGGTCTCCGCAGGAATACTGTCGCGATTGGGCGCGATCGGATTGGCGGCGCACACCTGCATGGCAAGGTCTTTGCCCAGTGCCGCAACCGCCTCGCTTGTGCGGGCCTGTTCGTTGTCCACGTGCATTTTGACAACGACGCCGATTTTATTTTTACCGTGCATATATGTTGCGACGCATTCCCCCGCCTGATCGACATCGAGCTTGCGATATCTGCGGAACGCGATGTTTTCCCCGATTTTCCCGATCAGTTCGGTGACGCGGTTTACCACGGTTCCGCCCAATGCCGGCGAGGAAAGGGCCTTGGCCTCTTCGATCGACGCGACTTTTTTCTCAAGGAGAAGCGTGCCGAGATTGTTGACAAAATCTATGAAATCGTCATTACGGGCGACAAAGTCGGTTTCTGAATTGACCTCGAACAGAATGACGGTCGTGGCATCGCTGACAATGGAAACGATACCTTCTTTCGCGGTTTTCCCGGCCCGCTTGGCAGCGGTCATCTGGCCTTGTTTCCGCAGATTTTCGATGGCGGTGGCCATGTCTCCTTTTGTTTCGGCAAGGGCCTGCTTGCAGATCATCATGCCAAGGCCGGTTTTTTCACGCAACTCCTTTACCTGTGCAGCGGTAATGTCCATCATGTACTCCTTATGGTAGTCGCTCTATTGTTAAACTAGTTGTTTTTTAAAATAATGCCGGGTGGAGATGACTTCAGCGGTCGCGCGCTAAAGATCATCTTCGACACGGGTGATTTTTTTATGCACGACACGGCGGCGGCGGGAAACTACCTCTTCCGGCGCCTCGTCAACCACCTCTTCCAGTTCCGCCTCGGTTTTTCCAGCTGACTCGGGAACCGTATCTATCGTTTTAGGCTCAGAAGCGGTCTGCATTTCCTCTGGGGCGACCGCCTGTACGACCGA
This sequence comes from Chitinispirillaceae bacterium, assembly GCA_016932075.1. The sequence continues at coordinate 75,042 of JAFGDP010000123.1, read as the reverse complement.
AGCGATCTCGTCCGCTACCGCTTTGGTTATGAGCTGGACCGACTTAAGCGCATCGTCATTTGCGGGAATGGGAAATTCGATGAGATCCGGATCGCAGTTGGTATCGACGATCGCGCCGATGGGAATGCGAAGGCGGCGGCCCTCGGCGATGGAGATGTGTTCCTTGATGGTGTCCACGACGAAAATGATTGCGGGAAGCCGTTTCATGGCGCGGATACCACTCAGCGCGTTGAGGAGTTTTTCTTTCCGTTTAAGCAAAACGCCACGCTCTTTTTTTGTCAATGCCTCAAACGTGCCGTCTGCTTCCATGGCTTCTATTTTTTCAAGTTTATTGATGCTCTGCCTGATAGTGGAAAAATTGGTCAGCATGCCGCCGAGCCAGCGCTCGGTTACATATGGCATGCCGCAGCGCATGGCTTCTTCCCTGATGCAGTCTTTGACCTGTTTTTTTGTTCCCACAAACAGCACTTTGCCGCCCGCCGTCACCTCTTTATGTACCCGTACAAGGAACTTATCGATGCACTTCAAGGTTTTATTGAGGTCGATGATGTAAATGCCGTTGCGGGGGCAAAGGATGAAGCGCTTCATTTTCGGGTTCCAGCGCTTGGTCTGGTGGCCGAAATGGGACCCGGCTTCCAGAAGGTCCTGCAGGGTAAGAGAAATCATACCAACTCCTTATTTGGATGGGTTAGGCTTCCACGGGACTCGTTGCAGAAAGCGCATTCCAGCTTTTAGCGAGCATGGAACACCCCGCTCTCTGCTCGCACCGTGTGCGGGATATAATAAAAAAATTATCGTTTCGAGAATTGGAAGCGGCGACGAGCGCCTGCCTGGCCGTATTTCTTTCGCTCAACAATACGCGAATCGCGCGTAAGCAGCCCGTTTTTTCTCAGGATTTTCCGGTTCTCTTCGTTTATTTGTGCAAGCGCCCGTGCGATGCCGAGTCGCAACGCGCCGGACTGGCCGGAAAGCCCGCCGCCCCGTACTTGTGCCGACAGGTCATACTGCTCCCCCTGCTGCAAAAGGACAAACGGCTTCTCAACGTCCATGACGAGCACGTCACTTCGCAGGAACTCCTGGATATCGCGTCCATTTACTTTCCGTGCACCTTTACCTTGCCGAAGCACGACACGGGCGATCGCATTTTTACGCTTGCCGATTGCGTGATACCTGTTTTCCAAAATGAGTGCTCCTTTTCTGGATTACAACGATACCGGTTTGGGCATCTGGGCCCCATGGGGATGCGCCGCACCTTTGTATACATGCAGCTTTTTAATAATCGACCTGCCAAGCGCATTTTTGGGTACCATACCATGTACCGCATGCCTTATTACTTCGGCGGGATCCTTGATCATCTGCTCCTTGAATGAGCGGATTTTGCCGCCACCAGGATAGCGGGAATGCCTGAAATAATTTTTTACCTGCGGTTTCGTCCCGGAAAGCCTGATTTTTTCTGCATTAATGACGATCACGTGGTCTCCGTGGTCCTGGTTCGGGGAATAAGCGGTCTTGTTTTTGCCAATGAGAATAGTAGCCACCTTTGACGAGAGTCTTCCGACCATCTGATTGGTCGCATCGACCACAAACCAGCCACGCTGTATGGACGATCCGTTGACAACAGCTGTTTTCATGATGTTATTCCTACTTTTCGCGGAAAAAAATATAGTCTATCGAAAATAATTTGTTTAGGAGGATACTGTCAATATGATTAGCGTCTTCAGGTGATTGCTGACCATAGCAGCGCCTGGCAGGCGAACGGAAAACGCTTTTGCTTCCCTGCAGGGTCTGGGGTAGTACCGTCACATCGGGAACGCGGCGCGGTAGGTCGGGGACCGTTGCATTATTATTGCTATTCAAAGGGTTATTTCAAACGAACTGCCAACGCCGAAACACTCCATTGAGGTTTTCCGCTTGCGTATCAGTGCCCGGGCTTTGGCGACCAAACCATCCATTTCCTTGTCGGTACGCCGGTTGTTAATATGGAAAAGCCCAAGCTTTTTCGCTCCTGCGGCGATTCCAAGGTCCACAACCTCGGGATAGGTCGAATGACCCCATCCCTTGAATTGGGCGTATTCGCCGGTGTCGAACTCCGCATCGTGAATCAGGAGGTCGGCGCCTGTACAGAAGTCCACAAAGTCAGCGAAATCGAGGGTTCCGGGTCGGTGATCGGAAAGCTCGTTGTCAGTTAGAAAAACAAAAGCCTTCCCCCTGTCCTCAAAACGGAAACCAAGACCGCCGTTCGGGTGGTTCAAAGGGATTGCAGAAATCCGCACAGCCCCGATTGAGAAAGGCCGCGTGCCTATATCTTTGAATGAAAGGGAAGCAGGCAACGTAAGCAGATCAACCGGGAAATAAGGGGCACGGATGATGCTATGCAGGGTCTCCTTGAATGTGTCATATTCAAACGGTTTCCCGAAAATGGTGATTCGTGAGCCACGCTGGTAACAGGGCATAAAAAAGGGAAATCCAATGGTATGGTCAAAATGAACATGGGTAAACACGTGGCTGATTTTTTTTATTTTTTCCTGTACAAGCTTGTTTCCCAGAAGACGGATGCCGCTTCCCGCGTCGATAACGATCACATCGTTGCGTGATGATCGGATTTCAATACAGGTGGTATCACCACCGTATCTGTTATATTCCGGTCCGCTTACCGGAATGGAACCGCGCGATCCCCAGCACCGGATATACATGCGTTTCTCCCGAAGTTTCGCTGGATGATAGGAAACAGAACAATATCAATTATATAAATAAGTTATACGAGAAGGCGAGATAATTTTTTCCTCTTTTTTTCATCGTGCTTTGCGGCCGGTTTGACATGGAGTTGTGCAAAAGATATTTTTTATGCCGTTTTTTACGTGGAGGAATAATGGCAAAAACGTGTGAAATTTGTGGAAAGCATCCGCAATCAGGACGAACAATCTCCCATGCTCACAACGTGAACAAACGCATGTTTTATCCCAACTTGCGCACTATAAAGCAGATAGTAAACGGCTCTTCAAAAAGGATCAAGGTCTGCATGAAGTGCCTTAAGGCGATGTCAAAGAGCTGAACTGCTTAATGGTATTTACGCTGCCGAAGAACGGATTTTAGAGGATTTCACCGGATCCTCCCCCTGTCTTGAGATTTAAGGGGTAGATTTGATACTCCGAAACCCTGCGTTAAGCGGGGTTTTTTATTTTAAAACATCTTGGTCTATATTTAATATTTTCCTGCCGGGGAGAGTCGTGCAACGTACTGGTCGGATCCAGCATATCGTCACTGTTTGGTTTTTTGGCTTGTGCCTGACCGCATCATCAGCGGCATCGACACCGGTGGAAAAGGAACGGTACCGAGAGTATGATTCGGTGGGTTTTTTCGCATTGCATCTGGGTGGCGGGTGGCGGGGTTATATAGGTGTTTTTCAACATTACTGGGAGCCCTATCCGTTTATGTGCGGCGCCTGCGACCTGCCCACCGGTTACCCGCATGTTTTTTTCCGTATTTCAGCTGATGCAGGGCAAATCATTTCGCGCGAATCATCAGCCACGAGGTTTTTCACGTTGCATGAATCATTTGCTGGAATAGCGGAACTGTATTGGATCGGACCTGTCCGGTTTCGGGCAGGTTTCGGCGTATCCAGCGCGACATTTTTTTTTAGTCCGAATTTTAAACTAAACGAGAAAATTTTTAATACCTCGGAAAGCGAATTCGGTCTGGTTTCGAGCTTTGAAGCTGCATACCGGTTTAAAAAAACAGAGATTATCTCGCCATGCGCATTTGATTATATCTTTTCCTTGCCGTATCCACTCCTTGTGGTGAGCTTCGGTCTCCAGATAAGGAGGATGTTCTAGATGCAGGCGCGGCATATGCTTATAGCGCTGCTGCTGTGCTCACTCTGGAGCCGGATACCTGCGGATTCTGATTCGCTTGTATGGCATCTTCGACTCGATGGCATCACGACCATCAGCTATGATCATGAATATTCTCTGCCCGACGGAGGCATGTTCGGAGTATCTCGAATTCATGCCGATCCACCCTTATCCTTTTTCAGCGGTCTGCACACTATGCACGATACGGCAAAATCCTGGTCAATAGTCTGTTCCGGGACTGCCGCATCCGAAACGGGTGATCCGCTTCTCAATACTTACCTGGAACCTGGGCTTCGGAATCGTGACCATGAGACAAGGACCATTCTATCGGTGCGAAAGGGTGCCCTAGAAGCCAGTGCAATCAGGACCTATAATGATCTTTATTCGCGGCGCTTCGATAGCCTCTGGAATGAGTCGTTGCCGGGGAGTGAAAATGCATCATACGGCTTATTGACGGAAGATGCTGCTGTGGCGGGCGTACGGACCGATCGAGCCGGCTGGAGCGGCTCGCTTTCGCGCTACCGGCGCTGGAACATGGCACCGCTCTTTTACACGCCACTTTTTTCTCGTGGTATATCTTCCGAGCACGAGGCGGTAATGAATATGAACTCCGGTTGGATTAGGGTGAAGGGAGGGATTGATTTCAGGGACCGTTACGAGCTGTCCGCGCAACCGGCAGAGCGGACTTGCACATGGGTTGTTGCAGAAGGCACTCAGCAGATGACGGATTCGTTGGGCGTCTCCATGCAGTTAGAGAGACGGTCTGAAACGACACCCCGTTCATCTGCCGGCCTCCGTTTTGACTGGCGGACCCCCCTTGGTTCTTTTTCGCCCTGGTGCAGCATATATGAAAACGGCCGACCGCTTGCAGGCCTGAGGGCCTTGGTACCTGTTGCGCCGGGTGTAAAGATTGAAGGAGTATTGGAAGAATGCTATGAACCTGCGGGAGAATCTGTTTCCTTCATTCGTTCAGATGACACCGTCAGATATCGTCCGGAGGACGCCGCGTATGGCGCAGCGCACGTTACCGGTTCGTATTCCCAGGGTTACGGGGTGGTAACGGTTTCTACGCGCACCTGGTTCGAATACGCTTCCGCAACGCGAATTGAAGCTTGGGACACTGCATCATTTAGGAATATTATGGCGAATTATACCTCCCTTGATCGGGATGCCTATGCCGGAGGCGCCGCTTTTACGAGTTCTGTCCGGCACGGCCAATGGTCTGTTTCCCTTGTTGGGGCTGGCCATAGGCTTTTCAATAATAGTATCCAATCCCTGTATCTGCCCTGGAACTGGCGTATGAGCGTGCAGTATGGGAATCCGCAGAGTGATTCAATAAGGGCGTCGATTATTTGCGAGGGGAGTGGTCCTGCCGAAGTGGCGCAGCTTTCGGCGGGCGTGATTCAAAGGGAACGGTCAGGGCACCGGGAGGCGGTGACCATTTCGATTGCCATCCCGTTTTATCCGCCAGTCGCACGCGACCGCCTCAGAGCCGTGTTTCATATAAACGCCGGTCCCTTCTGCCTTGCACCCAGGGCAGAAGCGCCGCAGCATCCCTTTGGTAATCCGATCGGTCCTGTTATCGCAATCAAGTTTGAGGTGCTATTTGCCAATAGATGATTTTTTCCGTCGCTTCGGGTTGCGCGGTTCGTCGGCGCAGTAGGATCCGAGGAACCGGTAAAATCCCGTGATCTCCTTGAGGTGGTTGATCGCGTTTTTCTGTGCTTCACGCCGTGCGTCGCCCGCGAAGTCGAGATAGAACAGGTACCTGAACCCCTTGCCGTGCATGGGCCGTGATTCTATTTTGTAAAGATCAATATCGCGCAGCGCGAAAACGCTGAGGCATTTATGCAGCGCGCCAGGAATGTTTTTCATCGAAAAGACGATCGAGCTTTTTACGCACTGAGAGGTGCGGGGTGGATAGAGGATCTTCTTTGAGAGAATGATAAACCGTGTGACGTTCCAGCGGTTGTCTTCTATGGAGTGTTCGACTACCCGCAGGCCGAAATCGGTGGCCGCCTGACGTGAGGCGATCGCTGCGGCGTCGTTCAGGTGTTCGTCATGGATTTTCTTGACCGCGAGCGCGGTGTTTGCTACCGGAATGATCTCAATGCCGGGAAAACGGTCCAGGAATTTCTTGCACTGCGCGAACGCGGCGGGATGGGAATAGATCTTTTTCATGCGTCCGTGGGATACGCCGGCATTTGCAATGAGGCAATGACGGATGCGCAGCAGCAATTCCCCTGAGATGTGCAGGTTGAACGCTACCAGGTTGTCGTAATTCTGGTGGATGCTGCCGGCGAGCGAATTTTCGATGGGGACGACACCGAAGCGGTAGGTGCCGGCAGCCACGCCCTTGAAGACATCGACGAAGTCCGGCACCGCTACGGCCCGTTTTTTCCCTCCGAAATATTCGATTGCGGCGAGTTCGCCGAACGCCCCTCGTTCTCCTGCATACGCGATGGTCATGGTACAATTCTCCGGGCCTCAATGAATCGTGTTCGGTAATGTTCGTCCCGCATGCTGCTGATGATGACTCCCACTTTGGAACTTGCGTGGACGAACTGGTCATTACCAAGATAAATACCGACATGGTCCACATGCTTGAATCCGTTTTTGAAAAAAAGCAGATCGCCGGGGATGAGGCGGGCAGGAGGCACGCACGATCCAAGTTTCTGCATTTCGCGTGACGAATGCGGAAGGGAGATATGGTAAATTTTTTCATAGATAAGGCACGTTAATCCCGAACAATCAACCCCTGCCCTGGACATCCCGCCATAGCGGTACGGGGTACCAAGCCAGTCATCGACTATTTTTTCAAGGGACGGCTGAATGTTCCCGGTACGCGGACGCGGTTCAGGTTCAGATGGGCGCTCAAGCAGCGCACCAAAATCATCCGTTTCTTCATGCGACGTCGTCTTTTCCTTTTTGATGTCCTGCGCGTCTGGCTGTTTTTCCGTTGTCTCGCGAGGTGGGGTTGTATAGCGGACCGTTGAGGAAATACACCCTGCGGCAAAACAGCACAGGAGAAGGAGCAGACCGCACGCGAACAGGGATCGGACAGGCGAATAACGTTTCGTCATGTTCCCGCCAGCTGCGCGGCGTAACCCGCTCTAAGAAGAGTTGCTTCATGCCACTTGGGCGCCATGAACTGGACACCGACCGGCAGCCCGTCGGCAATTCCCGCGGGAATGCTGATGCCGGGTATGCCTGCGAGATTAGCCGAGACGGTGTAGATATCGGTCAGGTACATCTGAAGCGGGTCACTGACTTTCTCGCCAAGCTTGAAAGCGGGTATGGGTGAGACCGGCGACATAATGATGTCGCATGCGGCAAACGCCCGGTCGAAGTCATGGGCAATGAGCGTCCGCAGTTTGGCCGCCTTCAGGTAATAGGCATCGTAATAGCCCGAACTCAAAACATAGGTTCCGATCATGATCCGCCGTTTTACCTCGGCCCCGAATCCCTGCTCGCGGGTACGGGAGTACATATCAAGAAGCGACTGGGCGTGCTCGACACGAAGGCCGTACTTGACGCCGTCATAACGTGCCAGGTTTGAGGAGGCCTCGGCCGTACAGATGATATAGTACGTGGCCACGGCGAAGCATACGTTGGGCAGCGATATGGCAACGATTTTTGCGCCTCTGGCTTTGAGTCCGTCAATGAGCGTTGCGCACACCTTCCTGACGCTTTCGCTTACTCCTTCGCCGAAATATTCGCGCGGCAATCCGATGGTAAGGCCGGTTATGGCGTCCTGATACAGGTGAGGGTCATCGGTGAAAGGAATGCGGCTGTTGGTGGAATCCCGGGTGTCAGGGACCGAGAGCACCTCGAGGAGCGTGCCGAGGTCCCTGACGTCTGAGGCCATTGGACCGATCTGGTCGAGCGAGGAGGCGAACGCTACCAGGCCGTATCGTGAGACCCGTCCATAGGTCGGTTTGAGGCCCGCGCACCCGCAGTGACTGCACGGCTGGCGGATCGATCCGCCAGTATCTGATCCGAGAGCTGCAGGAACGAGCGCAGCCGCCACTGCGGCGGCACTGCCGCCGCTTGACCCTCCGGGAATGCGATCAGGATCGGCCGGGTTTCGGGTAACGCCGAATGCTGAAGACTCGGTGCTTGAGCCCATGGCGAATTCGTCCAGATTGGTTTTTCCCACAATGACGGCACCGGCAGCGGTCAGCGCCTCAACAACCGTTGCATTATAGGGCGGAATAAACGGTTCAAGCATTTTAGAGCCGCAGGTCGTGGGAATGCCTTTGGTACAGATGTTGTCCTTCACGCCGATCGGAATACCGAAAAGCGGCCGTTGTTTCCGGTCAGAGGGAGCCATGGCATCGAGCGATTCGGCCCGTTTCAACGCATTTTCTTCCTGCACGGAGATAAAGGCGTTGAGGCGGCCGTTGGATTTTCGAATGCTTTCGAGTGCACGCATGGTGATATCGAGGCATTTTTTTTCTCCCGCAGCCATTTCGAGGGCTGCAGAAGAGATGGTCGACGTGAAAAAACGCATGCCTTTCCTTTTCGAGATTACCGGTACCATCTGAACAGGTAGATGCTGGCCAGCACGCCGACAATGGTCAGAAAGCTGATTCGCAGCTGGAATCCAAGCTGAAATTTAATGGCGTGAAGGTCGATGAGCAGGGGTTTGTTGTTCGCAAAGTCGCCGATGCCGATAGGAATGCTGTAGGTAAACCAAGTCTTGACCACGTTCGCGCCACCCGGCAGCATTGCGACAAAGCTGTTTAGGTACGAGCCGATGATGATGCCGATGATGACGAAAAATATCAGCGACGACAAAGGTTTCCCTTTAAGAAGACCGCCCATAGCCACCGTCCTTTCCCGCGTCCCGGACCGTTTCTAAAGACGCGAACGAACAAGATACTTTTTGCCCTCCATTAAGCGCCCGTTCGTTGTATCGAGCGTCTTTACCGGGCAGGCGCCTGTTTCAATACCAGCGACAACGACAGGTGTTTTCCGGCACGGATGACATCCATGGATACGGTATCATCGACGAAATAATCCAGGAAAAAGCCGTCGATGTCGGCATGCGACTGGATGCGCCGGCTACCCAGAAGGTGTATGATGTCACCGGTTTTAACGCCGGATGCGGCTCCCGGGCTTCCCTGTTCCACGCTGACCACCACGACGCCTTCCGCACGGTCTCTGCCGAGTGCGAGCGCGATGGAACGGTCAATGTTCTGCACCGCGATTCCGGTCCAGACATCGCGGCGCCGTCCATAGTTGATAAGTTCGTCGGCGACCTTCCGGGCCCGCTGTATCGGAATGGCGAATCCAATACCGATTGAACCTTTGCTGCTCGGCGAGCCTGTGTAAATAAAGGTATTCACGCCGATAACCTCGCCCGCAGCGTTGACAAGAGGTCCTCCTGAGTTGCCGGGATTGATCGCCGCGTCGGTCTGGATCATGCCCTGGTAATAGACCCCTTCGGCTGGTGCGAAGTTCCTGTTGATGGCACTGATGACACCGACGGTCACCGTCGGATGAGCGTCATTGATGAAATTGAGAAATGGGTTACCGATGGCAATCGCCCATTCACCGATCATTGCTTCGTCTGAGTTGCCAAAGGAAACAGACGTGAACGCGCTGCCGGCTACCGACACTACGGCGATATCGGTACGCTCGTCAGCACCAACTATTGTGCCCTCGATGCGGCGTCCATCCGGAAAGTTGACATAGAGTTTGGCGGCGTTCTGAATCACGTGGTAGTTGGTCAGGATCATGCCGCTGTTATTAATCACGAACCCGGAACCTATGCTCTCAACCTGGCGGTACCGCGGGAGCAGCTCCGGACCGAAAAAGAAATCGAAAAAATCGTCGGCATAGTAGGGCGACCGTACGACCTGAATCTGGGTTACCACAATGCCGACCACGCAGGCCGCGACCGAACGGGTGGACTTGACAATTGCGCTTTCACGGGAAAGCGACACGGCGGAACGGTCTCCCGGAAGCGCCCCCTCGGTCAATGACCGGACCGCAACGGTGGCGCTGTCGAAGCCGTTTATGGCAGGGAGCAGCGGGGAGCGTACCCCGTAAATGTGACGGATCATTTCGCCGCCCGCAATAATACCGCATGCGGCGCCGAGCGCGGCGAAGAGCAGATAGAGTGCTGCTGTGGCCAGTGGTTTTTTCATGAGTGCTCTCCGGGATAGATAACAGTATCGAGAACCAGTCCCCATGCCGGCGCGGTTTGACCGCACCGTTTGCGGTCTTTCAAGGCGATGAGGTTCTCGAGCGATTCCGCCATGCGGCCTCTTCCGATATCAACGAGCGTGCCTACGAGGGAACGTACCATGGAGTACACGAAACGGTTCGCCTCAATAGTAACGACGCGCATATCCTGTTTCTGTTCAATGGTTGCGGCCGTTACCGTACAGCGCGCGTGCTTTGTGCCGCTTCCTGATGCGCAGAAGGAGATGAAATCGTGAGTGCCGAGCAGGGTCGGCAGTGATTGCGCAATGCGTTCCCACTCAATATCGTATAACACTATCCAGGCGTGTTTTTCCATAAGCGGTCGTTTCCGCTCGCACAGGTAGTAGCAATACCGCCGCGAAACCGCGCTGTAGCGTGCATGAAACGACGCGTCGACAGCTCTGAGACCATAGACGGCAATATCACGCGGCAGCAGCCCGTTGACCGACCGTTCGCAGCCATTCGGATCCACGGGTTTGGGAAGGTCGATATGGGCGCCCTGGGCACGAGCATGAACTCCGGCGTCGGTGCGACCGGCACCAATAACGCGGCATGGCGAGCGCGTGGCGGTGGAGAACGCATCTTCCAGTTTTTTCTGGATGCTCGGCGCATTTTTCTGGGCCTGCCATCCCCCGTATGCGGTACCGTCATATTCGACCCTGAAAAAATACCGTGTCATGAAACCGCTCCCTCACGCATGGGCTCCGGAACCTGCGAGCAGTAATAGCAGAGCATCTGAAGCGAAGCCTTACCCGGCTCGATTCTGCCGGTTTTGATTCCTTGGTCAAATTGCAGAAGCCAGGAGATGATTCCTTTCAACTCTTCTATTGTAAAGGAAGAGGCTTGATCAACGATACCGGATTTGATAATGACAGGAAAGACCCGTTTTTCGTCCCCGTCGCGCAGAAGTCCCGCTGCTTTGCCGATCGCAAGGCCGGCGGCGGTCTGCTGCGGATTTTTATACCCTGACGATGCCTTGAAGGTGCGCCCGACTTCAGGATGAGCGTAGAGAAATGCTCTGATGCGGAAGAGTGCCCAGAAATGGCGGCCAACCGCGGCTGAGACGAGCGGCAGGTAGACCGTGCCCGAGGAAAGGGTGTCCGCTATCGTGAGTGCGGCGGCAAGGTCCCGGCGGCCGAGCGCCGCGGCAAGCTCGAACGAACTTTTTTCCCGGCCGGCTACGCAGATGAAATCGATCGTTTTGCGGCCGATACGCGTTTTATCCGGCAGGAAGAGGTCTATTTTACAGAGCTCTGAATGGAGCTGATCGAGATCATAGCCGACCCGGTCTGCGAGGTATTCTGCATCCGCCAGTGAAATCTGCCTGCCAATAAGATGCGGCGTATTGTCGACGATCCATTGCGGGATACCCCAGTCCGGCGGTCGCATGAATTCACCATATCGGCAGAGCGGGGGGGACGCGGCGCTCCGTTTTTCGACGGCGAGCTTTTTAAGCGCGGGCGCTGTTTCTTTTTTTGTCCCCTCGAGTTCGATGATAGCGTACGCGTCGGGAATACCGGTATTGAGGGCCGCATCGAGTGCCTGGAGCTCATCCGTGCTGTACTCCTGGACGTGCCGGAAGTAAAACAGACGTGCGTCCCCAAACAGCGTGGGAGAAAGCATGCGCTGGATATACCCCTCAATGGTCTCCATGGCAGGATCAACGTGTTCATGGTTCAGATGGCCGCACGTTTTTTCGAGATGTGTCGCTATTGCTGCGCGTGCTCGTTCGAAGCTGACCGAATCATTGCCGCACAGCACGAAACAACGAACGCCGCTGTTTGCATCTAATCTGTCAAAGGCGTGGTTCATGGAATAAGCGCCTCAATCGGCGACTGCTGCAGGCTGGTCTCTTCTGCAAAGAGTGCCTGTGCCGCCTTAAACGTGGAAGCCTCCGACCACAGCGTCCTTTCGAGCCCGTTCGCGAGTTTATCTGCTCCGGTGACCATAAAACCGACACCTGCAGCGAGCAGGCGCTCGCATCCTGAGCGCTGCTCATGGTAATGTGGTCCGAAAAAGACCGGAATACCCATCTGTGCAGGTTCCCATACGTTGTGCCCGCCGATATCGATAAATGTTCCGCCGACCACTGCTGCGGAAGCGATACGGTACATTGCTTCAAGTATTCCCAGTTTTTCAATACAGCAGACGTCCCATGCGTTTGTCGTTGTTGTCTCGCGGAGGCGCACCGTTGCAGGGCCAAGTTCGGAGACTAAAGCATCGGATTCCCGCAGATGGCGGGGCACCACAATGCATTTGCATGCCCTGTTTTTCTTTTTCAGTATTTCGAGCGCCGCCTTGAGAACGGCTCCTTCGCCGGCATGAAGGCACCCGGCGGTGATCACCACGTCATTGGGGGCAAGGCACATATCCTGGCGTGTCCGCAAGCGAATGTCGGGCCGCGGAGGCCGCACCTGAACATGTGTTTTCATGTTGCCGACAATATGCAGCCGTTCCTTTCGCACGCCTAGCTTCCTGAACCGGGCCGCATAGGATTCATTCTGCACCAAAACAATATCGAGGTTTTCAGTGAGGCCGGACAGGATCCAGCGGATTTTTTTATAGCGCCTGAAGGAGCGTTCTTCGATACGGGCATTGGCAATACCGACCGGAATGTTCCTGAGCCGGCAAGCGTAGAGCATTGACGGCCAGAGCTCGGTTTCAAGGAGCCACACCCGGGCAATGGCGAAACGATCAAGAACCGAGCGCATCAGGGAGATGGTATCAAGCGGAAGAAATCCGATTGCGTAAATTGATGGTCGTTTCATGCGTTCGAGATACTCAACTCCTGACCGGGTCATGGCGGTTACCACATAGCAATCGTCTGGATTGCGGCGTTCTAAAAGGGAAAGAAACCGCAGAAGAAGTTTGACCTCACCCAGTGACGCGGCATGAACCCACACGATCGATTTGCAGCGGTGCCCGCGTACAATACGCGGCATGGTATTCCGCTGTGCAAGGTTCCAGTCTGTCTGCTTATCAAAAAGAGAAAGTGGCGGCAGCAGGAGTGACGATCCCAGACGCATGCAAAAGCTGTATAGACGGACAGAAAAGGAGAAGAGAAGCCTATTCATACACATGCCGCGCTGGTGGAAACGCGGTTTTTCCCCGCTCGTTTTGAGGCGTACATGGCGGTGTCGGCCTGGTCAATCAGCAGGTCCTTTTTCACCGGCTGATCCGCCTTGTATACCGTGATTCCCATACTGATGGTATAGAAAATGGTATGCTGCAGGTAGGTAAAAGGCTCTTTCGTGACAGCCTCGCGTATGCGACCTGCGAGCACTTCGGCACCGATTCGGTCGGTCTCGGGCAGGATGAGACCGAACTCTTCCCCTCCGTAGCGCGCAAAAACGTCGACCGTCCGGATGTTTTCCGAAACACGCGCGACAAGGTTTTTAAGCACGGCGTCGCCTACTAGATGACCGTACCTGTCGTTAATCTGCTTAAAATCGTCAATGTCGAAGATGAGGAGTGAAAATAGACTTGCCTTTCGCTGCGCGCGGGCGATTTCGCGGTCAAGCGCCTCCTGAAACGAACGATGGTTGGCGATGCCGGTCAGACCGTCTGTTTTTGCGAGCTGGCGAGCCTGGAGCACCGTATAGCCGTGTTCAATGAGTGACGACACAATCGAAGAAATAATATACAGAAAATGCTGTGCGCTGCTCTCGAGTTTTTGGTTTTTATCAAGAAACAGCGTCAAGGACCCGATGGCGGTGCCGGTCACCATCATGGGTATGACAGCGGGTCCTACCGACGAGATATCCGGGGGTACTCCCTGTTTCCCTTTGTAGACTACCAGGGGAATGGATCCCTCTTCAAACCGCTCCCGGTCCAGGAACGGGAAAGCATCCTTGAAACATGACAGGAAAAGCGCGGTTACCTGTTCTTTAGGTACCTCGCCGCTCGCGACCATGGCGTAAATTTCGCGGAAGCCCCGTACCTCAACGCCGATTGCACAAAGGACCGTCCCGGTCCTGCGAAGGGCTTCATCCAGGGTGATCCGCATAACTTCGGATGTTTCAAGCGAAAGCGTGAGCTTGCGGGTGAAATAGTACAGTGCGGTAATATCGTGGAGGTGATCCTTGAATTCAGGCGCAAGGTCGTCACTTCGGTGCATGAGCGAAATGCTTTTAAGGTGAAACAAGCGGGATGCAATGGCTTTTTCAACTTGGACCTGGAAATCCGCGATTGAGAGCGGTTTTTCGATATACGAGATGGCGCCGAGGTTGATTGCCACCGCAGCTGATTCGAGCGACGCATACCCGGTAATGAGAAGGACTTCGGTGTAGGGATCCTTACTCTTGGCGAAGTTCAAAACATCGATACCCGAGATATCGGGAAGACGCAGATCGCTCACGACCACATCGAAATCGGTCTGCTCCAGGAGCGAACATGCCTCTGAACCGGTAAGGCAGGTATGGACCTGGTATCTGTTTTCGATTGCACGTTTGAGAAGCTCGCCAACGGTTATTTCATCGTCTACGATAAGGATGCGGCATTCGGATGGCAGTTTGATAAATGATGGCATAATGGTTCTGTGGTCGCACCCCTTTATAACAACATGTCGTGGTTACCCGAAGGAAATACACTATAAAAATAGTAAATGAGCCATACCCCTGTAAGCCGTTTCCATAGATCCGCTGCTTGTTTTGCTGCATTGACTTGCTCCTCTCGGTAACCTATTTTTCACCTGCTGACCGTGGCTTGCGCGGCGCGCTCTGTTTCAATAAGTATATAGGATAATAGAAACAGCCCATTTTTTTCAATGGAATCCATGATACAATTGCATATTTCATAATTGTTGCGCGTACTATTTTTCACCGGGGACATCTAGCAAGGATAATGATGAGGACGTTGATACGGCTGTTTATAACAGGATTACCATGCTCGGCAGCACTCTTTTTGTTCTGTTCCCAGATCGATGATGCGACCAACCTGGGCAGTGAGATAATAAACGATATTGATCCGGATAAAGTAAGGATTGACCGGCATTACCGGGAGTTTCTGCTCGACAGCACCGCTCTGGAAGAGAGCTACAGTGTGCCGCAGGCCGGGGATGAGGGGTTCGGGGTGCATGGGGTGGTTGCAGGCAATGTCATGGTCGTCGGCAGAAAAAGCAACGAATCGGCCGTCGGATTTGTCCAATTCCTCTGTACGACCGACAGCGGTGGCAGCGGAAGGCTTTTTTACACCGATGATGATTCGCTGATATCGGTACAACTGTTTTTTCCTCGTATATCGAAAGATACGTCAGCACCCGATTATATCGTGAAGGTGTGCGGTGTTGCCGGCCCACGCGACGTTTTCGATACCGCATGCAAGCCCATCGATACATTGACTTTTGACGATTCGCTGCTGGTCGACACGGTCACTATCCCGCCCGGTGACCTTCGGGATTCCATCTTCCAGTCCTGCCGGTCGCTCGACACCAAATATGACGGCGACACGTTCAGTTTCACCCTGGTAAATATTGCGCAAGATACGCTCTACCGTTTTCCACTTAGTGCAGGCATCCCCGGTCTCAAAGTGACGGTTTTTCGAAGCAATGAAGAGAACAAAGACTCGGTATTTTCAAAGTCATATCCGTTCACTCAGGCCTTTTACTATGTCGATGAAGACGAGCGTGATTCCCTGCAGGGCCAGGCTGTCTCTTCTTATGCCTCTTCCCGGACGGCGGTGTACCGCTACCGCGCCGCTGCGCTCTGGAACAGCATCAACGACACGGCTTCAGGCTCAATTAACAAACTCATCTCTGCGGGATTCATGATACGGCACCCGAAAAACGACACCCATCAGCTGCAGGTGAAATATCTTGTCGCTTCGGAACCGCTACGGGACGGGGTCGTTATTGATTCGCTATTTAAAAGCAGATTCGTATCTGACATCAACGACTCGTCGGCCCTGTACGCCGATGTGCGCGAAGAACTGCAGCGCTATGCCAGGATGAGCGCGCCGCCCTCCTCGCTGTATCTTCATCTAAGGCTTGACTGCAACCGGTCATCGGCGCTGCAGGCAGCAAGCAAGGAGCAGTGGCAAACGGCCAAATGGGACGCCATACCCTATCTGAAATCGATACTATTTATTCCATAAAAAGAGTCGCGAATGCGGAACAATTTATTACATGAGGTACGTGTGTTGTCGCTTGCATTAGTATGCATATGCGTTCAGTCTGGTGCACAGTCCATTCTATCGCTTTCGAGCCCGATCGGTCTGCCTTCCCTTCACTCGACAGGGCCATCGCAGTCAATCGGGGGCTCCGGCACCGGCGTGGCCAATGACTTTTTCGGCATGGCGGATAATCCTGGCAACTTGGGTGCCCTGACTCGCTCGTCGTTCTCGTCGCTCATATCGCTTGACCTGCTTTCAATCGATGATCGCGGCGAGACTACGGAGCATTTTTTGTTATCCCCAAGACTGATTTCTTTCGCGTTTCCATTGAAACTGGCCGGTACCTTTTGCGTTTCCCTTGATCGTCACAGTGATGCACGTTTCAAGTACCGCGCACAGAAGACGTATGCTTTCGCAACCGGGGACGTAGATACTGTCGACGTCGGGGTCCTGAAGAATGGCGGCCTTACCTCATGGCAGGTGGGATGGGGATATGCAATAGGAACCTTTATCCGGCTGGGCATGAGCTTTGAGCGGCTCTATCTCCTTCATGATGAAATTACCATGAGGCGGGTCGCCGTTTCGGCAGTTCAGGCGGGGTATTACTCCGAACTTCATGATACGGTACGGCTCGTGTTCCGGGGAAACGGCTTCCGAGGCGGTCTGCTTGTACCGTATCGGAAACTGGCCATAGGTATATCGGGTGAATATTTTTTTCAAGGTGACGCGGAGAGCAAGTCTTTCCTTCAAAGTCCGGACACGGTGACCGTATCGTCACAGACATTTTTCCTGCACCTTCCGCCGTCGTTAGCTTCTGGTGTTTCATATACCTTCTCACCCTCGCTTTTTGTCGCTGCGTCGGCCGGCGTGACTCTGTGGAGCAGGTACCAATCAGGAGTCCGGCTCGGTTCAGCAGTTGACGATGCTTTTTCGTTTTCATGTGGAAGCCAGTTTATTCCGGCGCCGAATCTTCTGGTGCCCCGTTACTGGGAAATTATCCAGTACCGGCTGGGTGTGCGCTATGCGCAGCTTCCTTCGACCACCGGATCGGAATACGCCGTTACCCTGGGATTCGGGTTGCCGTTTCAGCAGAACGTGGGTCTGTTTGACATCATTTTTGATATCGGCAGACGCACGGACAGCGGTTATGCGGAGTATGCAGAAAATTTTATTCAGGTGAAACTCGGATTGAACGCCGGCAAGGAGTGGTTCCAGAACACCGGGATACGATATTAGCGGTCATATGGCCGGCGGCACGTGTGTTCGGGATCGACGCACTATTAGTGTGCGCGGGGTTGAGAATGGCACAGAAGCCGACAAGCAAAAATAAAAAGCCGCGTGCTCCTGTTTCCTCCGGATCGATTCGCACGAGCACGAAAGATGGATCCCATTCTGTTTCGGCTGCTCCATCACTTTCTCCGTCTGCGGGTGAAAAAACCTCTTCCGATGAGCTGTACCGCACGCAGGGCAATCCCGCTTCCCTGCCGTTTCTTCCTTTTTCGCGTGATATTCCGTCTATGTATAATGAAACCTACCTCCGCGTGATTCCCCGTGATGAATCGCACCTGTTTTCTTTTTGGGAAATCGCGCCTGATGCGTATGATAAAGCCAGAAAGAAGCAGCCGGGCGTTTCTTTGAAGACCTCAACATCCGTCATGCGCGTTTATGAGGTGCGAGAAAGCCGGGACGCACGTTCCACAAGCGTTCTTGCGGAAGAGATAACGCTTGATGAAAGTGAGCAAAGCCGGTATGTCCCGACGCCTGAACATGGCGGCACGTGGTGCGTCGGGATTGGCTTGAAATCACCGTCGGGAACGTATGTAGAGTTCTGCCGGTCACAAGAGGTCTCGCTTCCTGCTGCAGGCAGGTCTGCTGCAGAAAGTCCCGGGCGTGATTTCTCTCATACGGCTGACGAATCGATGCGTTCTGCTTCGGATGATTATGTTTACAATGAGGATAGCGTACAGAGAAATGAAAGCGGCGCCGGTACGATTCCGGTGGAAACGCAGAAAATGTTGTCGCAGGCCACTTCCCCGGTCAAACCATTTGCCCGCGAACACCAGTCAAGCGTGGATGTCTGACGTCTCATTCGCACTTTCATGAAAACAAGAAAGTACCATCCCGTTTCTAAAACATCGCCACAGGGATTCCTCTGCCTTGTTCTGCACGCCCACCTGCCCTTTGTGCGCCATCCCGAATCTCCCTCCATGCTGGAAGAGAACTGGTTTTTTGAAGCGCTTACTGAGACGTATCTGCCGCTTCTCTCACACCTGAATGCGCTTTGTGATGATCAGGTGCCCTTCCGGATCACGATTTCTCTTTCGCCGACGCTGTGTACCATGTTTACGGATGAGCTTCTGCAGGAACGGTATGTGCACTATATTTCGAAGCGTATTGAACTGGCGCAAAGCGAGATCGACCGCAATGCCGGGAACCCTGCCGTGTTGCCGAACGCACGGATGTATTACGAACGATTCTGCAGGTGCCGCTGGCTTTTTGAGGAGGCGTACCACCGTGACGGTGCCGGAGCATTTCGCACCTTGCAGGAGCGCGGGGTAATCGAGATCATCACGAGCAGCGCGACCCACGCCTTTCTGCCTGCCATGCAGCAGAGCAAAGGCGCATTAAAGGCCCAGATCCGCGTGGCCACCGAATATTATCGCACCCTGTTCGGCCGGGACACGCCCGGGATGTGGCTGCCTGAATGCGGCTATTTTCCGGGCCTGGAATCGTTACTGCATGCCGAAGGGATCCGCTATTTTTTTATAGACACCCACGGGCTTCTTTCTGCCGATCCAGAACCTGTCTGCGGTGTCTACGCACCCATGCTGTGCACAACGGCGCCGGTGGCCGCGTTCGGTCGTGACCCAGAATCATCGAAGTCGGTATGGAGCGCCGAGGAGGGATATCCCGGTCATCCCTCGTATCGAGAGTTTTATCGCGACATCGGTTTTGACCTCGATATCGATTACCTGCGGCCATATATCGATCCCGCGGGCATTCGACTGCAGACCGGCATTAAATATTACCGGGTGACCGACAAGAAGGTCCCGGACAAAAAACCCTATTGTCGGCTCGATGCGCTGCGCATGGCCGAGGAGCATGCCGGCAGCTTCATGCATAACCGTGAAGCGCAGGCAACCTTTCTTGCACAGCGCATGGATTGTCCGCCGATGATTACGGCGCCGTATGATGCCGAGCTGTTCGGCCACTGGTGGTACGAGGGCCCGGAATGGTTGAATTTTCTTATTCGTAAAATTGCCTTTGAGCAGAATGCCATTTCGCTTGCTGCGCCGTCCGATTACCTTGCGCGTTTCCCTCTTCGCCAGTCGGGGCGGCCGTCCTTCTCAAGCTGGGGCGAGGGCGGTTTTTCAGGGATGTGGCTGCATGAGACCAACGACTGGATTTATCGTCATCTGTCGCGGATGGAGGAGCGGTTGGCCGCGCTCGCGGCAACGCATGCCAGCGCCGAAGGACTGGCGCGGCGCGCGCTGAACCAGATGGCGCGGGAACTCCTTCTCGCCGAGTCGAGTGACTGGGCTTTTATCATGAAGAGTGGTACGATGGTCGACTATGCGGTACGCCGTACGCGCGAGCATATCGCCAATTTCCTGCGCCTGCACGACGATCTGATCAACTCCGCCATTGACGACCGTTTTCTCACGCAATGTGAAACATGTAATGCGATTTTCCCGGATATCGATTTCAGGGTATTTGCGGACGGAAAAAACCGGTGACAACGGACTCCCTCCGCATCGTTACTTCAATGTCCGTTCGAAAATCAACCATCCGATTGCCAGTAGCAGAAATGCCAGCACCTGTGCGGCAAGCAGATGCCAGGGCGTGCATGCGGTGATGACGGTGCTTTTAACCCTGCTCGTCACCGTCGTGGTGCTTGGCCCGGCCCGAAGGCCGACCCACTGTTTTAGGCTGTCTGGCCATACCACGGGTGTATCGCCCAGTGCAAAACCAACTTTTTTGTCAAAGAGGCTGGAAAATTCAGAAGACGTCCTGTTGCCGTTTTTTTCCAAAAAGCGGTGGTACCACGATTCAAGAATCCGGTTCTCGCCGAGCGCCAGAGCATAATCGCGATAAAAGGAACCGTCACGCGCCAGAAAGTCATTAGTAAAGTAAAAATCGCGCTGGAACAGGTGGCGCTTCGCTTCGTTTTCATAGATGGCCATCTCGCGGAGTGAGGCCCGGGCCGGGCTCCGGTTGATACGGTCAAGCTGCTCGGCCGTAAGCGACGAGTAGAACCTGCATCCTTGGGATGCATGCGCATGTCCAAATCCATGTGCTCCATAAATGAAAAGGCCCGTTGTCGCGACCGACATGCAGCAGATGACAAACAGTATTCGCATCTGCATGCGGGTAAACGGAATGCGCGACGGCCGCATTCCCATGGTACAACTGAACAGGAGGGTGCCGAGGAATCCCGATACGGCGTTTGTTATGCCGTCACGGATCTCGGCTACCCGGTTCGGCAGAAAATGCTGTACCGTCTCGTCGCCGAGGCCGATGCAATAGGTCAGGAGTACGGCGCAAGGAAATGCTATGCGGTGGCACATATGTCTTGCACAGGCGATAACCAGCAGAACGCCGAGCACGCCATATTCGAGAAGATGAATGCGTTCGATCGCGTACGGGAGGCGGACCAGATACCAGGAATATGCCGAGCCGATACAAAGGAGCGCAACGAAGTAGCGCAATCGCGCTTTTGCCCGGAGTTTTATGAGGCCGTAGAGGACAAAGGCCGCTCCTGCACTGCCGAAACAGACATAGATCCAGTTGAACACATCATAGCCGTATCGCTCCACAAGCAGCTTGCGCACAGCAGGGACGACCGGGAGCGTCGCGTAGATGATCCCGGTATACAGAACAATGACGATCCACAGAATAAGATCGCTGCCCGTCAATGCTGCAATAGCGTATTTTCGATTATGGCTCATGGTTTTTATGCTATAATTATACCTATCCGCGGGCGCCGTCCGGAATGATAAAAACAAGCAGGTGCGTATGCCGTTGTGCCGGTCTCTCGTGTGTCGTTTTCTATGCTCAGCGCTTCCGTTCCTGTTTGCATGCGGCGTCCGTTCCCAGGTCGGCCATCCGCAGGGTGTTGAGTTCGCTTTTTCAAGCGATATTCATTTCGGGTGCAACGATGGGGAAGATCTCTTGGCGTCGCATATTGACACCTGGAGGAGCCAATTGGCATCGCTTGATTTCCTGGTCGTTGCCGGCGACTTGACGTGCAATGGCATGGAAAAGGAGTTCATAACGTTACGCGGGTATTTGCGAAGGCTCACCAAAAAGGTGTATACCCTTCCTGGAAACCATGACCTGGGGCACACGGATGTCGGTGACGACCGGCTCTATAAAAAGCATTTCGGACGCGGAACAGGTTCTTTTTATATTGAACACCGCGACATAGGATTTCTTTTCCTGGATCTGAGCGAGGGAGGCAGAGCCACGGTAACCGTCCGTGACCCCTGTACCGTATGGCTTGCACAGAGAATGAAAAAAGTATCCAATACAACACCGATCGTGGTCTTTTCTCACTATCCGCTCCATCCAGAGACACCGCGCTACGCGGTGCAAAAGTCGGACGTGCTGTTTGCCATCCTCGACCAGAAAAACGTCATCGGTTATTTTTCAGGCCATTATCACGGCTGGTGGACCGGACAGCGAAACGGAGTGCCTTTTTACACGGTAGGTTCTCTCATGCCCTCGACGAAGAACTTCGACGGGAGCGACAGGCACGGCTATTACACGGTGACAGTCATGGGTAGTGAACTCGGTGTGGAATATGTTGCGCTGATTGCAAGCAAAACGACAGGTTATTGACGTGCGACAAGCACGACCTGCCGGCATCGGCTGCTTACATGGCCTGTAATTGCCGGAGATAATCGTGTGCCACCGATGTCCACCAGCTTTGAGCGTGCCTCCGGATGAAATCGCTGAACGCTTCGATTGCCTCATTTTTCCGCATCGCTTTCATTGCAGTATGGCCCAGATTGTAAAAGATGAAGCTGGTATCGGGGTTGCGTTTCTTGACTTCGATCAGCAGCGAAAACGATTTATCAAATTTCCCGAGTTGATACAAAAGAATGCTCCCGATCCAGAGGTCCTCCGTTGCGGCACGCTGCGGGTTTTCTATTGCAGGCTCGATGACGGAAAAAAGGCTCTGAAAAGCGGCTGACGGCAGTTCAAACGATTGATATTGAAACGGCGTATAGATTTCATTGCGGTTCGGCGCAATCTCCCGCTCGAACCACTTTTTAACCGGTGCGGACAGTATCCGGAAGCCGTCATACTCCGACGTCATCCAGATGGTATAGTCCTTGACCAGTTTTGATTTAAGCTGCAGGAGCGATTTTATGTTCCTGTGTTCAGGCAGCTGATTGTAGGAATGGAGCAGTTTTTTGTCTTCATCGACATCAAAACGGTACTCGATGATCCCCGACGCCACCGAGGCCATGAAATTTTTATTATACGGCACCAGGGGCACGATGATCTGGTTGTTTTTCCAATCATAGAGCGCGTTGCCGTTACCCGGTACCAGCAGAACCGAGGGTTTCCCGAAGTGCGGGGTACGTTCGTTCTGGAAGACCCGCGGATCGAACTCCAGTATGCGTTCAAGGCATTCGGCAAGTTTTTCAAGGGTAAAGTAGGTGTCGTCTGGTCTGAGAAGCGGACACGAGGTAATACGGAGCCGCCGGGCCGAAAGTCTGACGAGATCCCTCAGATAATCGAGTTCAATCCTGATTCTGTTTTCGAGCTCCAGGCCGGAAATCGACCGCTGTTCCTGTTCAATCCTGTCAATATCATCGCGCATTTTGGTGATAGCCCTGTTGATATCGATTATTTTTTCTAGTATCTGCACGATGTCGCCTGAGTGCTGATTGATTTGTGCGGCGCTCTCTTTCAAGGCAGGAACAGAGGAGAGGAAACGGCTTATCTTCGCCTGCATCCCCGAGAGGTTCGTTTCCCGTGCAAAATGCTCGCGTTTCTGGTCCGCCGGGATGAAACTGCCGCGGCCCACATTTTTTTTCAATTCCAGACTGGACCCGAGCAGCGTGTCGACTATCTCCATCTGCTCGGCAATGGTCTCAAGCTTCGGGGATCCGTTGAATTCAGAGAAGAGCAGCTGTTTGCGGCTTTTCTGCTGGTTTACCATTTCCCGTTCCAGCCGTGACCGCTCCCGTTCGGCAATAGCTATCTCTTTTTCGATCCGTTCGCGCGATCCCTCCTGCAGCAATGCACTGAGGTGGGTTTTGATAAACGAGGAGAAGAGGTTGATTTTCAAAAGAGTAAAGGGGACCGGGGCCGTGGTGATCCGGTAGATGACCTTGTCATGCTCCTCCACCATTTCCGGGCATATCCCGAAATCGATGAAGTCCCTCATGCCTTCGATAGCGGTATGGAGGTCCTTTTTGTAGCGAACGCATTCAGCCAGGGTGTCGGCGATAAAGGCCCAGTAGGCGGAATCGATACGTGAAATGTTCTGCTTCGAGTCAGGAGCTGTCAGGTAGTTATTTATAGCGGTTTTGAAAGTATCCGGTAATTCCATCAGCCATAAGCGCCTTGTTGTTTGGTCATGGTGCACGCCCCGGGGCAAAGGCTCTATAATTATACCCTTTATGAAAAACAATTCAAAGGGTGCGTTGTTCTTCTGCGCTTTTTTGCAGACAGGATAGTTACACCACGTATAGTCCACGGTAACGCCTGCCGTGGTAGCGCCGCGCGTTGATCATTTCGAGGCGGCAGGCTCGGCGTGGACATTTTCAGGTCCAATGGCGGCGGCTATGTCCGCTCATGGGCCGGCACGGAAACGATATAACCGGATGCCGGTGGGGGACGCGCCGGTAGGTGGTATTACTATGTGCTTGCCAGGATTGAGTTGCTTGTCGAATATGGTCGTACACCTTCCCAGGAGAGAAATTGCATGTATCCGGACACGGGATGGGTATCCAAGACGAAATTCAATTCTGTCAGACCCGGATGTATTGGCTGTCATGCGGAACGAACAGTCAACAGAAGCCCATGGCATGCTTTTGGCGACAATCCGGGCGGCTTTGTTGCTGAATACGAAAAATTCACGCGGTTCGCCGACCACATACATGGCGCGTTGTGCAGTATCGATGGCGACCCCTTCGGGCTTGGTCATACCGAGATTGAGAAATGACAGCAGATCACCCTGCGGACCATATCCTTCCAGCCTTTTTTGCTCCTGATTGACAATAATAAAATTGCCATCGGTCAAAGCATAGACATCGGCGGCGTCACCGTTTTTATTTTCGATGTCAAACGGATCGTTGGGAAACGCTGCAACAGGATTACCATCGTTGTCGAGTGTAATCCGGTATAACCGTGGAGGGCCTGTTTCTTTGACTGCATAGGCGGTGGCGGTCAACGGATTGTAGCTGACTCCTTCGAGGCCGCTGTTTGCCCAGTTCTCGGCAAGAGTCAACATGGTGCCGTCTTCACGGTCGACCGGACCGGTCCCGGACCGCGGAAGCTGCAAGCGCACAATAGTCGCACGTCCCTCCTCGACGATAAAAAAATGGTCGTCGGCCTGGTGGGCTATCCCCTCCGGATCTTCAAAGCCGGTCGTGGAAATGGTTCGCAGCAGGTTGCCCACGGTGTCCAGCTCATACACCTGTGCGTTGTCATTGTCAATGACATAGAGCGTACCAGTGGCAGGATGGAGGGAGACACCGGAAAAACTCACGGCGGAAACACCGGATACACTCGATACACGGCGGACAGCATCATATTCTGCAAGCGAAGCCGCAATCGACCGGGCAGCGGCCTGGGCCCATCCTGCATAGAGAAGGAGGCAGAAGAGAAACCCGAGCGATGAAGGATACGGTGGCATATCTTTTTTCCAGGAAAAAGGTGTGTGCACCTGCTTATCTTCTTACAATTCCCGCCTCTGCGCGCTGCCACACCCGGACGCAATCGCTCATACGGGCATAGACCACGGGGCCGCCACCGTTTGCTGCCAGATAGTAGTCGATATGGGCGAGCGCCCGTTCCAGGCGGTCAATGTACGCATCCAGATTGTCGATATGGTAGCCGATGGAGCACATGCGCGGTGCGGACAGGGGCACGCCGTTCCAGTTGCGGTTGAAGATGTCGATCATTTCGGCGGCAGTCACATAATCGGCAAGGACCCCGTTGTCCGGTACTTCGAGCACATCGAGGGTAGGGGGCACGGTGTCGGCAATGTCGGTGGCCGAAGGGTAATAGGGCTGGGCCGTGTCATTGATGGTGTGCCAGTTTTGAGCAAGCCATACCAGGGACGGCGCTCCAGCCACCTCGTCCATGCGTGATACGTTGCAGCCGCTCGCATCGACCCGGTATCCGGCGCGCGAAAGCGCCCGCATGGTATGGAGGGCGCAGCTCCACCCGCCGGCGCGAAACGAGGTCGGCTTGCCAAGGCCCCAGGCGAGAAACAGGGAGTCGGCGGTTGTAAGCAGCCGGAAAAAATCGTTTTCACTGTACCGGTAACAACTGATACCGTACCCGGTGGAATCAGGGAGCGTGTCGAACGCCGAACTGTCGGTAATGCAGATGACCCCCGCTGCATGGACAAAATGGCACCATGGGTGGATATGAAGGCCTGTTTCGTCGCCGTATTCATCACGCATGGCAGTTAGAAATCCGGCAATCCACTGCCTGCGCTCAGGTGATACGAACGAGTCGGTAAAAAAATAGGGGCCGGCGAAATAGGTCATGACGAGATCGGGATGCCGCTCGTGCAGGGTTCTGGAGAAAGAAAGGTTGGTGTCGAAGTTTCCAGACCTTGGGTTTTCCCAGTCATTTGACACCGTGACATAGTAGTATGCCGAGCGATTGACGGTTATACAGGCAAATGCGGTATCCAGGGTGTCTGCGGAAAAAAGAAGCTCATGTCTGCCCGGCGAGAGGTGTGCGATGCTAAGGCGCAGACGAAACGTTGAATCATCCCGGCCGAGGGTACCCGCCCAGCTTGAATCAAGGAAACAGTCGACACGGTTGACCGATACCGGGGCGCGGATGACGGCATTGATGGTATCGGTTCCTTTTGTCAAAGAGTCACCGACCATATACCATGAGCGCAGGCCGGTAATGCTAAATGCCGTGTCGTCGACCGCCGGAGCGACAGGGGTTCGGGGAACCGGAACAGACTGCAGCAGGTCCTGGCGCACCGGCATGTCAAACGGCAGGTGCGGAGCATGATCGCGCATGCATTCAAGCGTGACGCAAAGCAGTGCAATGATTACCGCGGGCCATGGTTCTGGCACATGGCGGGGAGAGGACGCGACGTTCAATTTTACCGCCTTGTTGTTGTTTTATTAGAGGGAATGCCCGATCATTGCTTCTATTTCTTGCTTTAAAACCGGCACCATTTGTTCTTCAGGGATTTTTCTGACCGCCTTGCCTTTGATAAAGAGAAGCCCTTCTCCTTTGCCGCCTGCAATGCCAAGATCGGCTTCATGCGCTTCACCCGGACCGTTGACCACACAGCCCATGACCGCGATGGTGAGCGGTTCCGTGATCCGGTCTATCAGTTTCTCCACTTGGCCGGCAAGCTTGGCGACGTCGATCTGGGTCCTGCCGCAGGTCGGACATGCAATGACTTTGGGGCCGCTGGCAAGGCCGAGTGATTTCAGGATCTCCCTTGCCGCAAATATCTCTTCGACGGGGTCGCCGGCAAGCGATACACGGATCGTATCGCCGATACCCTCCGCAAGGAGCGCGCCGATACCGACCGCGCTGCGGATCGAGCCGCTTCTGACGGTCCCTGCTTCGGTGATACCGATGTGCTGCGGAACATCCGAAGTGCCCGCGAGTTGGCGGCACGCATCAATGGTCGTCGGCACGTCGCTCGCCTTGATGGAAACCACCAGGTCATGGAACCCGAACCCGTGCATCATTTCGATGAAGTCCAGTGCGCTTTCAGCCAGCGCTTCCGGTGTTGGGCCGCCGTGTTTTTCGAGGAGTGTCTTTTGAAGAGATCCGGCGTTGACACCGATCCGGAGAGGGATGTGAGCTGCCTTGGCTGCGTCCGCGACCATTTGAACCCGGTTTGGGGAACCGATGTTGCCGGGATTGATGCGCACCTTGTCTGCCCCTGCCTCGATGGCCCCCATTGCAAGCGTATGGTGGAAATGGATATCGGCAACGAGCGGGATACTGGTCTGCGTGCGGATTTCCGTAAAGGCCTCAAGTGCCGGTTTGTCGGGAATTGCGACGCGCACAACACGGCAGCCCGATCGAACAAGCTGCTCAATCTGAGCTAACGTGGCCTGGATGTCGCGGATGTCAGTATTGGTCATTGACTGGATGACCACTGGCGCGCCGCCCCCGATAAGGACGCCACGCACATTCACCTGACGGGTCTGCCTCCTGGTGAGCATAACGGTATAAATATACGATACTGCTGCAGCAAGCAAACGGGGGAAACGGAATACCGTTTCCCCCGTAATCAAAAAAGCTTCAACAGGAGGCTATTTTGCCAGGACCTGCCATTCGACGCGGCGGTTGCCCTCATGGCACATATCATCGGCGCCGCAGCCTATTTTGGCCAGGCGCTCCTTGCCGTAGGAGGTGGTTTCAACCTTGCCTCCATCAATACCGTATGAGGTTAGATAGTTTTTTACCGCCCTGGCCCGGTTTTCGCCCAGACCCATGTTGTATTCGGCTGAGCCGCGTTCGTCGCAGTGCCCTTCGGCAAGCACCCTGACCGTTGGATGCTCCTGCAGATACTTTGCTATGGTTTCGAGACTGCTGATCGCATCCGGACGCAGATCATACTTGTCAAAATCAAAGTAGATCGTCTGAAGAATCCGTCGGAGTTCCGCATCGATGTCGATCGGAATGAAATCTTCGACCGGTTTGACCGGTTCCGGCGGTTCGACCACCACGGGCTTGGGTTCCGGCGGCGTTTCAACTTTGGTCACTTTTTTCTGGCAGCCCCACATTACCATACACAGAATGGTGAGCAGTAAAAAAACGATTTTCCCTGATTTCATCGGGTCCTCCTGATTTCAAAAGTGATCAGATGATGTGCATGTAACTTCAATAGTGAATTAACACTAGTACCGATTGCAATAAAATATAACCGGCTTGGAGGTTGCGCAAGAGGTTATGGATTTTTTCGCAGGAGGGTTCCCATGGTATCACGGAGCGTTGCCATCACGTGCAGTGCAAGCTCATGATCTTCGCTACGGGAGGTTTCAAGAAGACAGTAGCAGTAATCGTAGAGGTAAAAGATGCCCTTGGAAAGCTCATCGGTTACCTTGAGCGAACTTTCCAGTTCGGCGAGCAGGTTCTGAGCCTGAATGAGCAGGGTCCGGCGATGACCCCCCTGCGAAGTGAGCGCCTGTTTGATAAGTTGCGCGCATT
Source organism: Chitinispirillaceae bacterium (assembly GCA_016932075.1). The sequence goes on along the minus strand of JAFGDP010000123.1, from coordinate 46,480 downwards.
TCACATGGATCTGCCAGATGATCTGTGGATGAGACGCGGTTTCGAGCCGCATGCGCGAATAGTGGCGCGCTACTTCCGATCTGGCGTTCATGACGCGTTCTCCCGGGACATTAAATAAACAATCCTCATGCTGGAGAGTATAGCATGTAACAGGCCGCGTAACAATTAAATTCCTGATCACCTGTCCGGAGGCTGTCGGCATAAAACGGAACGGCACACTGCCGCGCCGGTAAAGTGTACGAAGTGTGCCGTCCGGAAAAGGACTTTACTGCAGCAGTCCCAGTATATGGTTGCGCGTTATTTCCGCATACCGCGCAAAGGTCATGATTGCTCCCTCCTGCAGAATTTTTTCACGGGTGAGGGCCGCAAGTCCCTCAGCCATGTCTTCATCGCGGATCACGGATTCAGCGGCCTGGGTATTGATCATGGCCACAGCGAGGTTGTCGCCTGCCGACGTGAGCCTGTTCACCGTCGCGCCGATGGTGCTTCGCTGCGTATTGACCGCGCCGATTGCCGCGTCCACCCTTCCGAGTGCACCCTGTGCTCCCTCGATCGTCAGGATCGAGGTGTGCTGCATCCCGAGCGCGACAACACCGAAATCGGTGGCCGGAAGGTTGAGTGTCTCACCGGCGTTCGGGCCGACCTGAATCTGCGCATTGCCTGAAGCCAGATCAGTGTTGTTCGTTACCTGCTGCCGGTTGTAGTTGGTCACCTCCGCGATCCGGTTGATCTCAGCGGTCAAAGCCTGATACTCCCGGTCGAGCGCCTGCCTGTCATCGCCCGACAGTGTACCGTTCTGTGCGGCAACGGCAAGCTCACGCTGCCGTTGTAGCATGTCTGAGATCTCTCTCGCAGCGCCGTCGGCAATATCCAGCGCTGCAGTTGCATCGGCGATGTTCTGCGATGCCTGCCTGAAACCCCGGATCTGCGTCGTAAGACGCTCCGCGATTCCAAGCCCTGCAGCGTCGTCGCTTGCCCGGTTGATCCGTTTGGCAGTGGAGAGCTGTTCAAGAATTTTCTCCAACTGCCGGTTTGTTTTTTTGAGCGCACCTTGGGATTGTTTAATCCCGGTCACAAATGGCGCGCCGCCGCTCGCCTTTTGTACTTCCATTCTGCACCTCCCTGAAAGATATGTATATAACTTCCCCTTTGTTTTATCGGCATTTTTTAAAAAAACTTTAATGTTTTTTAAAAAAACTGTTAAATATGCATAATTAATTGATTGAAAAGGAGAAAGCACTACTTTGATAAACGGGCTATTTTTAATAAAGCGCTTAAATATAACTCAATTTCATCCGATATATTTGATAGAAAGGACAGCGATGGTAGCGGTTTAGAAGAAGCTTGCGTAGCGAAGAGAGGAGAATGCCATGAATAATCGCACAATCGTGAAACCCTATTTTGATCTCAAGGATCAGGCTTCCAATGAATCCGGATTCTTCTTTTTGCAGCATATATTAAAGGCGCGTGCTGATCTGCATCTGGAAACTGGCCTTAATGAGTTTGACCAGGAGGTGAATGTATATCTTTCCGGGCTTCTCAACTCGATGGTTGATGCCCGGGACCTGATACGGACGCGAGAATATATCTCGATTTTCGACGTCGATGTGCGCCGCTACCTTGATGAGCATCCCGGAACCCGTAATGAGTATATCGTATACCGGGAAAATGCCGATTTCGGCCTTGTCCAGGAGAGTTTTTTCCAGGGGGATCCGCACCCCGGATCCTATTACCACATCGTAATGCCCGAAGAGACCCGGCAGGACAGGATCGTGCTCTATTACGAACTAGCCGCAAGCGCGCTCAGTCATCTTCAGGGAAACCGTGTTGCCCTTGTTCCCGTGTTCATGGCAATGGCAGAGTATATGCCGCAGATAGTGCAGATCGTACGTCGAGCCGCCACCTGCTATTTTGATATGATCGAGCGGTTATCAGATGGAAGTCTCTACCATCTGCAGCGCGAGATGAACGAAAAGGGAATAATGAGTATGTACCAGGAAAAGCTTGATGCCTTTCTTGCGCTCTATCTCGACTACAAAAAAAATCCCTCAGAAGAGAATCAGAAGCAACTGCTGGTACTCGCGCGTGAGTTGAATGCGATGAATGAGAAGTTCAGGTTTGAGGCAGAAATCGAATAAGAGGACCCTGCTTACGCATGCATGTGTGAGAAGCTATGCCCTGAACCTACCCGCTACGGTGATCTTTTCCGTCTGTGGGATTTTCGTGTCTCTTTCCCGATCCATGCCAGATACTCCTTGTTCCCGCCTGAAATCGGCAGAGCAACGATACACGGCACATCATAGGAGTGCAGGGCTTTTATCCGTTTGATTAGCTTGTCCAGCAACAGGTTCCTGGTTTTCAGGACCACCACCGCTTCATTGTCATCACAGAGGTCTCCGTCCCAGAAATAGAACGAATTCATGCCACCGAAAACATTGGCGCAGGCAGCCAGTTTTTCTGAAACGACTGTTCTGCCTATGGTGCGGGCCTCATTTTTGTTCTTTGCCGTTACGTATACAATAAAAAATCGGGCCATATGCTCACGGACACTACGGTATGCCTAGTGGATGGCTACCATTCCTTTTCTGGACTGTGCCTCGGCAATGATACGGCCGAGGTCCTTCATTGGAACCGGTTTTTCGAAAAAAGAAGCCTTGAGTTCCCCAAGTTGGCCTTCAGTTATTTCGGACACATAGCCGGAAATCAGCACCTTTGTGGAGTTATTTGGCATGAGTCGTATCAGTTGAATACCATCATATTTAGGCATTTTAAAGTCAGTGATGAGAACATCAGGATTCTTCCTTAAAAGATGAGCACGGGCCTCTTCCGGATCATTAAATGTGTGAATATCGAGGTTCTTTGAAATGCACTGCAGAAACGTTTTCAGCAGGTCTGTTATTTGAATTTCGTCGTCAACAACAACGACACTGAGTTTTTTATTGTCCATCGATTATTGCCCTTGTGTCATTTAAATAGAAAAAGCATATCTTGAGAAGTTAATAAAGAGTACCATTTTAAATAACCGGTTTCAATGGTTTTTTACAGTACAAGGACGCACTTCCGTCTTATCGACACATTCTATTAATATTACGTCTGTTGCGAGCAACTATTTTACCAGATAGAGAGGAGGGGACTGGTGTCCCGGCTGGTCTTCAAAACCAGTGGCGGGCGGATAATACCGTCTGTGGCAGGTTCGATTCCTGCTCTCTCTGGTTATGGATTGTTTTTCATTGAAGAACACCGCTCGATGCTACTCGCTTCATGAGAGTGGCACCGGTACTTCCGTACGGCCCTGCAGAATGAAAAAAAAGACAAAACAACATATCTTGAGAAGCCTGCCGGCTGTTGATACGGTGCTCTGTTCCCCGGGCACTGTTTCGCTTATTGAAAAATATGGCCAGCAAATCGTTGCCTATGTGGTGAGAAAGACGATCATGGCGGTCAGGAAGGAGATCGGGAAAAAGGGGGGTGCCGGAGATCTGTCAATCGACAGAATTATTCACAGAGCGGAAGGAATCGTCACCGCCATAATCGAACCATCACTCAGGCCGGTTATCAATGCTACGGGGGTGGTCCTTCATACCAACCTTGGTCGGGCTCCGCTTGGCGATGCGGTCCTTAACGAAATCACACCGATTATCCGTGGCTACTCGAATGTCGAGTTTGATCTGGAAAAAGGAGGTCGAGGGCATCGTGTCGACCATGTTGCTGAACTCCTTCGCTATCTTACCGGTGCTGAGGATGTGATGGTGGTGAACAACAACGCGGCAGCAGTAATTCTGACCCTTCATACATTGGCTCACGGCCGAGAGGTCATAATTTCTCGGGGTGAGCTGATTGAAATCGGAGGCGCATTCAGGATCCCGGAGATTATGGCAGCTGCCGGAGTACATATGGTTGAAGTCGGAACAACCAACCGTACCCGGCTTTCAGATTATAAAAAGGCGGTCGGCAGGGACACGGCGCTCATCGTCAAATCGCACAAGTCCAATTATACGATATCGGGATTTACCGAAGAGGTTTCGGTACGAGATCTTGCCGGTTTTGCCCGTTCGAAAAGGATACCGCTGCTCTATGATATCGGATCAGGATTACTCAGGAAACCGCTTAAAATGGATCTGGCGCATGAGCCCGATGTCAGAAAGGCGATTGCTGACGGCGCAGACGTAGTGGCTTTTTCTGGGGACAAGCTTCTGGGCGGTCCGCAGGCCGGAATAATCGCCGGCAGATCAAGGCTTGTGCGGCGTCTGGCCGCTGCCCCGCTCATGCGGGCGCTCCGGGTTGGCAAGATCACGCTTGCCGCACTGTCGAGCGCGTGCAGAAATTATCTGAAGGACGAACTGCTTATCGAGCGTAATCCGCTTTTCATGTTTCTTGAACGCGATCACCAGGCCCGCCAGGAACTTGCCGACTCTCTTTTGGCCGCGCTCCGCGAGCGCGATATAACAGCCGACAGTGTAAGAAGCTTCGGACAGATCGGCGGCGGCACCCTGCCTGATGTCAAAGTGCCCAGTCATGCGGTCCGGCTTGTTCCTCCTTCGAGCAGGGTCAGGGAGCGGATGGCGTTTAGTGAAGCGGTCTATCATGGCCTTATGCGGGGCCGCCCCCCGATTCTGGCCATCCTGCGGGAAGGAAACGTGCTTTTCGATGTGTTTGCGCTCAACCGTGATGATATTCCCCTGATCGCCGACCGCGTAGCCTTCTGTATTCGCAGGGGGGCGGCTTTGTGAAGCACCTGATCCTCGGTACCGCAGGGCATGTTGACCACGGGAAGACCGCTCTTGTCAAGGCGCTGACCGGCATTGATTGCGATACGCACAAGGAGGAAAAACAGCGCGGCATTACCATCAACCTCGGTTTTGCCCATATTGCCCTTGCTTCAGGCGACACTATCGGCATCATCGACGTCCCCGGCCACCGTGATTTTATTCATACCATGGTGAGTGGCGCAATGGGCATCGACCTTGCACTGCTGGTCATTGCTGCCGACAGCGGCATCATGCCACAGACGCGGGAGCATGTCCGCATCATGGACCTTTTGGGCATTAGGACCGGTGTCGTTGCACTGACGCGGATTGACCTTGCTCCGCCCGACGTTGTGGCGCTGTGCGCCGAAGAGACAGTCGAGTTCGTGGCCGGCACGTTTCTGGAAGGGTGCCCGATTGTGCAAGTGTCGGCAGTGACCGGGGAGGGGCTCGCCCCATTGCGCGAGGCGCTTTCAGCAGTTGCCGCCGCGGCATCCGAACGTCCGGTGGGAGCACTGTTTCGTATGTATATCGACAGGATATTTACGGTGAGTGGATTCGGTACCGTGGTAAACGGTTCAGTGCTTGGCGGGTCTATCACGGCAGGTTCGACTGCTTTTCTCATGCCGTATGGCAGGGAAGTGCGGATCCGGCGGATCGAACGGTACGGCGCGGCGGCTGATGAGGTGCGGGCGGGGGACCGCGCATCACTCAATGTGGCTGGTCTTTCGCGCGATGAGTTTGAACGGGGCATGATGATCGCGAGCCGGCAGCTCCGCACCACGAACCTCATTGATGGACATCTGGAGCTGTTCGAAGGAAATACGAAGAGAGGGCTCTGGTCCACTGCGCTGTTTCTCATGGGGACCTTTGAAGCGCAGGTACGGATTCACCTTCTCGACTGCGATTCGCTTGCCCCGGGTAACAGGGCACTAACGCAGGTTCAATTCCCTGTTTCCTGTGTGGCGCAGTATGGCGATCGTTTTGTTCTCAGAAGCACCTCGGGTGACAGGACGATAGGCGGAGGTGTTGTTATCGACGCAGCTCCCCTGCATCACCGACGGCGGACCGCTGATCTGAAAATCAGGCTGCAGCGGCTTGTTTCCGGCAGCAGGGGAGAGCTCATTACCGCGGAAGTGCGGAAGTCGTCGCTCGGAGTCTCTCTGGTCCGGCTGGCAGACCGTCTCAACCTGACACCGGAGGAACTGGTTGATGAAATACCGGCGCTTCCTGCCGAGGTGACGGTTGTCCGTATCGGCCAGGAAAAGGCTTGCTATTTTGTGCTAAAAGAGGCGGTCGATCTTCTGGAACTCCGGGTGCAGAAGATACTTGAGGCACATCATCGCGACCATCCGCTGCTTGCAACAGGGAAAACCGTCGAAGAGCTTCGTGGCGCCGTGGGTATCAGGAACAGAGGTGATGAAGAGCTCCTGCTCAAGTATATGCTTGAGCAGCTTCGTCAGAGGGGAGTGCTCAAGCAGGTCGGGTACTCCTGGGTGCTCGCGTCACATGCTGTGGTGATTTCGAAAGAGCTTGAAGGGCGAATCGCTTCGGTCGAGAATGACCTTAAAGAGGACGGCATACACCTGTTTTCTCTGGCGGATTTGTCCTCCCGGGCGGCAAAGCGTGGAATTGACGAAAGGACCCTGCGTCAGATCGTCCATCATCTCATAGGCCGCGGTCGTGCGTATGCCATTGAAGGAAATTTTATCGATGGCGCACTGGTTGATACGTTCCGTGCACAACTCCTGAAGGCTCTCGGGGAAGCACCGCAGGGGCTTACGGTCGCGCAGTTCCGCGATCTCATTGCTGCAAACCGCAAGGTAGCACTTTCGCTGTTTTCCCTTTTTGAAAGCGAAGGAATCATCCAACGCACCGGCGATGTCCGCATACTGACTGATCGCGGCAGGGAAAAAGCAGCCATGCCGGGATAGCCCGTTTTGTCTTCCGTGCACATACGCCTCTGTTTTTCTACCTGAACAAGCCGGATGCTTTTTGCTAAGACAAACCATTATTTTTCGTGTCGGGTATGAACATCGCTATCGACTGCAGACCCCTTCAGAACCGGTACGCGGACCGCGGCGTCGGCACGGTCGTCCGCAACCTGCTTTCTTGTCTTGTCAAATCGCGCTATTCGTCGTCGATCATCCTGTGCGGCAGCGCGCCGTCGCCCCCCCTGCGCTGCGGCAGGTACGTTATACTCAGGCGGCCCCAAACGCATGACTGGCTGCACGAGCAGCTCAGATGGCCGTTTGATTTGAGAAGCATGAAAGCAGACATTTTCCATGCGACCGTGAGCCTCGGCTTGCTTCGGGAGATCGGGTTTCCTCTGGTATGCGGCGCCAAAAGCATTGCCACCGTCTACGACCTTAATCCGCTTCATCTTTCTGCGCTCAAGTCGCATACGAAAATGAAGTCGTTCTGGATTCAGCGGGTGGCCGTGCGGCGGGCGGACCGGGTGATCACTATATCACGTTTTGTCAAAGATGACCTTGTTGCGCGGCTGCATATAAAAGAAAACAAGATCCGCGTGCTGCCCCTGGCCGTCGACGAGGCGGTCGCCAGGGCGTATGACGCCTGTTTTCCTTTGTCCCATGCGCCTGCTGAGCCCTACCTTCTGACGTTGGGGGAAACGGAAAATAAAAACATCGGCGCGGCGGTCGCGGTGTTCGAACGGCTCTGCGAGGACGGATTTGCCGGAACCCTCAGGGTCATCGGTGCGCTCGAAAAGCAGACGGATGCGGTCAAACGGTCCTGCCGTGCGAGCCGGTATCGCGATCGTATCATATTCACGGGCAGCGTGACCACTGATCAGCTGGTATCCAACTATGCGCTCTGTACGCTGTTTCTCATTCCCTCGCGGCTTGAGGGATTCGGCCTGCCGGTACTCGAAGCCATGTACTGCGGCGCCCCGGTCATTGCTTCAAACAGCACCTCGCTGCCCGAAGCCGGCGGCGATGCGGCGCTGTATTGCCATCCCGGGGATACCGCCGGCATGGCAGACGCGGCCCGGCGCCTTCTCCAAAACGATGCGTTGCGCAGCGAGCTTTCGCAGAAAGGAAAGGCGCATGCCCGTCGCAGGACCTGGAATGATGCTGCCGCACTCGTGCTCGATCTCTACGATGAACTCTCGGGAAGAACGTGACGCTTTGCGCCTTACATGCCGGTACGCTTGAGGATTTCCTCGATGGAATTCCACACCTGGTCGACCTGAATTGATTTAAGGCACTGATTGTCGCCGCAGGGTGCGCTCCTGAAATGGCAGGGAGAACAGGGAAGCATGCCTTCAATCGCGAGGGACTCACTGCCGCGCGGTGCGTTCCGCGCCGCGCTTGTCGGTCCGAACAGTACGATAGTCGGAATACCGAACAGCGCGGCACAATGGGCCGGGCCGGAATCATTGCCGATAAAAAGCCTGCATGACGAAAGCGTTTTGAAGAGCGGGTCAGGACCGATGGAATGGCAGATATGCGTGCCGTGCATCGCCGAAAAAAGAGAAAAGAGATGCGCGTCATCCGGACCTAAGAGAACGGTGACCGCGTGCTTTTTCAGCAACAACCGTCTGATGATTTCCTGGTAACGCTCGGACGGCCATTGCTTGTGGCGGTATTCTCTTCCCGCGCCCGGATGGATGACGACCGTTTGCGTGGCAGTAGCAGGGGCCGGACCTGCAAAATCCAGCGTGGGGTAATACCGGTCCGGTTCTTCAAAAGGGAGTCCGAGCGCACCTGCCGCAAGCGTCAGGTTCTGATCGCTGTCATGCTGGTTTTCTTCGATCGCCAGAGAATAGTCATAGAGCCTGTCTCGGGGCTTGTCCTCAGGATACCTGAATCCGGCGGCGTATCTGCCGGCAAGGCGCGCATGGACTTCGTACGCCACACGAAACGCCGCAATCGTATTGGAGCACGTCAGATCATAGGCGCGGCCGGTCGCGGCCCGTAACAACGCTGCACCAGCGGAAAAGGGAAGGACGGTAAACGGCTGCATGAGTCTGCGAAGAAGCTGTTGCAGGTTCTGCGGCACGTACACGTCGATGCGTGCGCCGGGCACGTTTTTTTTCAGGAAGGCGAGCGCGGGAAGCGTCATGATGCCGTCACCCATGCCTCCCGCAACCAGATACCCGATTGAGCGGGGCGCGCGACAGCGCCGTTTCCGGCTGGCGCGCGCTGCAATCCTGAGCGCCTTCTTAGCACCGTACCGCGCCGCAGTCGTGAATGCCGCATGCATGGATCGATTCCTTTCTCGTCCCTCTGCGCCGTATGCGCTTCCCTCGCCCGCTTTAATCTATTTTACCTTCAGACATGGATCAAGTCATCTTCAATTCAATCAACCGTATCCGACCGTGAGATATCTGGGCTTCGAACTCGATCCGTTTCAGGAGAGGGCCTTTTCGATAGTTGATAAGGGTGAATCGCTCGTCGTCGCGGCGCCGACCGGATGCGGAAAAACGCTCCTCGCTGAATATGCCGTCGAGGTCTCGATCCGTTCGGGCAGGCGGGCGGTTTATACCGCGCCGATCAAGGCGCTCTCCAACCAGAAGTACCGCGATTTCCGCAAACGGTTCGGCGATGACGCCGTTGGCATCCAGACCGGCGACGTCACGATCAATCCGGAAGGCCGTCTCCTGATCATGACGACCGAAATCTTCCGGAACCTCATTCTTGAGGACTCGATGCGCCTGCAGAACGTCCGGTACGCTATTTTCGACGAGATCCATTATCTTGACGACCCGGAACGAGGCACCGTGTGGGAGGAAAGCATCATCCTTGCGCCGACCGACATCTCCTTCATGTGTCTCAGCGCCACGGTTCCCAATATCCGTGAGCTTTCTGCCTGGATGTCGAGCGTCCGACAGGCGCCGTTCCATGTGATCGAGGAGCGTCACCGGCCCGTGCCGCTGCGCCATTATTTCTACCACCCGAAATTCGGCATACTGAACCTCAAAAGCATCAAGCGTAAATACCGGGCCAATCCACATGAGCGGAAAAAATTCCTGCGGCATAAACCGTCGTCGCGCCAGATTATCGAACTGGTACTGCGCCAGGGACAGGTCCCCGCTCTGTACTTCTGTTTCAACCGCAGAGCGTGCGAGCGGAACGCCGAGCTGCACAGCCAGCGCCATCTTTTGCATGGCGGTGAAAAGGAACAGGCGGTCGCACTGGTGGACGAACTCATCGAGCAGTATCAGCTTGGCGGGTATGACCGGATCGGGAGACTGCGCGGCCTCTGGGAGTCAGGGGTCGCATTTCATCATGCCGGTATCCTCCCTGCGGCAAAGGAGATCGTGGAACGGCTCTTTACCGCCGGCCTGATCAAGCTCCTGTTCTGCACCGAGACGTTCGCGCTCGGCATCAACATGCCGGCGAGCGCGGTCATTTTCGACGAGCTGGAGAAGTTCGACGGCGTCCAGTTCAATTATCTCATGACAAGAGAGTACCACCAGATGGCGGGCAGGGCAGGCCGGAGGGGCATGGACGAGGAGGGGTACGTGTATTCGCTCGTCATCCCCGAGGCGACCGACCCGCGACATCTCGAGCGGCTGCTGTACGGCGAAAACGAACGCATCTGGAGCCGCTTTTTTGCGTCGTATTCCACCATCCTCAACCTGTACAGCCGTCTGGGGGAAGGGGCGTTCGACCTGTTCCGCCGCAGTTTTCACAATTTCAAAAAGGGCTTTTTTTCAATCACCAAACAGTATCAGAAAGAGGAGCGGCAGATACGCAACCGGATCGCTTTCCTCCAGTCGGCCGGTTTCCTCGACGGCATGACGCTCACCGAAAAAGGAAAGCTGGCGGCCGCCGTCAGCGGCTATGAGATTCAGGCGGCGGAGTTGTACTGTTCGCGGAGTTTCGATGAATGCACGATTCAGCAGCTTCCGGTGGTCCTGGCCGCGATCGTCACCGAGGAGTCGCGCAGCCGCAAGGCGGCAATGAAGCCGATGTCGGTGCGGCTGCGTTTCGAGGCCGAAAAGGTGATACACAGGCTGCGCGCCAAGGAGATCCGCCACAACATAATCACGCCCATACGTGAAATGGATTTTTCTCTTGCAGCGCCGGTCTATGCGTGGGCGTCCGGATGCTCACTGGCGGAACTGCTTGCCTTTGGCGTGCCGGAAGGCGATCTGGTGCGGTTGTTGCGCATGACCATACAGCTGCTGCGCACGCTGCGCGACCGTGTTCCTGATCCGGTGATTTCGGAACGGATGCACCAGGCCCTTGAGCTTGTAAACAGGGACGTTGTGGACGCCCAGGCGCAGCTGGAGGTCGGGTAAAGGGGTATTTCCCCAGACTTTCGATATACGCTGCCGGCTTTACGGCTTACGCTGCAGGGTATCCCGCCGAGAACGGACGGTATCCCGTAAGGAACGGGCGGCTTCCTGCGAAGGACGGGCGGTATCCGGCAAAAAACAAAGGGCATCCCGCAAAGGACGAATGGTATCCCGTAAAGGACGGAGGGTTTCCCGCGAAGAACGGACCATATCCCGCGAATGATGGATGATATCCTGCGAAGAACCGACGGTATCCTGTAATGAACGGAGGGCTTCCGGCCTGCTTCGCACGGTCTCCCGCAAACATCGCACGCCTTCCTGCTTACAACGCACGGCGTCATTGTTTGTGCGCACGGCCCGGTGATTAGTGAGGACGATATAAATCAAAGGGTTGCAGGGATTGAACAGGGTGCTTCCCGATTCAGGGCATTGAATACATGGTCCCTCCTTATTCTGATCCGTAGCTTATTCTCTTCACCAGCAGGCCGGAAGGATCGCGGACAAAATAGAGACCAGAAGGAAGGTGGGAGCGTATCCCGTTGGTTTGGTATCGTGCTGTGAGTTTTTTGCCGGAAAGAGAATAGAGTTGATAATGTGCATCTGTTTTTATTGACCGGATTGTATTGCCTGTTGACGGGGAGAGTCGTCCGGTCTCATTCTGAATGCCGGTTTGCGGGAACAGCAGGTCCTGCCAGTTGGGATTTCTGAAAATCGGATCGGTTTCCTTTGCCCAGCAGGAAGCGATCGACCATGTCACTTTTTTCCCGGCATCAGGCGTGAGAACCATGCCGTAATTCTGTGCATCATCGGCAAACGACGAAAAATAGCTCCTATGGGCAAATACGGCGAGAAGCAGGGTGTCGGTAAAACCTTCGCCCACCGCTCCCTGTTTGCCGATGGTCGCAAGCAGCGCCTTCGTAGAATCCCTGATAAGCGTCACCGGATGATTTCTTTTGTTGTTGTTGACCATGCCGACGACGACCTTGCCGGTGTAGTTGCCCTCGATCGTGAGATCAAAATGAGCGGGCCGCTCATTCAGGGACGTACTCATTATCCAGGTAACGGTGACTTTGGAACCGGACCCGATATTCCACCCGTAAAATACGATGGAAGCCTTTGGCGTCTGCGTTGACGAATCGAGTATCGAAATAACCATGCTGTCCAGGTTCGAGCCCAGTTGCGGATTCAACCACTGGTTATTGTAAAACAACCGGAAATGACCAAGACCCATGGTGGAGCTGACGCTGAAGCAATCGGTTCCCCAGGAAAAATTGGTATGTTCATCCACGGTGGGGTCGTCAAAGTAGTGCAGGATCGGTCCGGGTTGATATTTCGAGACAAAATCAATCGCGTTGCGGTTGTCCTTGTCGACATAGACCCTGTAGGCGACGTACCTGTTTTCCCACGCCGGCCCTTCAAGGTATCCGAAATAGTGGTGCGCGGCGTCCGCCGGCACTTTATAGCGGGCGTGATGCACCGGACTTCCTTCCCGGTAGAGGACCGCGCCGACCGGGGCGGCAATCGACGTTCCGGCAAGTACGACTGAAAGCATGATGGTAACGCGGACGCAGGTGTACATTTTTTTCTCCCTTTTCTGCGGGTGTGATTGCCAAAGAACGGTTGACTTCCGTTCCGGGAAAATCAGCGACTGGAATATAAACTCATCGGTTGAGCCAGGCAAATGGAAAAAAACATTTGCTGTTCACCTTTGTGAACGACCGGCCGGGAACCCCTGAAAGGGGAGCGATGAGAGTCACCGGTTAAAAGCGCAATGGCAAAAAGGGAGGTCCTGTGCGGTTTTCATTCATTCACCGGCAGCTTCATGGCGACATATTCCTCGGCCACCGGCCTGTCCGCCGGCGCCCATTCCAGCGTCGGTGAAGCGTCGCCGTCCACCCACCGCACTTCCGCATGTTCGTGGGGATGCGGTGTACCCTGTTCGATCGAACAGACAAACGGGATAAGCTCGATGGTGATCCAGGGGTAGGTGTGCCTGACAGGGGAAAGCTGCGTATGGGGAATCACATCGATGCCGAGCTCTTCGCGGATTTCACGGACGAGCGCTGCCCGCGGCGACTCCCCTTCTCTGACCTTGCCGCCGGGAAACTCCCAGAGTCCGGCGTTGGTCTGGTGCAAGCCGCGGCGACAGGCGAGCATCAGACCGTTCTGTTCGATTATGGCGCAGACGACGGGGGTCGGACCCGACGATCCAGGACACGCTACTGTCACGGATTATCCTTATCAAACGTGAACGTCTCGCCCTGCGCCGGGTAGTAAACGTTCTGGTATCCTTTGCTGCGCAGACCGTCGCGCAGCGGAACAGCCTGGTCTGATTCACCGTGGAAGAGGAACACATGTTTAAGGCGCTGCGGCGGATTCAGGTCGATATAGTCAAGCAGGTTGCGGCGGTCGGCGTGCGCGCTGAACGCGTCCATGACCCTGATTTTACATCGCACGGTATGCTCTTCGCCGAAAATCCTGACCGGATTCTGGCCGTCCATCATTTTCCGTGCAAGGGTCTCCTTTGCGGCATAGCCGACGAACAGCACCGTGTTTTTGGGGTTTTCAACATTATTACGCAGGTGGTGAAGGATCCGTCCGCCTTCGGCCATGCCGGAGCCGGAAATGATCACGTGCGGGAACCTGAGGCCGTTGAGTTTCTTGGATTCGTCCACGCTGTGGATGTAGGTAAGGCGGTTGAACTCAAAGGGTTCCTCATCATTGGCGAGGAAGATGCGTTTTGCCTCACGGTCAAGATACTGCGGATATTTTTTAAAAACGTCGGTCGCGTTGCATGCGAGCGGGCTGTCAACAAAGACCGGCATGTCCGGAATCCGGTTTTCGTTGAACAGCTTGTGAAGCACGTACACGAGCGTCTGTGTCCTTCCCACGGCGAACGACGGTATGATCACCTTGCCGCCCGCAGCCGCAGTCTCGCGCACGATCTGGCACAGCTCCTCCTCCACATCGCTGTAACTGCCGTGGTGGCGGTTGCCGTACGTGCTCTCCATGATGAGTATGTCAAGGTCGCGCAATACGTTCGGGTCGCGCGTCATGGGCATGTTGGGCCGGCCGATATCACCGGAAAGCCCGAGCCGCCAGGAGCTGCCGTTTTCATGTATTTCAAGATGGATGCCGGCTGAACCGAGTATGTGTCCGGCGTCCCTAAACATTGCTTCGACGCCCGGCGCAATGGAGAGCGGTTTGTCATAGTCGATTTCCGCGAACGATTCGATTGACGCTTCGGCATCAGCGATGGTATAGAGCGGTTTGATCAACTGGTGGTTGCCGTTCCGCCGCCACCGGTTGACCCACTCAATGTCCTTCATATGAAGATAGGCTGAATCACGCAGCATGATTTTGCAGAGGTCCGCGGTTGCCGGCGTGGCATAAACGGATCCCTTGTAGCCGTTTTTGACCAGGTTCGGGATATTGCCGCTGTGGTCGATATGGGCGTGCGAAAGCAGGACAGCGTTTATGGATGAGGGATCGAAGGAGAATGTCTGGTTCCGTTCGTACGACTCCTGGCGTTTCCCCTGGAAAAGGCCGCACTCGAGAAGGATTTTTTTTCCGTTGATGGTAATGAGTATTTGAGATCCTGTTACTGTCTGGGCCGCACCGCAGAATTGGATGTGCATTACAGCGGGTTCCTTTATGCCATGGTTTCTGTGTTGCTCATCACGTACATTGTATCACGAAAACACCCTGACAGGGAAGTACAATGCACCCTGCATGGTATGCCGGCATAGCGTGCATGATCGTATCTCCCGGTATTCCAAATCACAGGGAAGGGTATGGGCGGTTTATTTTGGTATGCGCGCCAGGCCCTCTTTGCTGAAGCTGATGGCGGAAATTCTTGTCTCTTCAGAACCCTCCTTAAGAATCTCTTCGCCGTAATAATTGGTGAGCTTATATTCCCGCATGATAAACCGGTTGGCGACTACCGGCAAACCTTCGACGTCAATGATAAAATCGCCGATCTCACCGCTGGATAAGCGGACTTTCCTCCCATGCTCGTAAATGCAGTCGATGCTGTCTATCGCGATTTTTTTTGTGCCTTGTTCATTTTTCAATCGCATGGTAGGATGGCAGCTGAGTTTGCCTTTGACCGAATATCCATTGCCTTCGATATACCCGCTTGAGAGCAGCTGGAAATTCATGCTGCCGGTCACCGGCTGTATCTCTTCGCCGGGGTATTTGCGATTAAGGGTCACCTCGTGATTTCCGAGATAGATGACCCAGAATTTCGCCTGGCCGCTTTTGCCGGATTGTGCGTTTATATAAAACATCTTGCGTTCAAGGATAGAACGGCCCAGCGAAATGGTGGTTACCGCGAAAAAGAAGAGACTGACGAGCATCACGATCCGGGAGACTTTCATTGTGCGGCTCCTTGCTCTGAAAAGGAAATGTAGTTGGAATGACCTTTTAAAAGATAAATTATGATACTATCAATATAGAAAATTTCCGTTTTTTTCGCCCGAAAAATTGGGATTGCCTGATTATGCCGCTCTTTGAATTGCCCGTTCATGGCATTGTATTACAAGGGCATACTGTTTTCTGAAAATCTGACAAGCAATCAATAAATGATATAGATGATATAGGCAATTGGCTGAAAAACCAGAAGATAAATAGAATTTTAGCCTGTTGATGCTGTTTTCTATATGAAAACATTAAAATGCAATCCTTCTTGTCATTTTTTCCTGCCCATGGTATATTAACTGAAAACAGGGGTCTGTCGGTGTCCTTGGATCAATCAAGGGAGCAGGACATGAAGGACCTATACCAGGGTGGGTGTCGTTATGGCTATTGATGTGTTCGATTATATCGATTACCGTAAACTGCTCAAGGACCTTTATGAGGAGCGCAAGGCGGCAAATCCATCATTTTCCTACCGTTATATCGCGCTAAAGGTCGGATTCAGCTCTGCCGGTTTTTTTACCAACATTCTTCAGGGCAAACGCAACATCAGCGCGGAAAATATATTCAGATTCGCTGCCGTGTTCAGGCTCAAGCGCCAGGAGACGGAATATTTCGAACTGCTGGTGAACTATGACCAGGCAAAAAATCACGAGCAGAAAAAATATTATTTTGAAAAGATACTGGCGTCCAAACGGTCGAAAATCAGGCTGACCGAGGCGTGGCAGTATGAATTTTACAGTCAGTGGTATTATACGGCGGTCAGGGAAGTGATCGACATATACCGTTTCGAGGGCAAGGACTTCGGGGAGCTCGCGAAAAAAGTCTCGCCGGCCATAACTCCGTCGCAGGCAAAAAAGGCGGTTGACCTTCTGCAGAAGCTGGGTATGATTACCATGGGTAACGATGGATATTTCGTGCAGAGCGATGACCTGATTACCACCGGCTATGAGGCGCCGACCGTGGCAGTGAATAATTTCCTCGTGTCGACGATCGACCTTGCCCGGGAGGCGATCGACCGTTACCCGCGGGACAAGCGCACTATTTCAACCCTGACATTCAGCTGTTCTGCCGAGGGATATGCACACATCGAGGAGCGGCTTAAAATGTTTCGGCGCGAGATCCTTGAGATCGTGCGCGGTGATAAGAACCGCGACCGTGTCTATCATGTCAACTTCCATGTCTATCCCATGTCACGGCCTTAGGCGGGCGGGCAGATGACGAGGCTGCGCATAGCATATCTCCTTGTTTTGCCGGCGCTCGGCGCGCTTCTTTCAGGGTGCCCGGGACCGCTCCAGCATGTTGATCTCGGAGGATCCGAGGTCGTGGGGAAGACGGTCTCCAAGGTCGGCGCTCCGGTCACGGGCGCGACCGTGGTCGCGCTCAAGCAGAAGGGCGCTTCCTACGCGCCGGTCGATACGGTGGAGAGCACAAGCGACGGGTCCTTTACGTTCACCAACCTCGATACCGGCACCTATACGCTGGTCGGTACGGCATTTAAGGGCGACACTCTCATCGGTCTGAAAGGCGGAATCGTCATAGACCGTTTCGCCCCCAAGGGGGAGCCTCCCGCCCGCTTCGAGGCCGGCGCTCTCGTGCTGCTCCCCAAGGGGTGGATTGACGGCAGGGTCATTATTGACAAGGACGATATGTCGGGCGTGATGTGCTATACCCGCGATTCAGCCTTTATGGCGGTTTCGCGGCAGGACGGGTCATACACCATTCCGCGTGTGGCCGAGGGGACCTATACGGTCTGTTTTTTCTACATGGGAGGGGGGTATCTGCCCGCCTCGGTGGAGAACGTGGTCGTCGTATCGGGTGAAGGGACCGAGGTGCATCCGGTACAACTCAGGATCGATCCTGACGGCGCTCCACACAAACCCCGAGGCCTTTCGGCTTCCTACGATACCGTGCACGGCGTTGTCCATCTGCGTTGGCACAACGTGCCGGTTTCCGATCTGCGGGAGTATATCGTGTACCGTAAAAACGAGGCAGACGCGGGTGAGCCCCAGCCCATCGACACCATTGTGGGCGATACCGTCGCAGCCGATACCGTTTTCAGGGATTTTACCGACACGCTTCCCAAATCACTCGTGTACCAGATCAAGGC
Source organism: Chitinispirillaceae bacterium (assembly GCA_016932075.1). The sequence continues at coordinate 28,941 of JAFGDP010000123.1, read as the reverse complement.
CGTTGACAGCGCAAACAACCAGAGCCCGTTCAGCGATCCGGCGAATGTCCTGGCGATTCCTCCATGTACGATCCGGCCGGTCGTGCGTTTTATCTCCGCTGATACGACCGTGGCATACGGCGGAACAGTGCATTGCAGGATCGGTTTCATCAACGCGTTTGACGATTACGAGGTGTTTTTGGCGTTCGATGGAAACGGCCCTGACTATTCGTGGGTGGAAGTGCCGCATTCTTCCGAAGGGGTTGCCGACACGTCATTTTCAACCGGCGACCGTTCCGCATGGGGAAAGGTCGCCATACGAGTCGGATTTAATAGTGATTCGATCGATACCTTTTTCACTGTTCGTGTGAGGCCGCGCTCCGTTCCCATTGTTTCAGCCGACGCAACCGATTCGACTATTATCATACGATGGGACCGTTCGTCGGACGGCGATTTCAGGGAATATGTGCTGCATCGAAACGCGGGCGGAGACACCGTCATCTTCCGCTCATCCCGGCTCACCGATACCGTTTATACTTTTTCGACCCTCAGCAACACCCCAGCCGGTTTCTGGGTGGCTGTCGCTGATACCGAAGGGATCGTTTCTTTCTATGATTCAAATGCCGTTGCTTTCCTGCGTATTGTCAATTCGCCGCCACGTTTTATCACCACCCCCGATTCGCTCCCCGATCTGGCGCTCGTGGGTGAAGAATACGCGGTGACGCTGATTGCGGCGGACCGTAACAGCGACACCCTCGTGTATGCGCTCCGGGCTCCTGCAACAGCGGTCATGAATGATAATGCCCTGACGTGGAAACCCGCGGTAACCCAGATAGGGACGCACCGCTGCACCGTGACCGTGCGCGACAACCATGACGGTGCAGACACCCTTGCCTGGAGCGTACAGGTGGTTGCCCGCGGAATGTGGACCTCCGCGGATTCGCTTATCGGGGCGCGGCGTCAATGCGGGGTTGTCGAACTTGATGGGGTGATCTATGCCATCGGCGGAAGCGTGAACCGGATAAACAGCAATCTTCCCATGGCGCTTAACACCGTCGAAGCGTATGATACGGTGACAAAAACGTGGAGCGCAAAAGCGTCGCTTGCCACTGCGCGCTGGGCGCCTTTTGTCGCTGCCTGGAACGGGAAGATCTATGTTTTGGGCGGATTCAGTCACCGGAGTTATTCGATCACCTCGATCGAGGTGTATGATCCTGCCGCCGATGCCTGGACATCAACGGGCCGGATGCCGTTTACGCGCGCGCACGGCGCGTCATGCCTGGTGGGGAACAGCCTGTATTGCATCGGCGGAAAGGTGTATGATGCCGCGCGACAAAGCGAGGTGATCGTCAAGTCGATCGACCTTTTTGATTTGACAAACCAGTCATGGTCAAAAGGTCCGGATATGCTGAATTGCCGTGCCGACCACCAGGCCGCGGCTACGGCGAGAGGCATCCATATCGCGGGAGGATATGGCGGGAGCACTGATTCGATCGCCATGATCAATAACGAAGAGCAGATGGTATCGATGGTGGAAATATGTGATACGACGTTGGGCCAGTGTGTCAATAGCGGGACGGTCCTGCGTACCCCTCGATGCAACTTTGCGATTGCGCTTCAAGGCCCGATCCTGTATTGCATCGGTGGATTCAGGTCTCTGATGGTCGACGATAATAACGTTCTTTCTGATGTCGAAACACTTGACGTGTCAACAGGGCAGTCCGGCGCCGGCGTCTCTCTGCCTGGGCCGCGGCACAGCGCTGTCGCAATCTCGCTTGATAATGTCCTGTACTGTATCGGCGGTGCAACCGGAGAGACCACGACACGCAGTGTTCTGGTGTTTTATCCGTAAGGATTTTATGGCAATGATCAGGAGACGCAAAAAAACGCGACAAAACCGGATTATCGAGAGGACGGGCATGTCCGTACGCGTTGTGTTCCGGTCATGCGCAGCGTGCGTTAGTGTGCTGGTCATGGTTCTTGCTTTCAGCAATGTGGTGCGCGCGGAGCGGGTCGCGATGTCTTCGCTCGATCAAAAAGGCTATGTCTTTCTTCACCCCATGTTCCGGTCCCTGCCATGGAACCAGACTCTCAGGCGTCTTGATCTCGTGCTGCCTGATGCGTTGTCAAACCTGCGGATCAGGGCATTCGATGTTTCAAGGGGCGTCGATACTGCCGTCGCCGTATTTATTGATACCTCCAGCAGGTTGTATGTCATGCCGGTGCTCTATGAAGAGCTTGTTGCTCCCTGCTTTGACCATGCGCTCACCTTTGATCCGCCTGCGCATGTAGCGCTTCCCGGTTTCACGCTTTCTGCCGGACGGCCCCTGTATGTGCTGCGGGACAGCGTTTACTCAACTGATTCCGTGCGAATAGCGGTTCCTTCCCCGTCGGCGCCGCTGCATGTCCTGGTGGCGACCATACAGACTGCCGGCCCGTCAGTAACAACAATCGACACGCTTCCGTTTGGCGAGCGCCGAACCGGCCAGCAGATCGCCAGCATCTCAGGCGCAACGAGCAGCAGCACGCATCAGGACACCGGCCTGTGGGTTTGCGGTTCCGGCGGCCTGGTACGGTATGTTCCGTATGTCAATGGCACGTTCGGCGCTGAGCAGGTCCGCGATCTTTCTGATGGAACGGTTTCGGTCACGCATACGAACGGCACCTATGCCGTCACCCTGCAGGGAGGGATTTATCGAAGGAATACGGCAGATACGTTTTTTACCATTGCCTCCACGGCTTCCGGTGCGCTCCGGCGCGTCTACCACCAGGGAGCGGTCGGGGATAACGGTCTTTTCAAGGAGAACCAGAACACCCTCTGGAAAAGGGACACGACCTTTGGTACTGTCTCATACCGATATGCCAATTTCATCCGCCGGCCGGGCGGATTCGGCGTTGAGCTGCTCGATTCAACCTGGGGCTATTCTATTTTTACCTACCGCGACACCTCTACGCGCATTGCCGCCACACAGCCGGCGTCATTATCTACAAATATCAATGGAACGCCGTTCCTCTATAACGGGCAGCAGCAGCTGGACATCACCGTCATGCTCGATGATCCTGACAGCAATTTCAGCGATTATTCCCTGCATCACGTGAGAGGCACTGCCGCAACCAGCCTTAAAAACGACGGGACCTATTCGATTGCGCCGCTCTCGGATTCGGCTGACTGTCATATCGGATCTCTTAAAATGACCGCCGGCCGCATCAGGCTTGCACTCACCGGTTCCGCTTTTCAGATCATGCACGATTGCGGGCTTGGAGCGCTTGACCCGACCTGCCTTGCCTGTTATTGGAAAAACTACGACTTCCAGGTCGCCATGTCATGGCGTGATGCCGACACGATAAAAATCCAGACCGGACAGCACCTGCTGCGGATCGTGAACAGTGCGTCGGTCACCCTTGCCGGTCATGCGGCGGCTTTCTCAGGCTCTGGTATTCTCAAGGTACGGTTCGCATCAGGCCAAACGCGCATTTTCCGCCTTCCTGTCAAGACCGGTGCCGGCATCGAGCGCATCGCACTCCACGATCTGCGGGGCCGGATGCTCGCCGCTGTCCGGCTGGCACCTGGCCAGCGCATGGTGACGTTACCGGCGCTTGGCCAGAAAGGCATTCTCGTCTTTTCATGCAGTATCAGCGATGGGACAAGGGTGATTGAACGGGTCCCGGTCCTGCCGAAATAATCCGCTAGTATGATAGACGTTATATCACCGGTTTTTCTTTACCGGATAAGAACCGCTTTCTTCGAGAGCGACCAGGAGCCGGCATGGAGGCGGACTAAATAGACGGCTGGTGCCAGCGCGGTGCCGCGACAGTCTGTACCGTCCACGACCACACGATTGCAGCCGGATTGCAGCCCTTCAAGCCGCAACGACCGTACCGTTTTGCCTCTTGTATCAACGATACTCAATTGCACTCCGGAAGCGGCGCGTACGGGGTCAAGCGTGAAGCTGATTTCCGCTCTTCCGTCTGCCGGGTTTGCAATAACAGTCAAGCCTGATACCGGGACCGGAGTCCGTACCTGGATTGTGTTAACAGAACAGCCGCCGTGCACCACCACCCTGCTGCCCCGGTATATGACGGTATCCGCGTATCCGTCTGGCAGAAACAGGACCCGGTAGATAACCGAGTCCGGCGTGAGGGTGGACCGGGAATCCGGTTCGATCGCAAGCGAACAGGCGCTTTCGCTCCAGGTGAACCGCGTGAAGGTGACGTTTCTGTTATTCAAATAGTCAAGGCTGGTATTGTCGTCGTCATACAGCGTGAATGCGCCGTCGGCGCCGCGGTAGACGCGTATGGTGCAGGGAGCGCTCACCGGTTGTTCCGTATAGAGACGCACCGTATCAAACGGGATAACGGCGCCTGCCCGCACGTACAGGGGCATGGTTTCAAGATCCACGGTGCGGGAGATTGTCTGCCCTCCGGCATGCACCCTGTTGTCCCAGAAATCATACCACCGGTCTCCCGAAGGCAGGACGACCTGCCGCGACCTTGCTGCCCGCTGCAGCACCGGCGCGACCAGAATGTCCTTTCCCCAGAGGTACTGGTCCGGCACCATGAAGGCGTTTCTGTCTGCCGGATAGTGGAACCAGATCGCTCGCATGACCGGGAGTCCGGTATCATACGTTTCGCGGACAGCGGTATACAGATAGGGCATGAGCTGGTAACGGAGGTTCAGATACTTCCGGGCAACCGCTTCGGTTTGGGGATCAGTGGCATTCCAGCCCCAGGGAGTGTGATAGTACCAGGTGTCGCGGCCGTGCGACCGGAACAGGGGACAGAATGCGCCGAACTGGAACCATCGCGCATACAGCTCAGCGGTATATTCTTGCGTCGGCCAGAACCCGCCGATGTCCGATCCCCAGAACGGCGTAAGGCTCATGACTGAGTTCACACCCATGCCTGGATGACGCGAAAGAACGTTCCACTGGCTGTACACATCGCCGGTCCAGAGCGAAGCGCCGTAGCGGTGCGTGCCGGCAATTAACGACCGGTGAAGGTGGAACGGCCTGACATTCGGCCGGTCCTGAAGCGGTCCCTGGTAGTACATGCGGACCCGCGCAAGCCGCGCGTCAAGGTTGTTCGTTTCGCCGGCGTCAGGCCACCATCCGTCAATTAATCTGAATACGGTCCGGTGCTGTCCCCAGTACGTGGAGATGTGGCTGCTGTTCACACTTTCGCCGGAAAGCGGAGGGATATTGCCGTGCAGGTTGCCCGGCCCGAGAACGGTATGAAGGGAGACCTTGAAATGCTGCGCGTGGAGGCTGTCCATAGCCGCCTGCGGGTCCGGAAAGGGAGTGGGATTCCAGGTGAAGGACGGCTGCTGCAGGTTCCAGCCTGGGTCGCACCAGCCCGTTCCAAGATAAATGAGACCGTCGCACGGCAGCCTTTTTTTTCGCAGCGAATCCGCAACCGCAAGCGCGCTCCACGGGCCTCCTGGCCGATCGAGCATGCGGTGCGATTGGAAATAACCGAGCGCCCAGCGGGGCGGCATCGGGGTTTTGCCAAGGATTGCGGAAAACTCCTCCATGACCTGGGGCGGCGCGCCAAACCGGGAGATAAAAAGGTCAATGGGCGGCACCGGGTGACCGGTGAGCGGGGTCATTGAGCCGCTGCTGGCGTTGCGCAGATCCAGACGTGCCCGGTAGGGACGGTGCATGAACAGGCTCCATCCCGATGTGCCTATCAGAAACGGTACCGGTACGCGGAAACCGTAATAGAACCCGTCATCAGCGCCGGCATCTCCCATGTCAGTAAGAGCGCCCCTCCGGTTGAAATACTGTTCATCGCCCTGCCCAAGGCCGAACAGGGGATACGTACCGCTTATATCAAAGGTGAACTGGCCTGTACTCGTAAAAGAAACCACCTGCACGGTATCTCCGGTTTTGGCCGTGATGGTGAATCGAAGCGGTGAAGAGGAGACCAGCACGTTCAGGTCGGTGAGTGAGACCGTGCGGCTGCCGCTTATGGTTGTGGTTCTCAGGGCAGGGTCGGGCCAGGTCCGGTGCGAGAGGATAGGATCGTTAATAATGGCCTGGCCGGTGGGCACCAGCGTGATACGAACCGTACGGTCGGTGATCTCTGAAACCGATAATTCGCAATTCTGGCCGTTAATGCTGATCTGCGCCTGGGCCTGGAAAGCCATGAGGAACAGTACAAAGAGCGGCACCCTCGCGTGCCGGGCAGCTTTCATTTTTTCTGCTTTTCTGGGACCCCAAACAGCAGATGAATAGGCTGCGTACATCATGGTCCCTCCCCCCTTGAAACAATGCAGCGTTCAGCTGATGGATGTACCAGCAGGAAGCGCTCTGAAGATTAAAAGTTATTCTTCCGAGCCGTTAGACAATAATATAAGGAAACGTGGCACTTTATGCAAACTGAAAATGAGGCAGTTGCCAATGGCATCTGGTGACCGGTTTATATGCCATACCATTCGGTTTTAAAGGCCAATAGAGCGGATAGCGGGCCTCTTCGTTTACAGGAACCGTTGCACTGATATATATTCAAAGATTGCCTATCATTACTGGGGCGTCGACAAGCGGCAAGTCACGAGGTTTTGGTCCTCGCATCCGGAGGTTCGAATCCTTCCGCCCCAGCCATTTTGTCGCCGCAGGGCAGGTATTTTCCGTATTCAAGGCGGTTGTCTGATAAAGGAGGTTTGCTTTTGGAGATCATCAAGCTGAAATCCCGTCCGAGGAGCGGAACGGGCAAATCCTATACGCGGAAAGCCCGTGAACAGGGGTGGGTGCCGGCCATTTACTATGGTCAGGGCATGGAACCGGTAAAGATTGAAGTCGATAAAAAAGAGTTCGCGGCCCTGGTCAGGGGAAAAAAATTGACCCATCTCATCGACCTGGGAAAGGCCGGCGGCAAGGAGACCTCAATTGCCGTCATTCGTGATATTCAGCGGCACGTTATTAAAGATGACCAATTCATTCATGTCGATTTCCACCACGTGGCCATGGACAAGGAAGTCACGGTGGACTGTCCGCTCGTGCTGACCGGGATTCCCATCGGCGTCAAGGACTCCGGCGGTGTTCTGGGCCATCCGGTCAGGACGCTCAAGATCGAGTGTATGCCGACGAAAATCCCGGAAAACATCACCATCGACGTATCGCATCTTGACATTGGGGATTCAATCCGCGTGCGTGACGTTTCGCTGCCTGACGTTACCATCAGGGAATCCGAGGACGAAGTGCTGGCAGTGGTGACGCATGCCATCCGTGAAGAGGAAGTCAAACCCGTCGAAGCCGAGGCCGCCGTCGAAGGCGAGGCGCCGGCTGAAGGCGGGACTGCGCCGAGCGAAGCTCCTGTCGAGCCGAAGGATAAGTGATTTTCACTTTTGACACGCGGGTCGCTCATGACATGGCTCTCTTTTTTTACGAGGGTATTGGCAAAAGAGGCGCGGCCCCAGGCAGTTGAGGTTCTTTTTTTCGGCCTCGGGAACAGAGGGGAAAAATACGCGGCGACCAGGCACAATATAGGTTTCAGAGTCGCTGATGCGCTGGCGTGCCGGCTTTCCAATAGACGCGATGGCCGATTCGGCGATGCGGATTACAGTACAGGGACGCTCTTTACCAGTACGAAAGCTCTTGTCGCCAAACCACGCACCTTCATGAACCGTTCCGGAGCGGCGGTCGAGCAGTACCGTGAGGCGTTCCGGATTCCTGTTTCACGAATGCTGGTTGTCGTCGATGATTATCAGCTTCCTCTTGGGACCATGCGGGCGCGCCGGGGCGGTTCGGACGGCGGGCATAACGGTCTCGCATCGATCGTGCGTACGCAGGGAGAAACGTTCCCGCGTCTGCGGATCGGTATCGGACCGCTTCCTCAGGGAATGGGCGCTGTGGAGTTTGTTTTGGGCAGCTTTGCCACTCACGAAGAGGATGCGCTTGAGGCGGTCATTGTCCGCGCGGTTGATGCGTGCCTCTGTTTTGCCGAAAAGGATATTGAAACGGTCATGAACCGGTTCAACCGGTGAAAACGATGTCAAACGTGAAATGCATTGCTTAAAATTTAGAGTTTAGGATTTCGGGCTTTTATTTACGCAGGTTTTCAGACACATCCTGCTCTGACCCCTTCCTGCATGAGGTCAGGGCCTTAACGACCACAGGAGGTATCGTCGTGAAACGACCCTACGAAACAGTCATCGTCTTTGACGGAACGCTTCCCGAAGAGGTGCTGCGCAAAGAGCAGTCGCAGATTGAAGAATTCTTTAAAAAGAATGCAGCTTTCGAAAGAACCGACGTGTGGGGCAAGCGCACCATGGCCTACGCCATCAAGAAGAAGAGTCTCGGCTATTACTGCCTTTTCGTGTACGAAGGTGAGGGCACGGTGGTTGCCGGCCTTGAGCGCCATATCAAGCTCAATGAACGGATACTGCGGTTCCTTACCGTCGTACGTGATCCAAAGGCCGAGTCGGTCCGTATGGCGTTTTTTTCCAGGAAGGAAAGAGAACGGGAAACACAGGAGGCCCAGACAAAAACGTCCGAGCCGCAGCCTGAGCCTGCGGCAGCGGAATAGAAGTTGCACCATGCCAATGAAACAACGACCTTATTAAAATGAACCGGAGGAAGTATGGGTTATTCGCGTGATAACGGGAAAAAAAGGGCAAAGAAGGTATGCTGGTTTGAAACCAACAATATGGTGCCCGATTACAAGGACGTTAAAATTATTTCACGGTATGTGACGGAGCGAGGCAAGATTGTTCCGCGGCGCCTCTCAGGGGTGAGTGCGCGGAATCAGCGGCTTCTGGCGCAGGCGGTAAAACGAGCCCGTCATCTGGGCATGTTGCCGTTTGTTTCTGAAAATATCAAATAATGAAACGGGGCGGACAATGGAAATAGTATTGACCAAAGATTATGAACAGCTTGGCAGGGCAATGGATGTTGTTGTTGTCAAGGACGGCTATGCGCGCAATTTCCTGATCCCCTCCGGCATCGCCGTCCCGGCAACCGAAGGGAACAAAAAACGGGTCGCGGAAGCGAAACGTATCGCCGAAATAAGGGAAGAAAAACTGATCAAGGAGGCCCGCGTGCGTGCCAGGAAGATCGAACAGGTCCCCTGCACCATTCCGGTAAAGGTGGGTGAGGAAGACAAGATTTTCGGTTCCGTCACCGCACAGGAGATCGCCGATTTTCTCAAAAAGGAGGGATTTGAGATAGAAAAACGCGATGTGGACCTTGAAGAGCCCATTCGGCAATTGGGAGTCTACTCCGTTACCATCAAGCTTTATCGGGATGTCGACGCGAAGCTCAAAGTTTGGGTAGTCAAAGAAGAACAGGCATAGCTGACGGGCGTGCGTTTCGCAAAAATGCGTGGTATGCAGGGCCGCTGAGATACTGAGGAGGAAAAGGATGGACCTGCGCGGATGTTATGTGGCGATCGTGACCCCTTTTGAGGAAAACGGGGCTATACACGAGAACGCGCTGCGGTCGCATATTGATTTTCTCATCGGCAGTGGCGTGGCGGGAATCGTCCCGTGCGGTACGACCGGGGAATCCGCAACGCTTTCCTGGGAAGAGCATAACCGTGTCGTTGACATTGCGCTGGAACAGGCGCGCGGCAGGATACAGGTCATTGCCGGAGCAGGCTCCAACAACACGGCAGAATCCCTCAACGCGGCGAAACATGCCCGCGAAAAGGGAGCGGACGCGATTCTCTGCATCACCCCCTATTACAATAAACCCACACAGGAGGGATTGTTCCGGCATTTCAAGACCATTGCCTCAGAGGTGGATATCCCTATCGTGATGTACAATGTTCCGGGCCGCACCGGGGTCAATCTCCTGCCCGCCACCGTCGAGCGCCTCTGCGAGTTTGAGAATATCGTAGCGGTCAAGGAAGCGAGCGGTAACGTGCTGCAGATCTCGGAAATCCACCGGAGGTGCGGCGAACGGCTGACCATTCTTTCCGGCGATGATCCGCTTACCCTGCCCATTCTTGCATGCGGAGGTAAAGGAATCATTTCCGTGGTGGCTAATATCGCACCGGAAAAACCGATCGCCATGGTAGACGCATTTTTCGCGAAGGATATGGCTGAGGCACTTTCGCTCCACGAAGCGCTTCTCCCGCTGTCGCAGGCGATGTTCATCGAGACCAACCCGATTCCCGTGAAAACAGCCATGAATGTGCTCGGCATGAATGCAGGAACGCTTCGATTACCGCTGGTTCCCATGGGGGAAGGCAATAAAGAACGGCTCGTTTCCGTATTACGTGCATACGGCTTTTCCCTTTAACCGGTGAGAGGAACCATGACGGTGCCGACTCCGATAATCATCAACGGCGCACTGGGAAAGATGGGGGTTGAGATCGCCCGTGTAGCCCTGGACAATCCGGCGGTTTCGCTCGGCGGAGCGATTGAAGCTCACGGCCACGATCGCCTCGGCGAAGATTACGGTGCCTGTATTGGCAGGGGACCTCTTGGTTTTCCCCTCAAAGACGTTCTTGACGAAGGAAGTCTGCAGCAGTCGGTTATCATAGATTTTTCCTCGCCATCCTCGACAGCAGCGCTGCTCCGTCTGGTACCTACCAGGGTGACGCGTCTCGTGATAGGAACAACCGGGCTCGACGAGCCGACACTTTCGCTTGCCCGGGAAGCATCAAAGCGCATGCCCGTGCTGGTGAGCCCCAACATGAGCTTGGGAATGAACCTGCTTTTTCACCTGACCGGGCTTGTCAGTTCCCGTTTGAAGGACCAGTTTGATATCGAGATCATTGAAGCGCATCACCGGCATAAAAAGGACGCACCCAGCGGTACGGCCCGGCGTCTTGGGGAAATCGCGGCATCGGCCTACGGACTCACGTATGATGAGGTAATACGAAACGGTCGCGCCGGCATGGCTTCGGAGGATCGGCCGAAAAAAGAGGTCGGCATGCATGCGGTGCGGGGAGGCGATATCGTGGGCGATCATACCGTGCTTTTTGCCGGTGCCGGAGAACGGATTGAACTGCGTCATGTCGCTCACAGCCGGAGCACCTTAGCGCAGGGGGCGGTTGCGGCGGCCATCTGGCTCGCGGAGCAAAAGAGCGGATTTTATTCGATGAATGATGTGCTTGGTATTTGAATCTGATTGCGGAAAACCGCATGGTGATTGTAAAATTATAGGTAATGCCCTTATGACAGGTGGGACCACAATACCATTATGACCTTGTTCAGATTCCTGTTTATTCTTGTTTTTTCCAGTGCTTTATGTACGTTTTCAACCGCTGCCGATCCGAAGGATTCATCCGGAACGGTAAATGAAGCGGTCAAGGTTTCACCCGTAACTGCAACGCTTGATGAGAAGCTGATTCTTGATGAAGGCGGCGCAACAACCGGCCCCGATGTTGTTGCGCAGGAAAACAAATCCCCCGAAAAGAAGCCGCCAGCACAGGAGTCGCCAAAGAGTGAAAAGGCGATGGCCGGCAACCGGCAAAAAGGCGCTGCCATAAAGGCTGCGGATTCAGCGCAGGGGAAACCCTCACAGACGGAACAAAAGCCAGCGACTGACTCCGCATCGGTAAAAAAGACGCCTGCACCTGCAGGTGACTTTGGCACAAAGGATGGATCCATAACCACCATAGATGAAGAGCTGATCCTCGACGGCGGCGAGGAGTCGATTCTCGGCCAGGAAAAAAGCAGCCCGCCAAAGAGTACCGCGGTCGCGCAAAAAGACACCACACGCCGTGATTCTGCACAGGCGGACTCTGCGGCGCCCGCAGAACCTGCAGCAGCATCCGATTCGTCCGCGCCCCTCATTGCCAGACCGGTGCTTGATACGGCGCACACAGGGAAGACCGGAGCCGCTGCTGCACACACCCCTGCGCCGCTTCCTGAGAAAACGAAGAATATTGAAAAAGTGCGTGCCATCAATTTTGCGGCGAATCTCAAGGAGTATCGCTCGCCCAAGCTCGCCATGCTCCTGTCCTTTATTCTGCCGGGATCCGGCCAGGTGTACGCACAATCAAACCTTATGGCGGCAGGGTTTGCCGTGCTCGAGGCCGTGGTCTTCGGCGCCGGCTATTCGTTCATGGCAAAGTCAAAACGCCAGAGGAAAGAGGCGCGGGCCTACGCCGACAGCCTGTATGACCCGGTACGATTCGAAACCTACCTTGACTCATTAAGAGGATACCTTGAAAGCGAGTATGGCAGTGAAAAAGGTGACTCTATTTACCGTACGATCTTTTTCAGCGATTCGAGCGACGAGCGTTTTTTTGATGATGCCAGGAGCAGAAATGACAACTACTACGAAGATATCAGCAGTCAAAGCTCTCCTTTTGCGCGTGGGTGGGAGGATGTCGATCCGCCGTTCACAAGGGAGGGCGGCTTTTCCGACGTCGATACCAACAAGTACCGGGCCTTGACCGGTGATACCGCCTATCTGGTCTACAGCAAGGAGCAGCAGACCGTGGCGTTCGGATTTTCCTCGTATCAGGAGCGGTATATCGATTTGGTCGCGGAATCCCAGGGAACGGCACGCATTGGCCGCAATTTCTACATGTCGCTGCTGATAAACCATATTGCCAGTGCGGTGATCGCGGGTATGGTGGCGAAAAAGCACAACGATGCGCTTTTAGGCAGGGAGAGCGTCTGGCGGCGCATTGATGTTGAACAGAAGCCGGTCTATACCGGGTCGCATACCGTGAACGGATATGCCGTCGGGGTGCGCTTTTGAAACCGGTACTGTTGGCGGCCGTCATTACTGGCAGCGCGCTACTGCTCCCATCGCTGGCCCAGGAAATCACGGAAAGCACCATTACCACCGACAGTGTTGATCTCTTTTCCGGTACCCGGCTAGGTCAGAAATCAGCCAAAGCAGCCATGGCTGCATCGCTTCTTGTGCCGGGCAGCGGACACCACTATTTGCAGCGGAACCGCTCAGCGCTGGCCTTTATCACGGCTGATGCCGCGTCATTTTTCGCCGTTTTTATCTGCAGGCACTATGCAGGAAGGCTCGCGCAGGATGCTGCCGGGTATGCCTGGATCCATGCAGGAGCGCATAACAAAATCAGCGATGCGGACGATTATTACTGGAAGCTGGTTGGCAATTTCATGGACGTGGATGAATATAACACGGTCATGGATCTTAACCGGACGCCTGAGGACAAAATAACGGATCCAAACCTGCGATGGTACTGGGACGATGAATCATCACAGGAGTACTTCAATTCGCTCCGTACAAAATCACGAGGTTACCGCATTGCCTCCTCGTTTTTTCTTGGCGCACTCATCCTGGACCGTATTATTGCATTTATCGATATCCGCACCTATTCGAGGAAAAGCAGCATCAAACGCGGCACACTGTCTGCTCTCGATATCATCCCCCGTTTTGAGGCGACCCCGCTTTCCATACAGTGCAGCTTTAACGGCAGTTTCTAATACGGCAAAGCCGGAATGGTTTTTAATATGGCTTCGCGGCATAAGTCTCTGTACGCGTAATTATCTACGCAAAATACGTAGATAATTCGGCTACGGAGACTAACCTTGCACGGTTTTGTCTGGAAATATATATTGTTAAAGTATACTATATATTGTGTTGCCGGATTGCGTTCTCTACCATATCCGCTTTATTCACAGGGGGATGGCTTATGCGTTGCCCATTCTGCGGTTCGGAAAAAGACAAAGTAGTTGATTCTCGTTCAAGCAAAGACGGCAGTGCGGTGAGACGCAGGAGAGAATGCCTTCGCTGCGAGGAGCGTTTTACCACGTACGAATATGTGGAGAACGTTTCCATGACGATCTTGAAGAACGACCAGCGGCGGGAGCCGTATGACCGGCAGAAGCTCATGCAGGGAATTGTGGCGGCGTGCAAAAAGCGGCCTATCAGTATGAAGAAAATAGAGAGCATTGTGGATAAAATAGAAAAGCAGTTGGAAAAAATCGGGAAATCGGAAATTCCAAGTCCGGAGATCGGAAAAATGGTGATGAAGGAGCTGTATGGTCTGGATGAGGTGGCCTACGTTCGTTTCGCTTCGGTGTACCGGAAATTCAAGGATGTCAGCGATTTCATTTCCGAGGTCAAGGAATTCGAATCCAAGAACGAATTTCCATTGCGTGAGAAGAAATAGCGTCTGACAAACCGGGTATGAGCACTTTCACGGTAGAGCACGCTGGCTGGGTCGATGGCTACAGTTCGATGATGCTGCCGACCCGCGAGCGCTCGTCAAAGAAGTCTTCTTTGAAATAGTGGAAACCCTGATCGTCTTCGGAATAGTACTCTTTCAGCTCTTCCTCGAAGAAACGTTTCAGAGCGTCTTCCTGTGAATCCGTTTCAATACAACGGTGGCACAACTGACTGCTCTTGGATGGTACAATAAAAGCTATAGCGAATTTAGGCATACATCACTCTCCCGCATCCCGGATGCCGGGATGCTGTAATGGTCATGAATAAAAATAGCTTATTGAAGAAGCTTAGAAAAGAAAAAAGGAGCGGTTTCATGAAAAAAACAGCGGTTATCCTGCTGACGGTTCTCATTGCCGTGGCACATGCGGGAAAGAGAAAGGATACGACGCTTTCCGAAGAGGTGATCGGATGCATCGCGTCAAAAAAATGCCCGCCGACGAGCGTTGCCGTGGCGGTTTCCAAACTTGAAGACGATTCACTTGTCCTTGCGATCAATGCCGACACCCTGCTCAATCCGGCCTCCGTGACCAAGCTGGTCACCGGCGCCGTGGCGTTTGAGCTTCTGGGGCAGAACCATTTTTTTGTCACGCGGATTTTCACGGACTCGGTTCTTGTCCATGATTCCTGCTTGACCGTGCGAAACCTCTACATCCGGGGAAGCGGCGATCCCGGTTTTACGGTCGAGCGGCTGTGGCTTTTTGTCGAGAACCTCCACCATATCGGTATCAGGAAGATCATGGGCGATCTCGTGATCGACGATTTCTTTTTCGATTCGCTGACCGTCGGGCCGGGCCTGAACGAGGATACCACCTCACGGGCCTATCAGCCGCTCGTCAGCGCCCTGTGCGCGAATTTCAGCGCAGTGGCGATCCACCACCGGCCCGGTCATGCTGTCAAGCAGCCGGTCGTCGTGGACCTGTTTCCCGAGATCAAGGGGATCATGCTGACAAATACCGCCGTGACCGTTTCACCAAAGAAGAGAAAAAGCGGGCTCGACATTTCCACGCGTCCGGAATCCCTGACCACACAGGTGGTGGTGGAGGGCTCATTGCCCCTGGATGATCAGGGCGGCTACACCTACCGGAAGCTTTGGCAGACGTGGCAGTCGTTCGGCGGCGCCCTGCGGCCGTTATTAGCCCGGCGAGGGATCGCGCTCCAAGGCACGGTGGTGCATGCGCCGGTACCAAAGAACATCGCGCTCAAACCGCCGCTTCATGAGTTCGTTTCACAACCGCTGTCAATGTCAATTGATGAGATGTTCAAATACTCCAGCAATTTTGTGGCTGAAATGCTCTTCAAAACCCTGTCCGCCCGGCGGGATTCCGTACCGGGATCATGGAAACGGTCGGCAAAGCTGGTGGCTGACTGGTGGAAGAAGCAGAAGCTGCCCGGCAAGCCGGTGATCATCAACGGTTCAGGAATGGGCGATACCAACCGGCTGAGCACGCGCCAGATTGTTGCGCTGCTTCGGCATGTCTGGTTACAGAAGAATTACGCACCAGAGTATATTTCCGCGCTTTCAGTGAGCGGCGTGGACGGGACCGTAAAGAGCAGGTTCGAGAAATCACCGTTGCGGGGGTTGGTACGGGCGAAAACCGGAACCCTCAACTCATACGGCATAAGTACGCTTGCCGGATATCTCATGCTTGAATCTGCGTCGTATGCGTTCGCCGTTTTCTGCAGCGGTACCGGTCAGCCGCAATCAAAAGACTGGTTATTACAGGAGAAGATACTGGAAAAAATAGCAGAACATCTCGCTAAAAGGTAGAAGGCTGTAGGCTATCGGTTGTAGGCTAAAAATGTAATACCATAGCCTGACATGTAAATTCGAATAACCCTAAGTGCTATATTCCTTCAGCCTAAAGCCTTAGTATGATCTTCCGTCAACGATCTGACCGTTCTTGTACTGTGCCCAGGACATTTTCTTCCCCCGCTGGTTGTACATGAACCGGTCTCCTTCATACCGCCCGTCCTTGTAGGCCCCTTCCTCCTCTTTTTTTCCGTTCGGGTAGTACTTTGCATATGGTCCGTCAAGAACGTTGTTTTTCCATGTTTTTTCCATTTTCAATGTTCCGTCCGGGTACCACTCCTTTTCCAGGCCGGTCGCCTCGCCAGCAACATAGGTCTTGAGGCCCTGTTTTTGACCCTCATTGTAGTAGTTGATTTCCTCGCCCTCCTTTTTGCCGTCTTTGTAACTCACCTCGGCGCCAAGTTTGCCATCTTCAAAATAGGTGACTGATTTTCCCACCGGCAGATCGTTTTCGTATGTGGTTTCTGCCTTGAGCTGCCCGTTTTCATACCATACCCGTTCAGTGCCGTGACGCTTTCCCAGCATAAACCAGGTTTCCTTGTACTTTTTTCCGTTCGGCAGATAGATGGCCATGATACTGTCAGGCTGGCCTTTTTTGAAATGCTGTTCCGACTGCATTTTGCCGTCTTCAAAATAGTAGAACGTGCTGATCACATTGCTCCGCTTCCCCTTGTAGAGTAATACTTTCTTTTTTGCACCGCTGGGGAAGGTTTGTTCAACGAACTCGTTTACCGGGGCTTCGCATCCAACAAGCAGGGCTGCCGCACAGCCAATAGTGACAATAGATTGAAAACGCATAGGTGCTCCTTTCAAAAGAAGGTTCTCTGTGTAATATGTGTTATGAATAAAAGGCAGGTCAATGACCGCTTTTTCGCCCGGTGTCTCGCGACGTATATTCTCATTGGTATTTTCACCGTATCGACTGGTTGTTCCGGGAGCTGTTACATGCGATTCCGTCCCTGTATTGACCTGCACCAGGGCAGGGTGAAACAGATCGTGGGCAGTACGCTGCATGATAACGGCCCTGCTGTCCCGGTCACGAATTTTGAAACCGAAAAGCCATCGGAGTATTTCGCCGCATGCTATCGCGGCGACGGGCTTTACGGCGGGCATGTCATCATGCTCGGTCCGGGGAACGAGAATGCCGCCTGTGCAGCGCTTGAAGCGTTTCCGGGCGGTCTGCAGGCCGGCGGCGGCATCAGGCCCGAAAACGCACGCTTTTTTCTTGACCGCGGCGCATCGCACGTGATCATCACCTCCTACATTTTCTCCAAAGGTACGGTGCAGTGGGCGCGTCTTGACGCTCTGGAATCCATGGTGGGCGCGCAGCGGCTCGTGCTGGACCTCAGCTGCCGCGCCATTGGCGGGTCCTACTTCATCGCAACCGACCGGTGGCAGACTACAAGCGACAATGCCCTGACCTATGAGCTGCTGGCCCGGCTCGCCGCCCACTGCTCTGAGTTCCTCGTGCACGCGGTCGATGTGGAGGGAAAACAGCAGGGGATTGACGAGGAACTGATAACGTTTCTCGCCGACGCGTCGCCCATTCCGGTCACGTATGCGGGCGGCATCAGGTCAATGGATGATCTTGAACGAGTCAAGCAGCTCGGCCGCGGACGCGTGGACGCGACCATCGGCAGCGCGCTCGACATCTTCGGAGGGACGCTCAGCTACCGGGAAGTGGTGCAATGGCATCAGAAGGAGCAGCACGGTCACTAACCGTACCGCCGTGCCAGGTTTTTTTTCTTTGGCTAGTCTCTGAAAATCACCTGTTTCAACTCAATGCCCGCCTGTTTTGCGATCTTCATGATCCGTTCGTCGCGATAGAATTCGAGGTAAAAAATCCTTCTGATGCCGCTGTTGGCGATCAGCTTGAAGCAGTTCCAGCAGGGGGACGCGGTGATATAGATATCTGCGCCGTTGATCATGGTGCCGTGTTTCGCCGCCTGAATGATTGCGTTCGCCTCGGCATGCACGGTGGCGACGCAATGGCCGTTCTCCATCATATGGCCGATGTCGTCGCAGTGGGGCAGTCCGCGGATGGAGCCGTTGTAACCGGTGGAAAGGATGGTCTTGTCGCGCACGATCACGGCGCCCACGTGCTTCCGGTCACAGGTGGAGCGCATCGCGGCCTGGATCGCGATGTTCATGAAATATTCGTCCCACGAAACCCGTTTTCTGCCCGGGTTGCATGGCTTTTGGGCAGTCTTCTTTTTTGCCATGACCCTTACTCCAGGCTGTCGAGCTGGTCAACACGGCGGCTATGGCGGCCGCCCTCAAAACCGGTGTTCATCCATGACTCAATAATCATAAACGCGTCCGCCGGCTGCGTGGTTCTGCCGCCAAGCACCAGCACATTGGCGTTATTGTGCCGCTTTGCCATGCGGCCCATCTCCGGGGTGAAACAGAGCGCGGCACGCGCTCCCCGGATCCGGTTGGCGGCAATTGAAGCGCCGATCCCGGTCCCGCACACCGCAATCCCGGACTCATACCTGCCCTGGCTGACCAGCTTTGCAACACGCGCAGCATACACCGGATAGTCGTCCTCTGCATTATACGAGGGTTCGCTCACATCATCGACCGTGTATCCTTTGCCGGTAAGCTGCTCCTTTATCGCTTCTTTCAGCTGCCATCCCGCATGATCGCTGCCCATGACGATGGTGGTCTTTTCCATTGCATTCCTTTCCTGATTAAAACGGTTCATAAAATAAATCAGAAGAGAACAGGGAGTAAACATAATGTGCCTGTTCGGTGCAGGAGCATGTAACATTTTTACTCCCGGAGGCGTCTAATAGGGTGAAAAGGGAATAAGGAAAAACCAATGGTCGACATAGACCGGATGACCGTCGAACTGGTAAAAAAAGGGGACACAAAAGCGTTCCGGCGCCTGTACGACCACTACGCACCCTTTGTCTGGCGCATCGCGTACCGGACCATGGGTAACGACAACGAGACCACCGAAGAGGTGGTTCAGGAGACATTTGTGAACATTCACCGCTCAATAAAAAAATTCGTCCATGCCTCGGCGCCCGGCACCTGGATCTACCGGATCGCGTTCAATACGGCGAACCGCATGCTCGCAAAACAGGCGCGGATTGCCCGACGGACCGTTGCGTTCAACGAAGCGGTGCACGGTCAGGGCATGCGCGCGGACGGGTATGACCAGTGGGAGCTCATTGAAAAGGCCATGGCCGCCCTGTCGCCGCAGGACCGGTTTGTTCTTGTGGCGCGCGAGGTGGACGGGCTGAGCTTTGACGAGATCGCGCAGATAACCGGAGCATCGGCTGAATCCCTGCGCATCAGGATGTTCAGGCTGAGAGAAAAACTGGGTGTCAGCAAGGACGTGTCACCCCAACTCACGGAGGTGGCGCAATGATACAGAAGAAGGAATTTGCTGCACGGCTTGCCGACGTGCCGCCATTGCCCGACACGATCTACCGCGGCATCACGGCAAAAATCAGAAAACGCGCCATGATCCTGCGGACCGTCTATGCGACAGCGGCGGCCATTGTCCTTACGCTTGGAACAGCGACCTTTTTCATATTCGATACGTCCAGGAACAGTGCCGTTTCCCAGGAATTGGTGAGTGAGCTGCAGACCATTCACGACTACCTGAACGGCAATGACCTTGATAAGGAGCTGCAGGTCTATGCAGTCTTTTACAATGAAGATTGAAGAATGAAGATTGCAGAATTGAAACCTTTTTTAAAGGGGGATTCTATGAAGGTAACAACTCTCATGCGCGGACTCATCACGGGAGTGCTTGTTTTATCGCCGCTTGCTGTTTCGGCCCAGCCAGACCAAGGAAAAATGAAAAAGCACCAGGAAAAAATGGCTGTTGAGCTGAAGCTCAGTGACGACCAGAAAGCCAAGCTCAAGGAGCTGCGCACGACGCACCATGAGTCCATGAAACCGTTTTACACAAAGATGAAAGGGGTGCGTGACAAGATCAAGACCGAGCTCCTGAAACCGCAGCCTTCAAAACAGCGGCTGGACGCTTTCGCGGCCGAGCTCGGCAGCCTCCACAAGCAGATGGCGATCAAGCGCAACGAGCACCTGCTCCAGGTCAAGGCTGTCCTGAACGAGGAACAGTTCAAAGAGCTCGTGAACAGGGACTGGAAACAGAGGGCCGGCATCAAAGGCAAGCGCCCGTATAGAGGGGATAGGAGAGGCATGCGCGGGCCAGGGCCAGGACCGGATGATGGGCCGGAAGAATAGGTGAAGTGGGCGGAGTGGATAAAAGCAAAAGGGGGCGAAAGCTCCCTTTTCGTTATACTTAAGGCGCATACGGTTCGTACCTGCCCGCAATTCAATTGGAAGAGAATCTGTATCCTGCGGAAATAAGTTGACAGGTTTTTGACCTTTCAACCTACCCGATGGTATTTTGAAAGGTCAAAAACCTGCCAACGTTTTCTAGGGCGACACGAAGTGAAATCCCGCCGGATCAAGCTCCTCTTGAAAAAAGCGTCCCACCTGCCTCGCGGAACATCCGCCGTCAGGTACGCGCTCAATGTGCTGCGGCTGATGAAGGCGAAAATAGCGCGTGATCTCACGCAGCCATATCCGAACACGCTCCTGCTCGAGGTCACCAATTGCTGCCAACTGCGGTGTATAACCTGCGCGCGCGAATACCGCTTCGGCAAGTCCATGGCGGTCGGGCACATGGATCTCGACAGCGCGAAACGCGTGATCGATGAAGCGCTTCCCTACCTCGATAAACTCGGTCTTACGGGACTGGGCGAGCCGTTGCTGTACCCTCACCTGCGCGAGCTCGCGGCCTATGTCAAAGAGAAAAACCCCGGCGTTTTGCAGTTCATATCGACGAACGCGCAGACAAAAAATTGCGTGCCCGTCATCGAGGAGATCGGCGGGCATATCGACACCCTGCAGATTTCGATCGACGGGATCGGCGAAACCTACGAACGGGTCAGAAAAAACGCCGACTTTGGAGCGTTCGTGAAAAACATCGGTGCGATTGTCCGCATTTCGAAACGTGCAGGGTATGCGATCAAGTTGAACATGGTGGTCTTCGCCGAAAACTACCGGGACATGGGTAAGGTCATCGAGTTCGCGCACGCGCAGGGCATACACGAGGTGTATTGCAACAGTCTCAATCTGGTCGCCATCGATTCGATGCTGACACCGCACGGGTTTTATCGCTCACCAGAGTTCCTGCAGGAGCTCCTTGCGGCGCGGGAAACCGCTCGCACGCTTCGAGTGCGTCTCGATTATTCCCGCGCCGCAAAGCAAGGGTTCTCCGGATGCCCGTACCCGTGGGGAACGTACGCGATTTCATGGGACGGTTTTCTCGTCCCGTGCTGCGCAAAGCCGTTTCCCAAGGAATGCAACTTCGGCAACGTGTTTTCCGACGGGTTATTGCCCTGCATCAATCATGAGCGATTGCAGGGCTTTCGTTTGATGGCGAAGAAAAACCGAACGCCGGAGTTCTGTACCGGATGCCATTACGTGGAGGAGCACCAACCGCCTGTTGCTGCGGCATGACCGCTTTTTTAGCGTGAACGCCACATGGCCCTTGCTCTTGCCGACCGTTGCCGACGCGTACTGGTCCTGCTCCAGGATCATCGACATCTTGAGGCTGATCATGTGGAGCCGCTTGAAAATACGGTCCCTGGGCGTTATCACATAACCGCCGCCGTTGTCATACGTGTATTTCGACCCGTACGGATAGGGATTGTTCCCGAAGATGGTGTATTTACGGCTCCTGTTGATTAAAAATACCCGCTTTAAATGTTTGTTTGTTTGATTATATTTTATATATAACAATAGACAGGTGCAATTAATGATTATAAATTTCCCTTAGGTGAAGTGGAAAAGCCATGATACGGTATGTCTCACTATTCTTCATTGTTTTTCTTTCCTGCAGCCAAGAAGAACCTCCAGTCTTAAACTTCACGGTTTCCGGGAAAATTTCCGTTGCCAATGCGCTGCTTGATCTTGATGAAAACGGCGATACGCTTGATTGTTCCACGCAGTTACGATTCGCAGCGTTTTTGCGAAGATACGATGATTCGCTTTCAACGTACGTTGATAGTATGGTCAGCAATGAATCCGTCATTAAGTGCAACGTCGATTCCAATTTTTCGGTGGGCATTACCACTGCCACCATGCACCTGCAGCCGCTGGACCATATCTACCTGTTGGGCTATTACCGTTCAAATTCAAAAAGCATATTGCATAAAGCATCTGCCGGTTCTTCAGTCTATTGCCCCATATTCAAAGGCGGCGCGGCTGTTTTTATCTACGCAAATTATGATGCGTTATTGGAAAACGATAATGCATATGAGTGGTATATTGAAAATGACAGTACGTTGGTAAGAGTTACGACAAGTGAATTTCCAGGGGCATCGTTAATGTTGGATCTTGACGGAATATAGTGTTCGTTGTTTATGTCGCTGGAGATACATGTGCGTGAAGTGCGGTGAATTAAACCATATAATTCTAATTGTTTCCCGGTTGATTCGATCATCGACAATAGTTTGATCCTGGCTATAATTACATCATTGTTGGTATGTTTTCGCGCCAGGTTGGACCGGAGCGTGCCTGCTGAAATGAAATGAAGCAGGCAGTGTTTGCAGACCCAGGCGAATGCCGCAGGGCTGCAAATACCGGCTCGCCTAAAGGCGAGAGCCGGAGGGAGAACCGCCGCAACCCTGAGCTATATAGCGAAGGGGAGCGGGGTGCCCAGAATTGTCATTGTTTTCCAGAAGCTTAAAAGCACCTGCTTGTTATTGCAGCAGCTCCTGGTTCGCGTGAATGATCTCCTTGGTATGCTGCTTGAGCCGTTCCGCGGTCTGCAGAATCATCTCCTCGTTCGAGGGAAACGGGGCGATTTTCAGGGCGGTGAGTTTGCGGGTCTCGTCGCTGAGCGCCTCCTTGTCGCCCTTGGCCACGGCATAAACAAATTCGAATTTGGACTGAGCTGAAACCGGATCGGATTTTATCATTTGACCGCCGGCTGCATTGTCCAGAAAATCGAGCGTAGCGCTGACCGTGGCTGTTTTGCCAAGCGAAAAGCGCACGACAGAGCAGCGCAGGGTTTTGTATGTGGTCTGTTTCATGTCATTGCCCAGGGAGTCCTTTTGTACGTTGCCGTTAGCGTCGAGCACGTACTCCCACCCGTCTTCAATATCTTTGGCTTCTTCGGAATGAGACGAGGTCGAAAGCTCGGGCGAGACCTCGATCTTCCTGATCGTGAGCACGACCGTGAAGTCGTACTTGGTAGCGGGAGCGGGACGCGTGTTGAAGGCGATCCACTGGTAGTCCTGGTCTGTAAGTCCGATCTTGAGCAGGTCCTCTTCAAATGCCGGTGAGAGCGATTTCCCGGATTTGTTCTGGATTCTGAACAGCACAAAGGAAAACGCCTGTGCCCGGGCAGCATCGATTTTGTCGTCGATTCCTTCATACGCAGGCAGGTACCGCTTGACCCGCGTGAACCGGTCATACGCTTCCCGCGCGCTGTACCGGTCGTTCTTGGCAAGAAACGCGGTCCCTTCGCTGAAAAGATAGTCTGCGGCCTTGCGTTTTGCCTCGATGATATTCTGGTCATAATCAACGTACGCGTCATTGACGCGTTTCTTGACCGAGAGGGGGAGCGGCTGTACCAGGTTCTGCCGGTTTTTCAGCCGAAGGTAGCGCTCGTGAATCTCCTCCCATACCTGCGGTTCCTTGCTCTGCTTGAGGAATTTTATCCGCTGCCTGTCCTGGTCATTGGCAAGGGTATATGCCTGTGCCAGCACATTGATCTCTTTCTTGTTGCCGGGATTTTTCATGAGCGCCTTGGTTGATTTTGCAACCGCACTGTCGTAATGGTGCTGTTCGAGCATTTTCTTTGACGAGGTGCAGGCGAGGATGCCGCAGAAAAAAACGGTCAGGATCGCGATCGCTGTGCGTTTCATGATGGTTCCGTTCGAAAAGGTGACCACGCTCCCGATGTTTGATCCAAGAGCGAATTGATGTTTGAATGGTATCATGACGGAAGCGGGTCAGTCAAATAAGGAGGATAGTTTAGGTCTATGTCTTTTTGTCGGCATGCTGATCGTGAGGGATCTTTGTAGAGGATTTGGATTTGAAGACGGGTGCAGACTGGTGACTATTCTCTTCCCGTTCCTTGCCTTTCCAGCCCCCATTCCCCGGCCGCCTCTTCATAGTGAACGCACAGGGTATTCCCGATAATTTTCCGGTTTGGTAAACCTATATGATATGGTTCTGGATCGGTTCGCATGCAGAGTATGACCGAATGATCCAGGAAATGTGATAAATTATTGTCCTTCCTTTGTTTTTTCCGCCCTCGGATGCGCCTGCTTATACGCCTTGAGCAGATGCTCCCGCGAAACATGGGTATAGATCTGGGTGGTGGCAAGCGAGGCGTGGCCTAAGAGTTCCTTGACCGCCCGGATGTCCGCCCCCGCGTCCATGAGGTGGGTGGCGAACGAGTGGCGCAGCACGTGCGGGCTCCTCTTTTTCTGCTGGCTCACCAGGGCAAGCTCCTTGTTCACGATGCGCTGGATCTGTCGCCGGGAAAGGGGCCGGCCTTTGCTGCTCGTGAACAGCGGGGAATCGGGAGCGCGCGAAGCGGCGCGTTTGTTCAGGTACTGTTCCATGGAAGAAAGCGCAGTCGCGGTCAGGGGCACGATCCGCTCCTTGCGGCCTTTTCCCATGACCCGCACGGTCGCGTTACGGGTATCGATCGCACCGATGGTCAGCGCCTGCAGCTCAGAAAGCCTGATGCCGCTGCCGTAGAAAAACTCGATGATGGCGTGGTTCCGCAGCACATCCGCAGGACTGTTCTGTGGCGGGGGTAAGAGTCGGTCCGTCTGGGTCCTGGTGAGAAAGGCCGGGAGCGGCTTGTCGATTTTCGGCGCGGAAAGGAGTTTTGCCGCGTTGTGCCCTACCAGATGCCGCCGCGTACAGAAGCGGGAAAAGGATTTTACGGCAGCGATTTTGCGCGCAATGGTACGCGGCCGCAATTTTTTCCTGCTCAGGGAAAAGGTGAATGCGCGCAACATTTTCCTGTCCATCGCCTTTTCAAGGGACGGGGGTGTGTCCTGACTGCAGAGAAATAACCTGAATTGGTCAAGGTCCTGTCGGTATGCCTTCAGCGTATGAACTGAAAATCCCTTTTCTTTTTCGAGGCAGGAGAAAAACTGCTCTGTTGCTTTTATTAACGAAGACAAGGAGATTGATGGTAGGGGATTGTTCAATGGCATACTGCTGAAAAAGTATATTTAGACATTCTTAAAAGCCAGCGCAAACCTTGCACCAAGGGACGGCGATATGAAAGGCATCATTCTCGCAGGAGGTTCAGGAACGCGGCTGTATCCGCTTACCCGCGGCGTCTCAAAGCAGCTCATTCCGGTGTATGACAAGCCCATGATCTACTATCCGCTCTCGATCCTCATGCTTGCGAAGATCAGGGACATTCTCGTGATCACGACGCCTGAGGACGCGCCGAATTTCAAGCGGCTTCTGGGCAGCGGGGCACAGTGGGGCCTGTCGATTTCCTATGCAGAGCAGCCCAGGCCCGAAGGGCTGGCCCATGCGTTCATCATCGGCAGGGAATTTATTGCAAAGGACCGTGTTGCGCTCGTTCTTGGCGACAATATCTTCTGGGGTCACGGACTGGTGGAAAGCCTGCAAGCTGCCATATGTCAGAAAGACGGGGCAACGATTTTTGCGTACCGGGTGACTGATCCGGAGCGGTATGGCGTGGTGGAGGTCGGATCTGATGGCAAAGCGAAAAGCCTTGAAGAGAAGCCTGCCAGTCCGAGATCAAACCTGGCCGTTACCGGTCTGTACTTTTACGATAACCATGTCGCAGACTATGCGGCAGAGCTCAAGCCTTCCGACCGCGGCGAGCTCGAGATCACCGACCTCAACCGAAGGTATTTGAAAATGGGCATGCTGCAGGTGGTGGCCCTCGGCCGCGGTATCGCATGGCTTGACACCGGCACCCATGAGTCGATGCTGCAGGCGGCAGAGTTTGTCGCAACGATCCAGGCGCGCCAGGGGCTCAAGGTTAGCTGCCCCGAGGAGATCGCGTACCGGCTCGGGTATATTTCAAAAAAAGAGGTTGTGCGGCTGGCCGCGCCCATGAAGAAGAACGAATATGGCAAGTATCTGCACGCGCTCGGCACTGAGCGATAGAAGCGAGTCCTGAAATGGAATTCTCACCCGCGACACTATCCGGCGTGATCCTTGTCAAACCGGATGTGCACGGCGATCACCGCGGTTTTTTTGTGGAGAGCTATGCGCGGGACAAGTTCGCACAAGGCGGGATTGAGACCGTGTTTGTCCAGGACAACCATTCCCGCTCCGTCCAGAAGGGGGTGGTGCGGGGCCTTCACTTTCAAATGCCGCCGTTTGCGCAACACAAGCTGGTGAGGGTGACGGCCGGATCGGTGTTCGACGTGGTTGTTGACCTGCGTAAAGGATCGCCGACGTTCGGCAAATGGGAGGGATTCGAGCTTTCGGCAAAGAATTTTCTCATGCTGTTCGTGCCGGCCGGTTTTGCGCATGGTTTCTGCACGCTTGCTGAAAATTGCGAGGTGCAGTACAAGGTGGATGTGCCCTATTCAGCCGCGCATGACAGCGGCATCAGATGGGATGATCCGGATATCGGTATCCGGTGGCCGGTGGAATACCCGGTGCTGTCGAAGAAGGATGGGGAGCTGGGAAGCCTGAAGGAGTTATATTCTCCGTTTTGACCGGTATGCTGGCCATAACAATTGACCGGGAAGTATAACCTGAGTTATACTTATTACTATGAAGACCGCAATTTCAATCCCCGACCGCTTGTTTAGATCATCGGAACGTGCCGCCAAGAAAATGGGCATTTCTCGAAGCCGTTTTTTTTCAAATGCCGTATCGCACTACTTGCATGATATCTCGCACAGCGATGTCACCGAGCGATTGAATCAGGTATATGGCGGATTAGAACAATCAGAGGCCGGTGTTTCTGATACGCTTGTTACATTGCAAATGAATACATTACGCAAAGGAGTGTGGTGATTAAACGCGGCGAGATCTGGTGGGCGGAACTGCCGATTCCGGAAGGATCCGAGCCCGGGTACAGGCGTCCGGTCCTCGTTCTTCAATCAGATGATTTTAACCGGAGCGCCATATCGACGGTCATTGTTGCAGCGATAACGTCAACAGTTCGTCTTGCTCAGGCGCCAGGAAATGTGCTGTTGCTTCAACGTATCAGCCGCTTGGACAGGGAATCGGTGGTCGTTGCTTCGCAGATAGTGACAATCGATAAAAGCAGCTTGGTCGAACGTGTATCGAAACTTCCCGAAACCGTTGTGCAGGAAGTTGAAGATGGTATCAGGCTCGCTCTCGCTTTATAACTGCTCCTATTGCGCGATCCTCGCCTCAACCCGTCTCTGCTTGATGTTTCCGGCCCAGTCCTCGACCTGAATGGTGAACACCGTGTTGCCGCGGCCCACCGGCACGTCGCCGTAATAGTAATAGTTGCGCTCGTTCTTGAGCACCACGGTCTGGCCGCTCGAAGAGGTGATGCGGCAGTACCTGATCGATTCGGGTACGGTGCCGATGTTGTCCTTGATCTCGAGCCTGAACCGCACCTTCATGGACTGCGCAGCGCCCCGTGGCCAGGGCGGAAGGTCATCGATGGTGATCGGATTGTCAGGCGGCTCGATAACGGATATCTCCATGGGGCCGGGCAGATAGTAAATGGTGGATTGTACCGGCACGGCCGGATTGCCGGCCAGGTCGCGGGCCGTTATCTGGAGCGTGTTTTTCCCTTCGTTCAATACGATTGTTTCACGGCCGCCTGTTTCAAGGGTGAATTTATCGGCAATGCCGTTGTTGGTGACCGTGACCGCGACCTGGTCGCCGGCGGTCTGGTCAAATATTTGGAGCGGGAGCTGGGCAGTACGCGTCGCCTGTCTTCCGAGCCCGGTAACCTGAATCCGGGGCTTGCTCGTGTTGATCTGCGGAGAATTGATATCGACTTTGACCGAAATGGTTTTTGTCATTTCCTTGTCATCACGGGATGCGATGACCTCCAGGTCAAAGCCGCCGATGTCCTTTTCGCTCACCTGCAGGTCCATGGAAATAATGCCGGTTCCCGAAACCACTGCCGGCCTGCCGTTGATTTTAACGGTCGCGCCCGGACTGGTTTTTCCTGATACGTGGATTGACGACTGTTTGATGACCTGGCCCTGCGCCGGTGACGAAATGACAAGGTCGAGCGGCTTGTGCGGCGGCGCATAGGTTACGGTCCGTTCCACGCTTTTTTCCTCGCCCTCATTGGACCGGGCAATCACCGTGAGTACATAGTCCCGCGCCTCATCCGGGATCGGCACCTGCGTGCTGAAGAACCCGCCGGGATTCACGGCCGCCGGGATTCCGTTGACCGTGACGCGCGCTCCGGGCGACGTGCTGCCGACCACCGGTATCATGGGAGCGGTCACCGTGGCGTTATCCCTGGGTGCCGCGACGTCGAGCACGAACCCGGTAACGGGCCGGTAGTTAACAAGAAAGGTTTTTTCGGTGCGGTTGTTCCAGCGGTCCCATGCGGTGACCACGATCTGGTTTCTTCCCTGTGTCAAAGTCACCTTGGCCGCTCCCTTGACGCCGTTCACCGAATATTCGGCGCCTTCGGTGAGTTCGATCTCAAGCTGGAGCTCTGGTGCGACCACCACCATATTGTCTATTATGTTCGTCACGTTGAGGAAGAGCGGCGGCTGATAGGTAATGGCAAGTGCGAGATTCGTCACCTCTTCGCCGCGCATGGCCGCTACCTGAATGGTATTATTGCCGGGCTGCATCTCCACGAAATCAGAGAACGATCCGTCGGCCGCGACCGCCGCTTCCTTGCCGGCCAGCGTCACCAAGGCACCGCGGGAGGTCCTTCCTCTGACAAGGACCGGAGACTGCGTGACGACCGATTGGTCGGCGGGAAGGGAGATCGACAGTTCAAGCGCGCCGCCGGCGCTGCCGCGCTGCCCGAGTCCGCCCGAATCCGGTGGGGTTCCGGTGCTGTCGGGGGCGGTGCTGTCGGGC